>DYVS01000149.1:0-75952 GCA_020743075.1 Butyricimonas virosa | reverse complement strand
GTGACAGGATTCGAACCTGCGACCCTCTGCTCCCAAAGCAAAATAAAATCAACCATATACTGCTAAATATCATATTATTACAACAACAATAAAAATAATTTGCAAACTTTTTGCATACTTCATGCTCTTTTGCAAACAAATCATTTCAAAAAATAGTTTAATTCTTAAATTAACGTGGTTAATTCTTTGAAAATATTTGCTTTAAACATGATAATTATCTATATTTGTCATACAATCAGGCCTGTGAAGTTGCAGGCAACCTAGTGTTAAAGAACGGAATTACTAACAAGGACGAGGGCCTGATAGTTAAACACGCTATCAGGCCTTCGTCCTTTTTTATTATTAAAGATGAAAGGTAAAATCTTATCTGCCTTGAAAACTAAATACAAGAATTTAGGGTTCGGGGATAAAGCCTTCGAAGGCGTGGCGGAATATCTATCCGGGAACGTTACCGAAGAATCTCAAATCGAAACTGCAATCGCAGGGGTCGAAATCTTATTAAAATCGTTCCAGGGCGACATTGACAAGGTTAGAACCGAGAAATCGGAACTACAAAAAAAATATGACGAACTGGAAAAATCTCAAGGGGGCACTCCTAAAAAAGAAGAAGAACCCGATCAAATGCCAGCATGGTTTAAAACTTACAAGGAAGAACAAGACAAAATAATAGAACGTCTTCAAGATGAAAATGTCAAGTTCAGACAAGAAAAAGATTTAGCCAATCGGCAATCATTCATTTCCGGCGAACTTAAAAGATTGGGTATAGACGAGAATGATTTGAAGTTTCTTAATATTCCTGATTCCTTAGACAACGATGGAATCACCAATCATCTCACAGCCTATAAACAATATCAAATTGATAAGGGATTACCGGAAGGTCAACAATACCCGCAAGCGTTAGACAACGAAGCCATGCAACAAGAAGCGGCTAACATTGTAGATGCTTATTCGGGTAATAATTAACCTAAAAAAATTATCATGAAAAAAGAAATTTTTAAAGGGGGTAGACCGATCTCAGAAGAGATGCCTCACCTAGAGGTAAGCGGTTTCACCCTTGACACGACAAATCAAAAGTTTAATCCCGGAGATTGGATTCCTGCGGGCACACTACTCTCTGGTGACGAACAAACTAGATTAGCCAGGATTCTAAAATCCGCTATCGTTGAAGATGTTTCAGGAACAACCGTGACTCTCGAAAGTGATGAATACATTCAACCAATTTTTTGTATTGGAGAATCAGTGTTGAAAACAATTTCTGGCACATTTACGGCTGCTCCCACAATCACTAATATTGATAAATCAGGAGGCAAATACGTTATCACGTTATCAGCCGAGCTTTCCGGGCTTGCGAAAGGTGACACGATTGTTCAAGTAATCGAGAACACTTCAAACAATGCGGCTTTAATTTCCCCATTCACTTATCTTGTTCCCGTTGACACGAAAGTAGAGGATGGATTCCCCACTTCTATCGGAGGTGCTGATAGATGGAAAGTTTACATGAGAAGGATTCCCCCTATCCCAAGTACACTGGTTCAAGATCCCGGCAAAGGGTTCCCCGCATATTTGAAAGCGAACCCTGAAATTAAATTATCTAAAACATTCTAAAGATGGACAGTTTTTTTAAATCAACTATATACGGAGACCTCACAAAAATGGTGCAAATCGTTTTTAATGAGGCGAGCAAAAAAAAGGTCACTCTATTTGGACAGACATATATTGATCGTTTTTTTGATTTCAAAAATCCCCAGTTTGGTTTAACCGTTAGTGAATTGATGGGAGATTACAAAATTCGTATCATGGCATCATTAATTGCGGATAAGGCTTTAACTCCTGTACGATCATGGGAAGGTGCTGAAAAATTCACTGAGAAAATTCCAAGATTCGGGCACAAAACAATCTTGAATGCAGATCAATTACGAGAAATCAAAAACATGCTTGCGACGCAAAGCATATCATCCGATCCCGCGACAAGGGACGCTTACGAGGCAAGCAAGAAACAGGAATTGATCAACACGATGATGGGAACCGTTCAGGAAACCGTATTAGGGACGAAAGATGCGCTTGAATATTTATTTATCTCGGCTTTGTTTAATGCAGGAATCGTTGAATACAATGAATTAAACAACCCAGAGGGGATTAGATACAAAATAGATTACGGGATGCCTGAATCAAATAAAATAAAAGTTGAATCAGGATACGAATGGACAAAAGAGAATTTGGCTAGTGGTAAAGTTGATCCTGTTGAATTCTTAATTGATTTGATCCAGCAATTTAGTGACACGATGCAATTTGACGCAATTTTAATGCACCCCAAGATGAGATATAACATTCTCAGGTCAAAATACCTGCGCTTGGCCGTCAGGGGCGTTGATAAAGCGGCAACCCCTATCAAGGAAGATGAATTAGATCAATCACTTAAAGGCTTAGGAATCCCTCGTTTTGAAAGCATTTACAAGCAAAACGCTGTATTAAAAGACGGGAAAAGACAAAACATAAGTCCCGTGAGTGAGGATTCCATTGTTCTTGTCCCGGCTGGGAAAATTGGTGTTGTTCGAACAGCTTTTGAAGATAATGAAATCATCCCGGAGAAAAACGTATCATACTCTAATATGTCAAACGGTATTCGGGTTGCGCAATGGACTGTAGGGGAATCTTCAGGACAAGCTGCGGGAGAATATACTCAAGCTTCAATTCGAGCTCTACCGATAATCACTTCAATCAACGGCATATTAAACGTGAAGGTAAATAATCTAGGATAGCATGACGTACAAGGAATACATATCAAACGAGTTATCTGACCTGTACATGTCTCCCGGCAAAATATCAAACTTGCTAGAAGGCATAAAACAAGCAGAAGGAATTAACCCGGACGATGAAGTTGACGTGAGCGTTGCCAAGAAAGCTTTGTACAATAGCTTTTCTTCCATCCTCCCGAAAGCAAACGTGTCGGAAGGAAAATTCTCTGTTAGCTGGTTAACGGATAATATTTTGACGTGGTATTCCTTGCTCGCTAACGAACTTGGATTGCCGAATGTTTTGGAAGATAACACGCTAAAGGACTATACTCCAACTTGGTAATGTATTATTACAATGACACGATAGAAATTTTAGAGGGATCGGGAGTTCCTAACCCCGGGGAAATACAATACGACCCCGAGACAGGATCTCCCGTCGTTTCTAACGAAATAGATAAAGCACCGTATATCAAGCTATCCCCTTGCAGGATTGAAACAGAAAGTGCGAGAACCGCAAGTGGTACTTATATCCGATCTTATTCTGTATTTCTCCCTAAATCTATTGATCCTAACCATCTTCCGGGTAGAGGGGCACACGTGAGACTGAGCAAAGAAGACGGAACGATAAAGAATGTCATTGGGACTGTAGCGAATAGCTTGTCAACGATGTTTGATTATTTAATTGAAGTGGAATGAAAGACGGTTTAGCATACGATCATGACACGTTCAAGTCTTTATCCCAGCTTTTAGAAAGGAAAGTTAAAGATTTAGACAGGGCGATTCGGTTCAATTTCATCGAAGTTATAGGACCTAAAGTCGTAATCAACGCTAAAAAAAATGGCAGTTACAAGGATAGGACTAGCAACTTAAGGAGTTCTATTGGTTTTATACTTGTAAAAGACGGAAAAATAATTCGTAGGGGTGGATTTCAACAGGCTAGCGGGGGAAGCGAGAGTGGAGATAATGGAATTAAAGAGGGAGAAAAATACGCCACTGAACTAGCTAAAAACGCTGGTGATGGGTACACTCTCATCGTTGTAGCCGGGATGAATTACGCAAGACCAGTGGAGAGCAAGGGATTTAACGTTTTATCAAGATCAGGAAAATACTTGCAAAAAGAAGTCAATGATATGATCGAACGAGTACTAAAAAAAGCTGGATTCAAATGATAGATTACGACGTTGAATTATCGGTGTACAAGGTTTTAAATGGAAAAACTAATGGCGTCCCCGTGTTCAGGAAAGACACCCGTGACCCTGATTACATTGGTGATTATATCGAGATAATACCGCTTGACAATGATCACGAAAGTGTTATTGCCAACGGAGAGATTAATGTCAACGTTCACGTACCAGAACGAGACAAGGGAATTAAAAATGTTGACCGAATCGAAGAGATAAGTGATAACGTTTATCAATTATTCAGACAAGAAAAAGATGTCTTTAGCCAGTATTTCACCACGTTCGGTAAATTCACATTCTCCGTGATTGATCACGAGGATTTCAAGGATGACAATAAAACTTATTACAGAAATTTTAAAATTAAAGTAACCTATTTAAATTTATAAATTATGGCTGATGCAGCAGATATTTCACATGGTATAGAAAGTATCACTTTCCAAACCGCGAACACGTCAGGAGAAACCGCCGGACAGTTCCCAGATTTCGCATCCGGTGTCACGACACGGGATTTCAAGTTAATCCAAATTGATTCCGTGACAGAAGACAAGGATGATGATACCGTTGAAGACATCATGGTAGAAGACATGGACGATCCATTGCTTCAATTAACGACAGAAAAAGGCCGCAAAACGTTCAACCTCGTATCATACGACCTTTCCCCTGAATCTTTAAAATACTGGCTTGGTGACAAGCTGAACGAAACCGCCGAGGACCCCAATAACGGTTATTACGTCAACAATCCATCCTTTGAACTGCCGTTACAGGCAATAAAAATCGTGGACAAAAAAGTTGCCGGGTATGCGCAAAGGCAATGGGAATACATGCCCGTCAAGGTTATCGCTAAAGTAACCGGTACGAGAGGAAAATCCGGCTTGCTCACGCTGTCATTAAGCGGTACATTGTTAGGCAATAAAGACAAGAACGGTAATGTTATTGGTAATTATCGTCACAAGGTGATTTCCGAGTAATTTAACAACACGAATGATCAAAACGGGAGGTGCAAACTTCCCGTTTCAAATAAAATAAAGATGAGTAAAACCGTACAACAAAGAGTTTCAGAAGAAGCGAATGAATCCCCTACAGTGATTAAAATAGGGCAAAAAAATTTTAAAGTGTTGCCTCTCACGTTCGGGCAATTACTGGATATTGACGCTCTAGTTTCACGGATGAATGACATCACGGAGGAAGATACAAAATATGATTTACTTGGAGCGACTTTAAATCACATGCAAGACGTTCAACATATGCTAGATATGTCGTTAGTTATCATGTTCAGGAATCCACAAGACCGGGAGAAAAACAGGGAATATATCACGATGCATCTTGGAGAGAAAGAATTTACCTCTTTACAAGAGTTGTACGTTGATCGCTTGAATACCAGTTTTTTTTTGACCAATATAATTTTCCTAAAAAGAAATCTAAGGATAGCGACTCCAACAAAAGTGACTCCCCGTGGGCAATATGGTACGCTGCAATAGAGGGGTTACACATGGATGTTAGAACAGCGATGTCCGGCATAAGCTGGGTGAACCTGCAAATGTTGTTAGGATGCATTCCCTCTTACGATCATGATGAAGAAGACTATGGTAAGCACGGAAGAGGCAAGAGAAAGAGTAAAAAAAATAATATCATAACAGGAGAAAACATATTCGGATAATATCATGGCAGACGGGCAATTAAATATACAGGCAAAATTAGACATTAACGATTTGGTCAAAACGGCAGCAAGATACCGCCAAGAAGTGACACGCATGGGAGTTGTCACGGATCAACAAGGTAATGTAATGAGTACAGCATGGACCCGTATGAAACAAGCCGCCACGGCATACTTGTCGATAGATTTAGCAAGGAAGATAGCCGAGACAAGGGGACAATTCCAACAACTAGAAGTAGCTTTCACAACGTTATTAGGTAGTCAGGAAAAATCAGCCGCACTCATGAGTCAACTTGTCGAAACAGCAGCTAAAACGCCATTTGATTTAAAAGGTGTAGCTGATGGAGCTAGACAATTACTTGCCTACGGTTTTGCGGCTGAAGACGTGAACGAAACTTTGATCCGGTTAGGAAACGTGGCTGCAGGATTAGGGCTTCCTTTGGAACGTCTTACTTTCTTGTATGGAACAACAGCCGTGCAAGGGAGATTATACGCGCGTGATATGCTGCAATTCCAATCTTCTGGTATCCCCGTTTTACAAGGTTTGGCCGACATGTACGGTAAAACGACCTCGGAAATAAACGATATGGTTACCGCCGGCAAAATTGGATTCGAGGACGTGAGAAAAGTCATCGAGCAAATGACAAACGAAGGAGGTAAGTTCTACAATTTGATGGAGAATCAAAGTAAAACAATTACTGGACAAATATCTAACCTCAGCGATGCTCTAGACATGATGTTTAACAACATAGGTCAGGCCAATGAAGGGATTATCTCTGATGTTATCTCTGGTGCCGCATATATTGTTGAAAATTATCAATCAGTCATCAATATTTTAAAAGTTCTTGTAGCTACATACGGGACATACAAAGCGGCTCTAATTGCTGTTGCTGCCGCACAAAAAATATCTGTATCAATTCAAACTATATCTACATGGTTATCACTTGCCAAAACAATACGAACCGCCAAAGATGCGCAAATAGCTTTTAATCTTGCCACTAAAGCAAATCCTTACGTACTACTCGCAACTGTTTTAGTCGGGGTGGGGACAGCCCTATACCAGTTCACAAAGAAAACTGATACAGCAAGAATAGCCCTTGAAAAATTTAACAAAGAGGCAGAAAAACAAGCAGAAGAGATTAAAACATTAATTGGAATTGCGAGCGACGAGACGAATGCAACATACTCACGTCAACTTGCATTAGAAAGTCTGAGAAAAATAGATCCACAATATTTTAAAGATATGGATCTTGAATCCTTGAAGACCGTAAATCTAATAGAATTAAATGATCGTCTAGCCAAAGCTATACGTGAAAAAAACAAGGCTGATGCCGAAACTAAAATAAAAGAGACTCAAAATGCTATATCCGCAATAAAGAAAGAGATCGATTTTCTAAATAAAACTGCAGTTAAAAATAGAGGGGAACGATTAAACAAAGCCAACAAACGTCTCAAAGAATTAAATCAAGAATTAGGAGAACAAAATTCCATCTTAAACAAAATAAATTCTGACATCAAATCCCAAGAAGAAGCAGAAAAAAGAGCTAAAGAAGAAGCAGCTAAACGTGGTGAAGAAGTAAAGAAAACAGTTAAATGGTACGAAGATGAAATTAAAGCATTAAAAGATCTTCAAGAAACATCAACCACAAGCAATGAGTTTAATGATTATCAAAAACGAATTGATCAGTTAAATAAAGAAAAAGAAGCGATAACAGGTGCTTCAAAAGCCACAAAAGATGCGGAAAAGAGAAGGCTAGAAACTGTAAAAAAAATCAACGAAGAACTCCTTTCCCTGGAGGAACAAAACCAAAATTCCCGTATCGAACTCATGAAAGAAGGTACGGAAAAAGAGATCGCTCAAATCAATCTTGACTATCAAAGAAGAATTACCGAGATAAAAAAACTTGCCGATAAATGGGCTAAAGAGCAAGGCGGGAAATTAACGACCGAACAAAACATTCAAGTATCGACAGCTTTCACTTCTGCCGAAAACATTAAAAACAAAGATACCGCAGAGGTATACAAAAAGGAACTTGACGATCTCCTAAAACAATATCAAGATTTTGATGCCAAAAGGAGAAGTATCGATGACAAGTACGCTAAAGATAAGCAAACTTTAGAATCTAGACGAACAACTTCAAACGCTAGCGAGATAGATAGTGCCATCAATGAATTGAATTACCAGAAAGAAGAAGCTTTAAAGGAAATAGCAATGGAATTCGCATCTCGAAATGAAGAATTCGAGATTTGGATGAATCAAATTGCCACATTTTCAATGGAAGAACTTCAAAAAAGATTACGTGAAGCTAGAGCATTACTAGGATCTTTACAAATCGCAGGCGTGGGCGGTGATAAACTCGCAGAAGCTATAGCTAAAGTAGTGACTTTAGAAAAAGAAATAGCCAATCAAAAAAAGAAGACAAGCACTTCGCCAGACAAAAGAAGTGTAAAAGATTGGCAAGAACTTTACAAGACGTTATCTAAAGTAGATGAACAATTCAAAGAGATAGGTGATAGTATTGGGGGAACTGCCGGAGAGTTATTGTCTTCTGCGGGTAGTATAAGCACCGCGATATTATCAATGATTGATGGTATCATCACGCTAACCACTGGATCAATTAAATCAGTTGAAGGGATGAGTGACGCCGCTGCCAAAGCAATTAAAGCGGTTGAGACCGCCTCCGTGATCCTAGCAATAGTATCCGCAGCTCTTCAAGTTGTCACCAAGATCTTCAGTATGTTCAAGGGGAAAAGCAAAGCAGAAAAAGATTCCGAGAGACTATCCAAGGTCACGAACAAAATAGCGGAAACGAACGAGATTATAAATAACCTCATTGAAAAACGTATTGATCTAATCAAAGCTGCAACTACCGCTGAAAGAAACGGGTTAAAACTAACAACAGAAGAAGCTATAAAAGCTCAGCAAGATTTAATCCAAGTACAATATAGCAAGCTATGGAAGAATGAAATTCTAGGGAAAAAAGGAAAAAATAACGACCTTGACGTTAGAGATCTTGGGTTGGCAACGGTAGAACAATTAAAAGATTTTTTAAGCGGGGGACAAATAGCATTTAAAGATGGATTCACCACTTTAATTGAGCTAGAGAAACAGGGATACAGTTTAACTGATGCGGACAAGTGGAAAAGTATCGTCGAGGAGTGGGATAAATTAAACGAGCAAGCGGATCAATTAAAAGAAACCGTTAGCGAGATTAACACCGGGATTAATTTTGATGAAGCTCGAGACGGTTTAGATGATTTCCTTTTAAGTGCAGACACGACATTTAAAGACATTTCTGATAACTTCGAGGACTACATGAGACAATCTATATTAAACGTTGTCAAATCAGATTACCTAAATAAAGAAATGAAAGAATGGTACGATCAGTTTGACAAGATGTCTAAAGATGGTGCGTTATCAGCGTCTGATGTTGAAACTCTTAGGGAGAAATACGAAACCATTTATAATGAAGCTCAAAATAGAATTGATGAACTATTAAACGCCGCCGGGGTGAACTTGGAAGGAGCAGTTCCTAATAGTCAAGCGGGGGCGATTTCAGAGACCATAACAGAAGAAACAGCATCTGTTATGATGGGTATATGGAGGGGACAGTATGACGTGACGAAGAATATTCACACGGAACTAATCTCGTTACACTCGGACTATAAAGCTGCTATTTCAAAATCTAACGACATTCTTGACATGATAGCTTCAAATACTGGAAGAACTGCCGACAACACGGATGGCATCGGGACAACCCTCAAGAGCATAGACAACAGACTAAAAACACTAGAAACTAACTCGAACAAGAAATACACGAAGTAGCATGAGCACATTGGGGAAGATGAAGGATAACAACGAGATTAAATTAACCAACAAACAGGAGCGTTTCTGTTACGAATATTGTATTGACTTCAACGCAACCCAAGCAGCTATTAGAGCTGGATATAATCCAACTGCCGCTTACGCAACTGGATATGAAAACCTCAAAAAACCTCAAATTAAAAAGCGAATTGAAGAAATGCAAGCTAATCTCGCTAGAACATCGGGTATTTCAGCATTGCGTGTACTGAAAGAACACGAGAAACTTGCTTTCTCTAATGCCGCTAGATTCAGGAGCGGGTGGATAACCTTGAAAGAATTTGAATCTTTATCTGACGATGATAAGGCTTGTATACAAGAAGTGTCAACAAAAACAATCAAAAGAACAATTGGTGACGAGCCAGTAGAAGAAGAATTCGTCAAAATAAAGTTATATGACAAGCAGAAAAGCTTGGATAGCATTAGCAAGATGTTAGGCTTTGACGCACCTGTAAAGCAAGAAATCACTGGGAAAGATGGGAAGAATCTTTTCGAGGGTATCGACCTAAGTAAACTATCTCAAGAAGAATTAACCCTATACTATAATCTTTTAAAAAAGGCTAATGGCTGAAAAGATAACATATCACCCGCTCTTATCTGCAGAGATTGAAATGTTCAAACGTGGTATGTTTGATTTTGTCACGATTTGTGCCGGGTTAAAGCATTTAAAACAAGAACAAGCCTTACAAGTGTTGACTGGGAACGATGTAGTTGAATTGCTTTACGGGGGTGCCGCAGGAGGAGCGAAATCATGGACTGGATGTACTTGGCTTGCTTTTTCATGCTTGGCTTATCCCGGCACAAAATGGTTTATAGGGCGTAAAGAATTAAAAAGCCTAAGAGAAACCACGTTGATTACTTTTTACAAGGTATGTTCGATGTATAATATTAAAAGAGGTGTTGACTTTACTTATAACGGGCAAGATCATTTTATCGAATTCAAAAACGGATCTAGGATTGACTTGCTAGACCTCCGGTATTTACCTTCAGACCCCATGTATGAAAGATACGGTTCATCTGAGTATACAGGGGGATGGATCGAGGAAGGTGGAGAGATTGATTTCGGTGCTTACGATACTCTTAAAACCCGTGTCGGGCGGCACTTGAATTCTCAATATGGACTTTTGCGTAAAATATTCATTTCTTGTAACCCGAAAAAAAACTGGATGTACACAACATTTTACAAGCCAGCAAAAAACGATGAACTTCCCTCATACATGAGATATTTGTCATGTCTAGTTGATGACAACCCGTTTATGGATAAAGGTTACGTGGAGGCTCTTGAATCTACAAAAGACAAGGTAAAATACGAGAGGCTGAGGAAGGGAAATTGGGATTACGATGATAACCCCAACATGCTTTGCTCCTACGATGCAATCACAGAAATATTCAACAACGCTATAGCCAAGAAAACTGGAAAAAGATACTTGACCGCCGATATAGCAAGGTATGGGTCAGATAAAGCTATTATACTTGTATGGGATGGCTACGTGATTATTGATTACATGGTGTTTGATATTAGTAGTACAACACAAATCCAATCAGCAATCATGCATCTTAGACAAAAATACCAAATCCCAACGTACAGGTGTATTGCTGACGAGGATGGTGTTGGCGGTGGTGTAGTTGATTCTTGTCGTATACTCGGTTTCTATAATGGCGGAAAACCTTTTGATGGGGAGAATTACCAGAATCTACAATCTCAATGCGTGTACAAGTTAGCGGAACACGTCAATGGTAATGACGTGGGTTTTGAGGCTGAAATAAGCGAAGATGATAAAGAATGCATAATCATCGAGCTTGAACAAATGCAATCATGGGATGTTGACTCTGACGGGAAATTGAAAATTAAACCTAAAGAAGAAATAAAGAAAGATATTGGTCGCTCTCCGGACTGGAGAGATGTTATAATGATGAGAGCGTATTTTGATTATAAAGACATCACCCCATTACCTAATAATGCGGATGAATACTTTGATTTGTTGTAAATTGTAGATATTTTTGTGAAACAAGCTTGTGATGTTGCAAGCTACTAAAATCAACGGCAGGCATGATAATAATAGACTTTTTCAATTCTTCAGTAAATTGGTTCCTTAATACTTTTGGTGCAAAAAGAGATTTGTTAGAACTTATCAAGGATAAGGATATAAACAAGGCCATACAATCTTTCCAATGTAGGGATACGGATGTTGAAATCGCAATATCTGAATTAGATCCAGCATCGCACAAGGTTAATCGAAGGCCAAACAAGAAAAGAATCGGCAAACCAGACAAGATAACGGCAAAACTTGCAATCCCCTGTCAGCGACACATAAACGAGGTCGAGTTAGCGTTTTTATATGGCACGATGCCAACTTGGAATCAAACATCAATAAATACGGATAGGGCGTTTGAGGCGTTCGGCAATTTTTTAAAAAACACTCGCTGGGGAACGACACAGCGAGAATTTAAAAGAACTGCTGGTGGTGAAACTGAATCCGCAAAATTGTATTACGTGTACATGGACACAGAAACACAAAAGAAAAAAGTTGGGGTAAAAGTCCTTGCCAAGACGAAAGGAGACGAAATTAGACCTTTATTTGATCAATATGGAAATATGCTTGCATTCGGGCATGGGTATTACTTGAAAGAAGGTAATACAATCGTTCGGCATTTTGATATTTACTGCCCAGATTACGTTTTCAGATGCACTCAAAAGAATATTGGCTGGGATGTTATAACAGAGAAAAACGATATTGGCAAAATACCAGTTATATATGTGCAACAACCCAAAGCATGGGATGGTGTGCAAGCATTAATAGACAGGCTTGAAGAGTTACGATCACGTGTATCTGATGTTAATGACTACGTGGCGGATCCTATCTTGAAAATGTCAACAGATATTATGATTGCTCGAAATGAAGCAAAAATAAATAATAGCATTAAAAGTGGCCTTCCTGATCCAGACACGAGTGGAGGAGGTAAAGCTGTCGGATTGCCAACGAAAGATAGTATCATGGAATACCTCACAGTAGATACTGCCGTTGACCTAAAAAAGAATGAAATTGAAGATTTAGACAAGGTAATCAAGGTAATGTCAATGACACCAGACCTTACTTTTGAAGCGTTAATATCCGCAGGGGCACCTACTGGAAGAGCGTTAAGGAGAGCTATGGCATTAGGCTACATGAAACGAGCTAAAAATATAGAAATATACTCGATAGCTCAAGACAGGGAAGCAAATTTGATTAAAGCTATAATCGGCAATGTTCTTGACATTTCTCTAAAATCAGAGATGGAAAAATTAATAGTCCATTCGGAATTTGGAGAACCATTCCAAGATGACATTAGCGAGAAAATAAGCGATATTATCAAACTGAGAGATGCAGGTCTCCTAAGTCAAGAAACGGCTATGTCTTTGATCGATTACATTAAAGATGTTCAATCTGAAATAGATAAAATAAAGACAGAGCTAGAGGAAAAACAACAAATGTTATCCGAGCAAATGGGTGCAGGATCTTTATTCGGGCAATTCAGGAATAACACAGAAGAAGAATGAACCTAGATAAACTCACCATCGAGGAACTAAAAAAAATGCTAGATCAGTTGCAGATAGAGACATCAACACGAATTGATGACGCCTTCAATAAATTCGTGGATGATATTTCTAACATGGGGCTTATCAAGTCTTACCTGTCTTCTAAGGAGCAAAAATTTTTAAGCGAGATGAAAAGGCTATCAAATGCTATAAGCAATCACATTGATAGCCTTGTTGATGATATACACGTGATAAATACTACATCATCGAATATCTCATGGAAAATTGGAGAAAAAATTGCAGAGAAAGAGATTAAATCCATCATTCCTGAAGGTCTATTTGAAAAATTACGGGCAAACGGCATATTTGAACATAGGAAGAAATCCCTCGATAGTTTTACCATGAGTAAAAAGGATTTCAGAATATCTTCACGTGTATGGAAAGAGGGAATAAAAGGACAAATCGAAGATTCCTTACAACTTGCATTTGTAGATGGAAAGAGCGCAAACGAGTTATCACGTGATATTCGCAAGTGCTTGCAAGAACCTGACCGACTTTATAGGAGAGTCCGTGACGCAGAAACTGGAGAGTTAAAATTAAGCAAAGCGGCAAAAGAGTACCATCCGGGGCAGGGCGTTTACAGGTCAAGTTATAAAAACGCAATGAGATTATGCCGTAACGAGATAAACAAATCATATAGACGTGCAGAATGGGAAAGCTATCAAGATAATCCCGCCATTGTTGGATTCAGGATTAGGTTATCCAATAATCACACGCTAAACGGGAAACCATTCGTTGATATATGTGATTATGCACAAGGCGTGTATCCAAAGGATTTCAAGTGGCATGGTTGGCACGTTCAATGTCGTTGCGTCATGGAACCTGTATTCGCTCCAAGGATTGACTTGGAAAAGATGGAAGACGCTATTCTGGCAGGAGGTAACGCAGAAGATATTCAGGTGAAACAAGTATCATCCATCCCGAAGAAATTCATTGATTGGTCGCAAAAGCACAAAAAACAAATATCTGGTTGGGACTCAAAACCAGATTACATTCTTGATAATAAAGCTTACGCTGAAAAATATTTCACGTACAAGGATGTATTTAAGAAAGATTCATGATTTTATACTGTATAAAATTTTGATATTATTCTTTTGAAAGAAACTATAATTTTATATCTTTGTTGAAGCATGTGATGTTACATGCCACCCAAATATCTACGGACGGAATGGCTGAATATTATCTTAATAATAAACCTCTTTCTGATTTTGGTATCGTACCATCTCGTAGCAACAAGCATATAGCTTTGTCGGGATGCTTTGACCTTCCTAAAAGAATTGGTGACACTTATTTTGACTGGCCTCGTGAAAACGGTGTAGATCCTTATGTAGACGAAAGCGATATTCAATTTGACTCAAGAAGCATTAGATTCACCGGGTACATTATCGGGAATCTTGAATTAAATGTTCGGTCTTTACAAAATTACGTTTTAGCACTACCTGAATTATCCATGCTATCCTGTAAATGGGGGTCATGGAATGTTAAAGTCAACAAGAGCATAGACATCACCCCTATTGACAAAAATAACGCAAGAATAAGCATTTCATTCGTTGAACCAACTCCAGATTTATCCGGAACATTGCCACCTATATCAACGATCAAGGATATTGATGATTATTCTTGGAAATCTTTAGGTTTATACATTGAAAAAATTAATGGGAGTTTTAATATTAAACCTCTCAAATCCCTTGACGTGACTCAAAACCCGGATAGAACAATTCGATCAACAGGAGGAGAAGACAAGGGCAAGGTTACTATTTCGGCGCACGTTGTAGCAACTTCTTTTGAAGATTTCAAATCAAGAATAAAATCGCTATACAGATTATTCGGAAGTGCTGGACTAAGAACAATAAATTATCGAGGCAGATCTATTTATTGTTTTGCTATTAATGGATTTACCATCACGAATGTTATCATGAAAGATATTATCGTGGCAAAATTCACGTGCGAGCTAATTGAAACAAGCAAAATTATCCATGCAAATGAAGACATATAGCATATACAGGCTAGGCGTAAAGAAGCACGATTTCGTAATAGAAGATGATGACATAAGACGTTCGATGTCTCACGATAATAACGTGTCATTTAATGTTGAATCAAAGGATAGTCTTGACATCAAAATAGGGGATTACATCATAGAAGACGGTAGCCATTACACTATTTATGACCCTATTGACGTGGAAGAAAGTAATGGGGTCTTCTCCTACCCTCTTGTCTTTCGTTCTCCTGACTATAAGTTGAAATTTTCCATTGTGAAAGACGAGGGAGCGACCACATTCCCTTATCACGGGGGAATAAAAGAATTCGTTGATCTTGTAATATTATCCTTGAACGAGGATCAACAAGAATACACTGCAGGGGATATTGACGAGGGTAATATTATCGATCTCGAATTTGACAATAGCTCTTGTTTCCAAGCTCTCGATGATATATGCGAGGCGGCAAACATGGAATGGAACCTTATAGGCACTAGTATTAACGTGAAATACCGTATCGGGAAAGACGTGGATGTAGTGTTCGAATACGGCAAGGAGAAAGGAGGATATTCAGTTAGACTTGACAAAGTGCAAAATACTTTTATTGCCACCAGACTGATTGGGAAAGGTGGAACAGTTAATCTACCTAAAGATTACGTCTCTCCTGACACTCCTAAACGTTTAAATTTAGGAAATGATATATTAGAAAAAAATACTGATAAATACGGTAAAATCACGGGTGTTTACACGAATGATAATATATTCCCTAGGCTAATAAACAAGACCGTTTTAGATGTTACCATACCAGAAGATATTGAAAAAGCTGTTGCATGGAAGTTAAAACTCGACATCCCGTTTGATTTATCCCAACAATACGCAGATGATAAAGTGCCAATTGTCAAGTTCCAAACAGGAGATCTAACCGGAAGTGAATTTGAAATTGTTGATAATAGCTGGAATAACACTGATAAAACGTTACAAATCATCGTTCAAGAAGAAGAGGATGGTTACAGGCTGCCTAACACAAGTAGGCAACCTAGAATTGGGGACGTTTTTGTCTTGCTAAATATAAATATGCCTCAATCCTACATTGACGAGGCTGAAGAAGAATTAAGAAAAGCGACACAAGAAGAATTAAATAAAAGGAGTGAACCACAATACGCTCCAAGTGTAAAAGTTAGTAAAAGATTTCTCACCAAAAAGGGATATTCTTTAGATATTGGAGACAGCATAACAGTAAAAGTAGGTGAGCATAGTATAAATACACGCATATTAGCGATAAATCAATCTTCAAGTAGCGATGAAATAAACTACGAGCTTGGCGATGAGATACTGTATTCTTACGAGGATAACGTGAATAATCAAATCGAGCAAATACAAGTCACTCTAAAGCAACTTATAAGCCTAGAAGACGTGCGGAGATTATTCAACGTTCTCATCAATCAATGGAGACCGTTATGGATGGATCAAAAACTCCACACTTATGACCCCGTAAAGTTCAATAGCGTTACCTCCACAGACTTCGAGAGCAAGTTAAAGGGATGGGTAATAGACGCCCTCGGTAACGCCGAGTTTCGTGACGTGTTGTTACGTTCTTTCAAGAGCTGGAACTTCGCCGCCGGGCCTCTCGGTGCCGGTGTCGGGATGGTGAACGATGACGAGTTGCAGACGGACAAGTTACTCGTTCGCAAGATCATGTACGTCCTTGAAATGATGATCCAGCGAATGAGGTTTCAAGGAGGGATAATGGTGTTAAGCCCGGCAACGGGGTTCAAGATTGACCGTGTCGAGACCTTCGACACTTACTACCGTGTTTATTGCAGGCCGGAGGACTTCAACGAGTTCGAGGTGAACGATCAAGCGAGGATACAGAACTTCACGGGTAACAACATAAAGTACCTGTGGTCGCTAGTTCTATCAAGGGGTGACGATTACATCGACATCTCCCGGGTCGACAAGGACGGTGACGGCGTGCCTGCCGAGGGGGACGAGATAGTGCAACTCGGCAACAGGACGAACCCGGATCGACAGGATGCAGTGTTGTTATCTGCCGTTAACGGGGAGGTGGGTATATTCACGTATTACGGTATAAACAGTTTCGACCTTTCCAACAAGGAGGGATCGTGGCTAGGGAAACACGGGGGGAAGAAAGGTGCGGTTATCCGGGGAGAGGTTCACATAACGGCCGGGTCATCAGGTCTCGAGCAATTTGACGAGTACGAGGACGTTGACAAGAGGATACAGGACGCTAAAGACTTGGCGGATTCGGTTCAATACGTGGTGAACGACCTCACTTCCGTAATTATTCCCGACTTGCAGGGGCAGATAGACGGTAGTATAATGTCTCATGAAGGGACGGTCCCCCCGACGTTGACGAACGAGCCGGCGGTGAAATGGACCTCGGAAGAAGAGAAGAATCGACATATCGGTGATTACTACGATTACTTCTTGACCGTTGACGGGCAGAATGTGACGGAGAGGTACAAGTTCTCGAAGTTAAACGGGGAATATCAATGGGTACGTGTCGCCGATTCCGGCTCGGCATTGGCCGCCAGCGTGGCGAGAGAAGCCCTCGGTCTAGCCGGGACGAAAGCAACCATCACGTGGGGAAACACGCTACCGGAGGCACCGTACAACATCAACGACATGTGGATAAAACTTGACGGTTCGATGTACATCTGCAACCATCAAAGGTTAGACGGCGAGACCGGTTCCCAGTCCGACTGGCAGCTTTTCAATGACACCATGCTCCGGCTGGCGAAGATGGCGGATGATAACGTTATCACGAAGGAAGAGAAAGCCACCCTACGGGACACGTGGAATCAAATACAGAAAGAATTCACTGCCTACCAAGCGCAAGCGACAAAGTACGGGGTCTCTATAACTGCCCTTCAAAACGCCTACAACACGCTGAACACGTTCTTGACGAACACGGTTAAAATAGCGCAGGATATTGACAGCAACCTGTCCGTGGCGCAGAAGACCGAGTACAACCAAGACTTCGCCAACTACTACTCCGAGCGTACCGCCTTCGCCAACGTCATAGCGCAAAAGGTGGCGGACGAGTCGGTCGGTAACCTTCAAATTGGGGGAATCAACTTGGCGGATTATAGCGGGGGGAATTTCCTGGATGTACTCGGGCTTTATGACAGTTCATACGCTTCAAAAACAAAGATTGAGGGGAAAACTTGCCTGCAATTTAACCGGAATTCTGCGAATTGTAGATTCGCACACGTGATGGTAGAAGATGGCGAGTACACTTTCTCGCTATGGGTCAAGGGAAGCGAGGAATATGACGCTCAAGTGAATCACTATAATGGTTCAAACTACGGGGCAACTACCGTTCACGTGACGACATCATGGGAAAGAAAGGTGATAACTTTCACGGCTAAAGCAGGGTCAGATATTATTCATTTCGGGACAAAAAACACGATATATATAACCGATTGGAAATACGAGAAGGGTAACAAGGCAACAGACTGGAGCCCGTCAATAGCGGATCAAAACAGGTACGCCACGGAACAAGGGATTATCGGGGGACAGGATGCCGTTAATAACTTGCAAATCGGCTCCGTAAACCTAGTGAGCAGGAAGATACTTTTGGACATGAACAACACGGCTAATGGTTCTGCAATATGGGGACAAGATTCTGATGGTATATATATTTCTGTAGCCCCGAAGGATAATACAACATTGTATAGCAATTTTAAGAATGGTACGCAATACGTTATCTCTGTAAATTGCAAGGGGAATCCAAGTGGTGGTTCATCATGGAGACCTTATTTAATTGTTGAATACACGGATAGCACAAAAGAAGCAGCGTTTCTGATAAAAGATTCTGTCTACAAGCGTTATGACTATATTTCTAAACAAGGAAAGACAATCGCTCGATTATACTGGAACGTGGCGAACCCGGGACAAACCTACTCGAATTTTATCTACTCCCTCGCCCTCTACGAGGGAAACAAGGTCTTGGCCGAACCTCCTGTTGCGACGGAAGACCTAACCGGGCAGAGTAACGTGAACCTGGTGGACGGGGGGAAAGAGGTGACGGTAGCAAGTCAAACTTATAAAACGTTAAAAGTTCCCGTGATTAAACCTAACACGGTTTACTCGCTTAGATTTACAAATGCAGAAGTCATTTCTGGAGATATTCCTTCTGGGTATGAATTTCGATTGTACGACACAAGCTTGGCTGAATCCCAAAGATACGCAAGAGGGACTATCAAGGCGGGCATGAACTCGGGATTGTTGATAACAAATAACAATTTTACTGCTAGAGAGGGCAGGTTATTATTTTACCCGGGCATACAGTCGGAAGGACTATTACGAAGTGTAAAATTCACCGAAATCATGCTCGTCGAGGGCTTCACCCCTCCCGCTTCATGGAGCCCTTCGGCTGGGGACGTGCAAAAAGAATTTGACGAGATAAACAACCGCCTCGGGGAATGGGCCAGCGACGGTTATATCTCCCCGCAGGAGAAAACGGCATTGAGGCAGCAGAAGAGCGATATACAAGCGGAAAAGAACGAGATCGAGGCGAACGCTAACAGGTTCAGTATCTCGTTGGCGTCTTACATGTCAGCCTACGATGCCGCCATAGCAGCTTTAGACAAGTACACCGCGACATCACCGGAAAACATAGCGGTGGGGTCAGATTACAATAACATAGCGGCATATTACCCCGCCCGTCAAACTATCCTCAACTCGATTGCGGCAGCGGCGAAAGCGCAAGCTGACAAGGCAACCGGGGCGATCGGCATGGACGGGGGAAAGATGCTGTACGCTGACCCGGAGTTCAAGAAGGGATTAAACGGGGTGGCAAAATACACTAATTCAAGCAACGTCTCCCCTGATTACATCGCTTCGAAACTAACGGTAGAGAGAGTTACCAAGCCATCGGATGCCCCGACACAATCCGGGTACTGCCTGAAAGTCACGTGTAAAGCAGCTCAAGCACCCGGGCATGGCGGGGTATACCAGTATATAACCTCCCGGGCGAATGCCGTGTTTGTGCAAAAAATTATCGCCAAAATACCTGTTGGTTATAAAATAAATACAGCTTCCAATAGCATGGGAGCGGGCTATTCTGACACGTGGCTAACTCCCACGGAGGGTACAGGGAAATACACGACGTACCTTCGTAAGGTTGTCTGCGGGGCAACCGGAACTTTTAGCGTGGGTGGACACGTGTACATAAGTGGTGGACCCGCTCCTACCGAATCCGACCCGTTAGAATGGTATATCGCTTACATGACGGCGTTCGACCTGACCGCCGACGGGTACGGGGATATAGAATTTAGCGCCAAGGATGACCTCGCCCAACAACTTGGGTATAGTAATTTTGACAAGATGGTAGAGAACGCCTCGAAAGGTGAAACGATAATCAAGGGGGCGTACATTAACACCAAGTTGATTGACGTGGAGACGCTGGTGGCGGATACCGCTCTGGTTGACAAGTTATCAACGAACATTCTAAAAGCCGGGTCTATCACAGCTAACATGATTTCTGTCGGCGGGTTCGAGTTTCAAAACGGGCAGATTTACGGTGGTAGCGATTTCGGGACTGGGCCGGGTGTCAAGATCACTTCAAAAGACGAGGAAAGGTCTTTCAAGGCTTACAAGGATGAGAATAATTACATCAGCCTGTTTTATAACAATGATAGCGATTGGGGGTTGATAGGGAAAGTTGATGGTTCAGAATTGTTAAAACTAGGAAAATCTAGCGAGATAGGTGGATTCTCTTTAGCTAACGGGAGAATAGGAACTATTAGTTCGATCAATAATCCAACGAAAGGCATGTCTCTATATGATAGTTTTATTAAATTTAAAGATGATGATGTTTTAGCCATGATAGGCGTGAATACCATTCCTTCTTCTACGGGATTTGGGGTCGTAGCCGCTCGTTTTGAAGTTAGTACCGTGTGGGCTAGTTCTGCGCCACAATGCAACGTGGCTCTAAAATTAGATTCTACTGGACATCCTAACACGTACACGGATGCCGGGCGCAATTATGCCATTTATGCTAATAATGGTTTGATAGTTTCTCGTGACGCTATAATTGATTACAGGTATTATGAACTATCAAATTCCGGTCCGATTCGTATAGATCGTGGTAAAATTGTGATGCTCAATTTATCTTCTTTGACTAACGTGTATTTACCAACTTTAGCTCATATCAGGAAAGTTTTATTTTTAGATTCATCGGCATCACAAGCTTTCATGATTAAAATATCGATTTTTACTTATAATGCTTCTGCAAGACTATACCCAAGTGACGGATGCACGCTTTACAACGAAAACGGGTCCGCAATCACGTATTTATCACTAGAAAAAGGTGACGCCGTGGACATTGTTTTATGGTCTGGAGGGGGAAATTTTGTTGCTAACATAGCAGGTAGGGCATATTAATATTTAAACAAATAATTCAAAATACAAAACATGGAAAAAACAATCAAAATCAATTTCAAGAAACTGAAACTCACGAGCCTTTCCGGCGAGGTGAAAGAGATGGATACAAGAGAAGCTGTAGGGGAATTAATTTACTCCGGGGCGAACGGTATCGGTTACAAGTTGCTGGCGGAGAAAATTTACAAGTCAGATGGCGAGGTAGAGCTAGACGAGAACGAGGGGAAATTGTTTGTCCGGCTGCTTGACAGCGATTTTTTCACGAACAAGCTAACGGACGCTATACGTGATTGCATGAAATAAAAAAGGGGCGTTCCGTCTCGGAACAGACCCCGC
The DNA here is from genome assembly GCA_020743075.1 of Butyricimonas virosa. GTDB lineage: Bacteria > Bacteroidota > Bacteroidia > Bacteroidales > Marinifilaceae > Butyricimonas > Butyricimonas virosa_A. The sequence continues at coordinate 54,223 of DYVS01000149.1, read as the reverse complement.
TTATGCAAGAGGCTACCTTGTAACCCCGAGACAAAGGTATAACTTAAATTTAAATATCATGAAGAAGAAGCAAATTTTTTGGTTGATCGTTGCCCTAGCGGCGGTGACGTTGATCGTTTTCGTGAAGGTAGTCCCGGCTTGGGTGTCGTTGACGAGTGTTATTTCATTCGGTTGCGGCGTGTTTGCTGGCTGGTGGGGGAAGGTGTTGCACGGGAAGTATATCAAGAACGAGTAAAAGGTTATAACATGGACGAGAGAAACGTGATAGGCGGGTTCATGGCGGCGATCATGAGCAACCTTCTTGACTTCATGGAGCCGTTGAAGTGGTTCTTGTTGCTGGGTCTCATACTGATTATCGTTGACCTTCGTTTCGGTATACTGGCGGCTAAAGCACGTGGGGAGGTAATACGCCCGTCTAGGGCGATACGCCGCACTGCTAACAAGATCATCGATTACCTGTGCTGGATACTCGTGGCCGGGGCGATGGGGAAAGCCTTCGGGATACCTTTTGACGTGCCGATCTTGCCCTCTATCGTTTTGCTGGTGGTGTACGGTTGCGAGATAAACAGTTGTTACGGGAACTACTTCGAGGCTCACGGGAAGAAGGTCAAGATCAACATTTTCAAATTATTCGCCAAGAAGGCGGACATAATAGAGGTTAAAGATGAATAACGAGAAATTAAGCGAGAATTTTACCCTAGAGGAGTTCACCAGAAGTGATACCGCTAGCAGGCTGGGAATAATTAACGAGCCGGGAGAGAAAGAACTGGCGGCGTTACGTGTACTGGTTAGCCGGACGATACAGCCCTTGCGGGACAAGCTAGGTGTTCCAATCCATGTTAATTCGGGATACAGGTGTCCGGAGCTGAACAAGGCGGTGGGCGGTGTACCAACGAGCCAGCATTGTTTTGATTCTGAAACTGAGATATTGACGGAGAGAGGTTGGACTACGCCTAATACGATCAATGAATGTGACAACGTGTATAGCTATAATATGGATACGGGATTCATCGAGCTTGTGCCGATTGAGCGCATAATCAAACGACATCATTCGGGGAAAATGGTACACATACAATCATTGCATACCGATATGATGGTAACAGACCAACACCGGATGCTTGTCCGATACGACAGCCATAAGTATGTTAGAAAAGGCAGTTTAAATATTACCCCCAAAGGGCAGGCTTATTTCGATTCGCTGAAGACGGACAACGACAAGTATCATATAGAACTTATCGAAGACGTATACGGGAGGCGAAGGCATTTCTTGTGCGCTGGAGTAATGAAAGGTCATTTCGAAGCGGATATGCTCCTCTTGAAAATGTGCATGGCGGCTATCTCTGACGGATTTTTTTGCTATAAGAAACGCTCCGTTGCTCTTGGGTTCAGATTCAAAAAGGAACGCAAATGCAGACAATTGGAACGTTTGCTTCACGAACTGGACTGGTTATACACGAAGACATTAGATAGGCATGGCGTATATAATTACTATTTACGAAGTTTCTATGCCAGGCAAATATACGATATTATAGGCCCAAACAAGATAATACCCAAATGGATTCTGAATATAGGCAGCGATAATTTGCGCTAACTGGTTAGATACTATTCCTTTTACGACGGTAGTTGTGATAAACGGGAGAACTGCGAGAGCTTCAGTATAATTTCTTCTGTGAAGGAAAATGTCGATATACTCCAAGCCATGTGTTGCCTTAGCGGAATGCGAAATCAATATATCAAAAAAGAGGCTGGAAGATACAACATAAAAGGCATGACGGGGAATAGCAAAGAAATTTACCATATCACCATCAATCCGAACAAATATGAAACGAAAGTAAAAGAAGACAGCTTTTCTTTAGTTGATTATGACGGAATTGTCTGGTGTGTAAATAACCGAAACACAACACTTGTTATCCGAAGGAAAGACAAGATTAGTATTCAGGGGAATTGCAAGGGCGAGGCGGCAGATTTGAGTATTGACGGGAAGGCGAATGACATTCTAGAGGCGTTAGAGAATAACAATATCCCCTTCGACCAAGCAATACTTTACCGGAGGCAGAATTTCCTTCACGTGTCGTTAAAGCTTGACGGGGTGCAAAGAAGTAACGTTATAATAAAGATGTGACATGAGAATAAGGGTAGGCAAAAACATATTTTTCAAGTTAACGGTGAACCGGCTGAACGACGAGCCGGAGGACTTCACGGACGCTAGAAACGTGAGGTTGACGATAAACCGGAAGTACAGCAGTTATCAAGTATCTCCCCCTTTAACGATACACGACAACATTATTGAATTCGAGTTCGTTGGTGGCGGTAACGCTACCTCTGGGCAATACGAGGTTCACCTGTATTACGAGAAGCTGAACGAGGCTAGCGTGACCGGTATTGACAAGTTCTACCTTGACTTCTGCAACGCTTTCATTCTCGTTGACTTGACTTGCAAGGAAGACGCCGGTTTCGAGAGTGAATCACCGTCCATCAACTTGAAAGGGATTATCGAGCGTAACAGGGACTGGAAAGACGGGGTGACACCGAGAATAGACCCGGATACGAAACGCTGGATGATCGGTATCGAGGACACGGGAGTTGTTGCAGAGGGCAAGGACGGCTTAACCCCGTTTATCGGCGAGAACGGCAACTGGTGGATCGGTGACGTTGACACGGGCAAACCTTCCCGTGGTAAGGCTTTCGAGTATTCCGATTTCACGGAAGAGCAAATCAAGGAGTTACAGGAGCCGGCTAGAGCCATGATCGATGCCTTGGATACCCTTGATAAAGCGGTGACTGCAAACGAGCAACAGCGAATCAATAACGAGAATACACGTGTTTCCAGCGAGAATGCCCGGAAGGAATCCGAGAACCTGAGACGAGAGGCCGAGAATACCCGTGCCAGCAACGAGGAAGCTAGAGAAACGGCAGAGACTGGCAGGGCGAGCGCCGAGGATAACAGGGTGAAAGCCGAGCAATCGAGGGTTGAAACTGAAAACAACAGGGTGACAGCGGAAAACACCCGTGTCGAGAAAGAGAACGAGCGTCAAACGGCTGAAAACACCCGTGACACGAACGAGCAATCACGAAAAGAATCCGAGACGAACCGTGTAAAAGCAGAAGAAGGACGTGTTACCGAGTTCAACAGGTTGAAATCAGAATCCGAGACGGCCACTTTAAACGCCACGACACAAGCGAATTACGCCAAGGAGCAGGGGGACAACGTCGCGGGAACCGTGGAAGAGATCAAGACAGCGCAAGATGAATTAACGACAAGTATAAACGACCTCACCACCGTTCTCAACACCCAGCAAGGAAACCGTGCCTTGTACGTTGCCGCCGGGGCCGTGTATAACGAGCAAACTGGATTCTACGAGCTGAACGGGTTGACGGATATAACGGAGGAGGAGATGAAAACTATTTACCTCCAAACTCATGTGATGGATAAGCTTTCATCTTATTATAATATTTTTGCTAGTTCTACTTTTAGAACCAATCTTGGATTTAATATGGGTATTACACAAACAAATGGTAGAATAGTTAGTTTTAGAGAATCATTCTTTTTTAATCAAAAATTGGAAGTTCTTAGATTATCTTTTGGTAATAATATTAATGAAACTAGAATGATTAGGACTGATGATATGTTTTATGCGTTTCATGGTTGTAAAAAATTAAAACGAATTATAAATCAGATATATGTATATAGTATAAAAGATAAATCATATTTTGATCATACGTTTAGTCAATGTATTTTACTTGAAACTGCTTTATTATATAAATTATCTGCTAGTATTTCATTCCCTGATTCTCCATTACTTTCTCTTGAATCATTGCAATACCTGATCACCAACGCCGCCAACACATCACCAATCACGGTTACCGTTCATGCAGATGTCTACGACAAGATTCAAGACGAGGGGCAGGTAGATTGGCACGCCTTGATCGAGGCCGCAACCGCTAAACAGATAACATTCGCAACCGCTTAAATTTAGAAACCATGATACAGATCACGAGCAAAGAAGTGTATAGCGATTCCGGCAAGTTCGTTCATCGACTTGGCACGGAATCTTATTTCAAACGGTCTACCTTGTTACCGGGTGATACAGCCGGTAATTTCGAGGAAGTCGATGAAATACCGGAAGAAACCAAAATTAACTACAATGAAGAGGTGAATAGCATGATCCGGGAAAGATACTCTCTTTCTGAAGAGTTAGCCATCCTCCGACAAAGGGATTCAAAGCCGGACGAGTTCGCGGCTTACAACGAGTACGCCGAGTATTGTAAAGTGGAAGTAAAAAATAGAAAGCATGAAAACAACGATACTTTTAATGATCTTGTTGATGTCGGGTTGTAAGAGCGTGAAGTACATCCCCGTTAAAACGACTGAAACGAGGACTGAATACGTTGACCGTTTCAAGACTGACAGCGTTCACGTTCGGGATAGCGTGTTCATGATCGTGAAGGGGGATACAATATTTAAAGACAGGTGGCGTACCGTTTACAAGGAAGTGTACGCTAGAGATACGTTTTACCGTCAAGACACGATACGTGTTCCTTACCCGGTTGAAGTGATCAAGGAGAAATACCGTGTCCCGAGGTCGTTATGGTGGCTCGTTATCCTGCTAGCCGGGTTAAGCGTGCCGTCCATCCTTAAAATACTACGTAAACTCAAGCTGATAAAAATATAAAAGGAAGAAGCTCACTTCCCTGATGTAATAGTACCACCCATTAAATCCTGCTGTAAGACTTCTTCCGGTTAATCTTACGGCGGGATTTTTATTTTGTTACATTAAAAACAGGAAAAATGGAAAAAATTTTTCGAGAGGTGGTAAAAATAGTAGAGAGCAGGACCGGGATAGAATACAACGAGTTAATTTACAGCAAGAAGCAAGAACACGTTGACGCGAGGAGCATATTGATAAACTTGTTGTTCAATCTTGGATTTTCCGACACGTTGACGGCGAGGTACCTTAATATGACCCGTCAAGGGGTGAACAAGTTGAAGAACACGTTGCACGATCGCAAGAAGCATTCCTTCATCCTGTCAACTTGTTATCAACAATGTAGCAACGATGTAGCAACCAATAATTTAATTAGCAACGAGTGATTCCCGAAATTTGTTTCAATCCCGATAGTGGGAGAAATAAAAATAATATATCATGGAAATTATCGAGAAGAAAGTCTACGAGGAAGGCGGGGAAAACCGTCGTTCAACTCGTGAAAGGGCGAATGCCGGGCTCACCTTGGGAATCATCGGTACGGTTTTAGGTGCCGCCGCTTTGTGGGGACGCAACAACGGCGGGATCGGTTCTATCCTTGGGGGAGGGACATCCTTGGCCGGGGGTGGAAGCGTGCCAAGTAACGTGAACATTAACTCTTACGGTGGCGGGGCTACCGGTTGTGTTGCACCCACGCCTTTTCAAGCTTGGGAAAAGGGATGCGAGGACGCTCTCGCTCTCACGAACGAGATGTGGCGATTGAAAGTTGGATCCATGCAAGCTATCTCTGATTCGAGAGAGGTTGACGTGGCGGAGAAATTCGGGCTGTACAAAACGATGGTTGACGCCGATTTCGGGTTGTACAAGTCAAACCGGGATAACATTGACGCCGTTAACAACCGGATTAACGCCGAGTTGTTTAGCTTGTACAAGTACACCCGTGACAAGGACGATGAAACCCGCAAGGAGCTGTGTGACCTTAAAGCACAAGTTGCCATCAGCAACGCCGTTAGACCGTATCAAGACAAGTTGATCCAGTGCGAGATCGAGAAAGCGTTCACCGCCGGCATCAATTACACCGATCGCAAAACGTGCAAGATGGTAGAAGGTGTTGTCGTGGTTCCCACCGAACCGACCATCACCGGTATCGGGAGCTACTGTTGTTTTCGCAACAACACGACGGGAGGCAACACTCCAGCTTAAACAATCAAGCAAGAGAAGAACTCGCAAGCGTTCAAGTAAAACGAAATTATCAAATCATGCAAGGAAATAACTTTTTCTTCACGGGAGGGGATCCGTTACTGGGTCAATCTCCCGGCTACATGGAATCTCAATTCCAAGAACTAGAGAGGATGCAGGCGGCCATCGAGCAAAAGAAGAAGGCGATGCTTCAAGCCAAGGAGCAGATGTCGAGACAAGAGCAACGCCCGAGTCAAAGTCAAACCCCGGTTTGGGACGAGATCGATAGTATCGTGTCCGGGATGACGGACAAGGAATTCGAGATCGTGACGGGTAACGAGGAATTCGTCGAGAGCCAGAACGTCATCACGTCTATCTTGCAAGCGAAATACATGCAAATGATGCGTCCAGTCGTGGAGGGTTCCCCGGAGGGGAAAGACGCCCTTGACAAGCATCTAACGCTTGTAAAAAGGTTGCGCAAGTCGGCAGCCTCGGAGGTTGACAAGGAAATAAGTGATTTCCAAGAGTACAAGGAAAAGTATCCGGACATACCGTATTCGGAGTACCAGAAGATGAAACGTTCAAGCAAGGGAGGTAAAAAATGAAAAAAGAAGACCTTAACCAGTTCAAGGGCGAGGTGAAAGACGCCATTCGCTCGTGGGGAGAAAGCAAGATTGATTCTATTTTTCCTAAAAAAGCTCAAGCGAGGACGTTTTTCAAGAACGGCTTCAACAACTTGTTATCAAGGGAAGATTCCAGGGTGAACAAGTGGTTGGACACCGCCTTCTTGTTTATCGCGAACGAGGATGGAACCGTTGATAGTGATGTCATGATTGACACTCTAGCCGGGTTGTTCCAAGAGATGGACGTTAAAGAATACAAGCATGGCATGATTAAAATGGTTGTCGGTAAGGGAGAAGCCGTGATAAGCCTCCAGCAAAACTTCATGCTTGATATGCTCGTGGGAGATTTGGGCAGCTTGAAATTCACTGTTGCTGACATACAAGAATTAAAAGAGTTTTTTAACGATTAAAACAACAAGTTATGAATGAAGAAATCATCGAACTTAGAGAAGAATTGCAAGATCATATAAAGAGATGCAACAAGTTGCTGAACAAGATCGGGCAAAGCATGGGACAACGTGGCGGTAGCCAAGGTTACGGGCAACGTGGCGGTCAAATGGGCTACCGTGAGAACGGGGGACAATGGAACGGTGGAATGAACGGGGGCATGAACGAGCGTGTTGATCCGTTTTTCCCGGGGTACGACCCACGTTTCATGTAATCAAATGTAGAACGGGGGACGGGAAACCGCCCCTCTTAAAATTATACCATCATGTGTAAACAGGCATTAAGTAGTTTTAACTACATACCGCAAGAGATGAGAGCGTACCTCAGGAATTACGGGTACTCGTTCTCGAAGAGAGCGTGCGAGTACGCCGTGAGCCAGATGAAGCGAAAGAACAACGCCACCGGAAAACTGGAAAACATAGAGCCGTATTCTAAAGACAAGGCGGAAGAGTTGCTATCCAAGAACGGGGTAACACTGGAGAACAACGTTGGTTACAACTTCGTGTACGTGATGAACATGATTCTCGCTGACCGGTGGAAGTCTAGCGTGGAGGACGAGCTGCACTTGTGTAAAGCGGTGAAAGACGAGATTGATGACGTTGACGGGGTACCGGAAAGCGTGTTCCGTTGCTGGATAACCAAACAAGAAGACAAGGGTATTCCTATACCCTGGGAAGACATGATATGATCCGGCAGGAGTTAAATATCACCGTTAAAGGTAAAAAGTGGCACGTCACCGCTTTTTACCCCGTCACCAGGTATCACGTGAACGAGATCATGCACACCTTGAGGGATCTCGGGTGTGATGGTTATAGCTTGAAGCGGGCGTACATGAATCTATCCACGGGTCAGGTGAATAACGGTTTGACTTTTAGTAATTTCTTTTCCCGGGAATCCGTGGTGGTGTTCGCCATGTCAACAAGCCCGGAACAGTATTTTAACCTGATCGTTCACGAGTTACATCACTTGTCGGTGCACGTTGCCGTGGCGAACGGGCTAGACCTTGAAGGAGAAGAGACTTGTTATATTAACGGGGATATAGCGCAAATGATGTTCCCGACCATCAAGAGATTGATATGTGATTGTCACGATAAAGATATAGATGTGAAACTTGAAAAACACGCCACATGAAAAACGATGCTAATTTAGTGTATTTAATGGACTTGCTGGATAACGAGTGTATCGCCGGGGTCGCTGCTATAATCATAGCGGAGATGCTCGCTATCGTTTGAAAGCGGTTAAACAGTTACTTGAAGTGTGGCACGATTGGCGGCGTGTTAGAGGGGCGGGATGCCCCTTTATTTTTGGTATATAAAAAAAGAAAGTGAATTAAAGACGGCAATCCTGATTCACTTTCTTTTAGACTATTATCTAATAAAAATAGTTTATAACGTCGTTTCAGAGAAATCTAGCTCGTATACAACCTCTCCATTTTTGTCCTTGCTAAAATAAGCTACCCCGATAAGTTCAGAGAACTGGTAAGCAGTCCAAAAAGGAACCGAAACCTTCCCGTGATCAGGAACCTCGATGGTTGCCCGTAATTTTTCAGCTTCTTCTTTGCACAATCTTTCTAGCATCTCAAAACTATCCGTTCTTTTCCCAAGTTTAATAGAGATTCCAGAGTCAATACTATCATCCTCGATATATTCTTCTTCCATAAATTTTAATTTTAGGTTATTGGCAGTATTTTAAAAGTTCATGTATCACTTTGATGCTAAAATATTTTATTCAGACATCGGATCTATCTCTGGATGCAATTTCAAGTATTCATTTCTTAACTCGATACCCATTAACATAGTAATAGTGTTAATGGTTATATTCGTGCCTTCAAATACTGGATGAGTGTACACGAAATCTTTGATTTTTTTGAAATCTTTATTGTTAGATACACTGAAACATATCCTTGCCGCACAAGAATCAACATCTAATGCTGTTTTGTTTCTCATTTCTGATATTTCAGAATTTAACAAACGAAGTAGAGGTTGCTTGTTGTTTTCAAAGAAATCGTTTGCTCCACTCTCGTTAAATAATTTACGTCCCTTTTCATTTAGTTGTCTAGGGCTATTCATTCTGGTGAACTCATCATAGTCAGCCCCACCTCTTTTTATAAGAAATCTTTCAAGGGTGTCAATTTTAAATAGAGCTTTATTAACCAATTCAATAAGTTTGTCGTGTTCCTTGTCGTTGTCATTATGCATGTTATTGTGCTTATCTTCCCATTTCGTGAATTTTCTTGCTATACGATAACACGTGATGCTAACGATGAAGATGATGGCAAATGTTGGCCAATTATCTACAATATATTGTAATGCAACGCTTTCCATAATATATTATTAAAATTGGTGCGCAAATGTATAATCATTTATCAAATATAGCAAATTTATTTTATTATCCAATGCTACTTTCACATAGTGGTATATTATACGATAGCAAATAACAAAAGTTTATTTGATTATAAATTTAAAATTAGTCTATATAAAAAAAGCGGCCCCCGTTTCCAGAAGCCGCTACGTTGCCACTCTAACTTGCATCACTCGCCATGCGGCACATCTAGCATAGTACGTCAATTATCACACACGGGGTATTTCTCTAAAACCAGAGCGGGATCAACAGGCACTTCTAACAAGTACCATATATCGAACCTCTCGCTGATCACGAGGGGCGAGATGTCGATTATAACTTGTTTTGTTTCGTTATCCATAAAAAAGTGGCTTAACGTTCGCTGTCAGCAAGGAATCGCCAGAGACCTAACAATCAAACTACTAGCCAAGCCACCGTATAGGAAGCCCAACTAGCTCATTTGATTATTCAAATTTGAAACTGGCGATTTCTGCTGAACAATGAACTAGTTCGTAATATTTTCGTGGCACACCTTCACGTGCCGTGGTGCAAAGATATAAAATATTTTAATAACACTTGTCGGATATGAAATTCTCCTTCCCGTACTTTGCGAACCATTCCTTCATGATTTTAATTCTATGTTGAGAATAGCCAAAAGTGCGTGATTCGACGGAAAACCACAGGAAACCCAGTCTTCTCCGGTACAGGGTTATCACGCTGCCCCTTGTTTCTATCTTGTATACTCTAGTCATCTTCATCGTTATTGTTTTTATATTTATACTTGTTATGTTGTCTTATTATCCTTCGAGTAGCCTTTTTAATGAGCGGTAAATCGTGCCATGACGGGTAAACTAACCGTTCTGAACCATTTATTACCTTCTTGAAAGGCTGTCTCAATTCCCTGTATCTTTTCAAGTAATTTTTACCGTGCGTGTTTAATACTTTCTTCGCTATTCTAAGTCTCATCTTTAAAATTAGGTATTTGAATATAAAATTTAAACTTAGCCATCGGGGTCCACGTGTCTAAATGATGGTTGCAAAAATGGAAATTATCTCCAAATCTATCTTTAATAGCGTTGTAAATGGCTATATACACTTTATTAAGATAACGTCTATTTATCACATCATGATTATCTATTTTAAACATCGGAACATATATTCTTATCTCGTATTCTCCACCTTCATTAGCATTCCATCTACCTTGAGTGAACACGATATGCGGGTTCTTGTCCTTGTATTCGTTCGTGATAGAAATGTACATTTTCCCCATGAAATCACGTGGTTCTCCCTCGTAGACTTTAAGCCGTGTGGCATCCTTGAGAAGTTTCTTCAAGCCTCTCTTGTCTGCCTCGATTTGAGATACTGCCATTGTTCTCTTCTTTTACTTCAATAAATATAACTTCCGTGTGATCTTTTCTACCTTTCGCTGCGCACGCACCGACATACATTGATATAAACTCACACCCCTCAAAGCAAAGATCACTCATGACACAATTCGAACATTTGCATCCTTCGACGCATTTCAGTTTCTTTTTCCCGAATTGGAACACTTCGCCTACTTTATATTCTTCCATGATTATTTTGTATTAAGTAAACACCAATCAGATACTGTAATAATCTGACCTTCATCTATTTTGTTTGTAGTCATTTTGACTACCTGCGCCCAAATGTATTCTTGCATAATTATTTAGATTTAAGATGCTTAATTAACTCGTCAGCATATTCTATCGCTCGACTTACATCTTTGTCAATATAATGAAATGGATCAGTACCGGGAATACTTTCCTCTGATATGATTCCGGCTAGAGCATCTTTCGCTATCTCGTACCTGCGTTGCTCCCAGTCAATCGCTTTATCCGTGCTATCAAGCTCTATCTCGTCAATCGTTAGTTTCGTGTCCATGATCAATACTTTTTACCATGTTTATACTCTCTTTTCTCGTTATATATCATTTTATGCTCGATGAACCATAAGAGGTCTATGTCAAGTATCCTTGACAGGGCGAAAATTTGAGTAATGGAGTAATTCACTTGCTCTTCCAGCGAGTACTTGTAATTCATGATGTCTTTTATTATAGCGTAAACGTTCTCCGTGAACGTCTTCTTACTCGATACCACGTTGACGAGAGCAAACCTGTTAAGGTTTAGATTTCGAAGCCCGGCGAAGTCTAGTAACCGTATGCAAGCGTCGGCAAGCTCGTCTTCCACCCTGTCTTTAACGTGTTCCTCGAAATTATAAACGAATAACACGTTATCCCCGTGAAATGTTTTGGGACTGAATATCGTGTTCTCTTTGTCTTTTGGTACCTTGGCGTACAACCCTTTCCTGTCAGCCTCAACCGCCTCTGATAACTCCGATATAACTAGCATTAGATAGTGACCATCACTAAACTCTTCTTCGTGAAACCCGTGTTCACGTGCTATCTTGTAAGCCTTGTCTCTTAATTCATTTAATTCCATGTTTCAAAAGTTTAATTGATGATCATTTTACCAGTTAATAAACACATGGATACTAACATGATATAAAATACGCAAATCAACAAGCCGAATTTTAAAGTAAAAATACTTGACTTGTTTTTTGATGTTACAATCAAAAAAACTAAACCGATGACCATTATCAAGCCACCTATTGAAAATAAAATTCCTTTTTCCATGCTATAAACTCCTACTAAAAATAAAGAAAAAATACTTCCCACACTTACCACAACGTATGTTCCCGGCATAATTACTACTTATCGTGTACTCTTTACTCCCGCAAGAAGGACACGTAGGGGTAGGGAACAACGGTTGACCGGGTTCAATCTTGTTTACCTTGATTTCTTTCTCTTTCATGACACACGAAAGGACGTACTTGTCAACGAGTTTCATGATTTCGTTAGTAGCGTAATCTAAGTTGGGTTGGAGGTTCATCTGATACCTATCGGCACCATTAACCCATTTCTGTACTTCTTGTTTCAATTCTTCTCTTGTCATAATCATTCCTCCCATTCAATTTTAACAGTGTCGATATAACGTGGACTTTGGGTATCAGTAAATTTTAATGCTTCTGCTTTGGTAGAATATATCCTGTTGGTACTTTTTATACCGGAAAAATAATTTGTAAACACGTTTACCCACCCATCTTTTTTCACGGCAGCCATGAAAAGGTCATTCTTATGTTCCTTTCCATTGCTATAAAATGTACCTTGTCGGATATATGACACAATATCCTCGGAGTCGCCTTTATCTATCAATGCCATTATAGGATATTTAGTATTCTTTCTATCATAGCATATTATTCTTACGGGTTTCCCATCTCTTGTACAAACAGGATTACCCTGTTTCGCTAATTCTAAATTAAATGGTTTCATAATTAATTGCTTTATTTCTTCCCGAACAATATATCATAGCATATCCATGTTAAGGCGCACAATGATATAATAATTATCACACCTTGCCATACTTGACTAATCTTGATCAAATAGCCTATTAATGCTACCGTGAAAAAAAGCCCCATAACGACGAGGAAAGACACGATAATTTTTGCAATTTTATTCTTCATATATTTCGATTTAGTAATTAATTTACTTTTATTTTGGTCACCTTATTTGTAAGGCGACCAGATTATTAAATTTTGCTCCCGACATTCATGTCGTCAGCAACGTTAATCATCTTTCCTTGTAAATATCACCCTCAAGCAATAGTACACGAATACCGCTATACACAGGGCAGTGATCGGGTACTCGTTGAGAAGGTTGAAAAAATCTCTCATGTTAAGGAAATTTATTTCTCCAACATAATTCTAACTTTATTCACCATTCCAAGGTGACGCAAGTAAACCTCGTCATCGTACACGGAATCCGGATCGCCCCCGTCAATCGAGAACGTGTGTTTACCATCAATATTTAATGACATCCTACCGTGTTTCACTACTCCATTATCCAGGTATGTAAACGCCGGGAAAACTAACCTTTCAACATGAGTGTGGGCATCTGACACGCATACCAATCTACACCCGTCGCTAGGGATGAATTTTCTATACTCTTCTTTTATCCTGCTAATTTCTGAATCCGTCATTTCCTGGATAATATCCACGTCATCCTTCAATCTCCTTCCCTTGGTGATAGGTTCGGATAGCTCGTAAAACCTCTGTGTTCTTGTCTCGAACACTTTTTTCGCTATTATTGTTTTCATGCGTTTTCTTTTTTGAACTGTTCTATTATCTCCTCCTTCGTTGCCTTGTGCAACGGCGTATCCATGTCACGTGGGAAACTTAGGTATTCAAACCCCGGTAATCCCAAACCTCTAGCTGCTTCCCTCTTGATCGCCCAGTCTATCCCGTTCGTGAAGAGCTGGTCGTTATCGGTGTCATCCCTCATTGCGACGAGGGCGAGAAATAGTTGCTCGTTGTCCCCGCAATCAATTAGCTTGCACGCCCCCGATTTCACCTCGTCCTCGAATATGTCTACCGATTCATCGTGAACGGCGTGAATATCCCCGTGTCCCGCCATCAAGTACACGGCGGTTGTTTCCTCGGTGCAACGGCAAACCCGGTATCCCATCTTTTTCAACTTGCTCCTTAGTTCTGGGGTATTAATTCTTATAAAGCATTTTGTCGTGAACATGGCTAATTTATTTTATCTGAATAAAAATCTATTATCTCTTTCAATGTGTCACGGGCTTTCTCGGCACATCTCCTGCACGATTCCTCGTGACTATCCTTGTTTTGGTCGTACACCTCGTGTATCTCTTGAAACAGCAATTCAAGCAAGTCCGATTGACATACAAGGTTTATGAACCTTTCCTTGTCGATAGCTGAATCTCCAACAGGATGAACGCTACCGATCATCTTGTGAACAATATCGTAAACGCTAAATGTTTTCATTTGAATTTATTTTTGTCGTTCAACTTCCGTTATCGAGTTCAGATCGTACACGTTGCATTTAAGCAGGTGTACCAGCTCTATGTTAGCGTCGTAACACAGGCTCTTGAACTTGCAATCGTCACAGTTGGTCTGTCCTTTTTGAACAGTGAAGGTGACAGTTTCGGGTTCATTATTGCTATTATTCATGATAGCATCTTTTGGTAATAGGGGTATTCTCGCCCAGTACTCGACACCTAAACATTTATCATTCACGTTTTCTCCCAAACCAATCACGGGAACGCCTTCTATTAACAACAACACGTTCTCGTTTAATTCCGGTAATCGTTCTTCAACGCTAATCCATTTTAACACGTTTTTCCGTTCTTCCATTCTTGCCATGTTTATGGCCGTTAGTGCTATTCCCGTGTACACTACCGTATTCCTGCCAGTAACCTCTATGTTGGTCAGAGAATTATTATTTACTAAATCTTCTGCTTTCATGATCACTTTCTCTTTTTAGCCAGCTTTCGCTGGTATTCTTCACTTAATTTCTTGTTACGCTTGTCTGATTGCTCCCCGGAGTTGTAAACTGTTTGCGTGTACCAGATTTGATTGGGAATGTACACGACACGCTCTTTCTTGCGCTTGCTCATGATTATCTCTATATGTCGCTGTTCTTATCCAAATTATCTCGTGTCGTGTTGTACTTCTCTCTAACTTTCCGGTATAATTCCTCCTGTTTTTTTGTAAACGGCATAAAAGAGTGATTAAGCCAACGACATATGTAGTAACATTTATCGTCAGAATAATCCCTGTCTTCACCTGTTATGATCCAATTTATTTTAAATTTACTATTTTCCCTAGCTTGTATAAAAGCACTGATTAATTTAGGATATTTGATCAAAAAAATATAATTACTCGTGAAACTTGCCTTCGGACACACGATACAACCAATTCTATTACGCATGTTGTACTCTGGATTAATTGGTAATTTGTATTTCTTGATGTAATCCCAAACATCGTTATCGCTCCAGTCTATGATCGGTTTTAACTGGATGATTGCATTTATTCCAACTGACTGGCAACGCTCCTCAAAATAATTATCAATCAAATGTTTATTCTTCTTTAACAATGTCTTATTCTTGATTTCGAATAATGTTCTAGCTTTTCTCCTGGCACTTTCAGCTCTCCTCACTCCAACTATAGAACATTTCTCCACGCTTTTCTGGTTATGCTTGTAATCAGCACAACAATAAGCCATATGAACGGTAGGGAATATCCCGTTATGATTCACCCAGATATTCTCGATAAAACCGGTTTTAACTGACCTTCTCCATTCAACTTCGGGGTATTTCTCCTTGATAAACTTTAACGTTGTTTGGCTTTCAAAACAATGGTTGAAACACGCTTTAAAAGTTATCCCGGAACGTTTACACAGGTCATACACCACTTGACTATCTTTCCCGCCCGAGAAGCCGAGAATAATCTCAAAATTCATCGCTTTCGCTATCTTTTCAAACTTCTGTATTCTCTTGATAGCTTGTTGTTCTATTTCATCAGCGAATAAATTCATGCCGTTTGTTTTAATATCTCGTGAATCTTGTTCATCTTCTTGTCAATGATAGAGAAGGCCATGAAAATCTCGTCGCGGTTATTCAAGTCTATATCCACTTCCCCATAGATCGATGCGAAGTAACCGGTGAATTTCTTCGATTCGAAGTTTATAGCCTTGATGTTAACATCATCCAGGCAAACGTCACGCATCATAACCTTGCTCATGATCCTCGATACCTTCTCGTCATTCATGATCGAGTAACCGGAAAGGACGTTGATAATTGACGCTCTCGCTATACAAGTGACGTGATCGGTGTTGTCGATGAACCCCTGCACGTATCTCTTGATCGAGTGAAATAATATCTTGATGTCGTTCCCGAACTCGTCATCAAGCGTGTCAAGGTTACTTGTCAACTCTCTCTTTGAAGATTCGGTTATGCATACCGAGTCATACATGATTGACTTGTACTTGTCAATCCGGCGTTTCATCTCGTTTAACGATCCCTTGAACCCTTGCCGGTACAGGTTAGACCGTTTCGTGTCGTTGATCAACTCTAGTATATACCCGTCGATCGTGTCAGCGACGATCAAGCCGGAATAAATGTACTTCATCCTGTCATCAAGATCTAGCACTGAAATGGCGTCAATCCCGTTTCTTCTCGGGACTACTACCGGGATCCTAAACTTGTCTGGCTTGATATTTATCGTTGTTCCCATGTTAATCCATTCTTTTAAAATACCTTGATTTAAACTCTTTGGTGTGGATGATCGAGTTCTTCATCCGCTCTTCCGTTTTGAAAAAGTAGGTGGCGTTCCCATCCTTGACCCGGAACTCACCTAGTTCCGGTGCCTTGATCTTCTTCTGTTTTATAGTTTCACTGTCACGCCGGGCCAGTTCCTTTGAATTCTGGAAGTCCGGGTGTTCTATACCGTTTGCTGTCATGATATTATTAAATTTTAAAATGGTGCTTTCTCCGAATCATCCTCGAACGGGTTAATATCAAAACTCCTGTCCGGTTCGATTCTCTTGAATAATTCTGTTTGTTTAGGTTGTTCTTGCCACCCGTACACGATGTACTCTGCCCTTGAATTTTTAAACCTCCTGCTTTCCACCTCGTAATACATCCCGACGAGATAGTCAACAACTCCCATGCTCCGGTTCTTGCAAACCTCTAACACGTTCGAGTACTCGGCGTACCTTAACGTTTTCTCTTTCCCGAAGAACTCGCTCGCCCTTCTCACGAAATCCTCTCCGACCCGATGAACAAGAAAACAATTATCAACAGCGTTAGTCAAGTCTGCCGTGCCGCTAATCGATTCCTTGCGCAGTAACGTGGTTTCTTTCCTCGGGTGAGCGACGAGTATCACGTGAATGTTCATCTGTTTCGCCATGTCGCAAATGTCGATGATGAATTTCTTCTGTTTCCCGTACTTGTCACCGTCAAGTCCATCTATGTCGAGAGCCATGAGGTTATCGATAACGACCAGTTTCACGCCCTTGTTCGTCACCACGTCCTTCACGTCGTGAACGATCTGTTCCCACTTGCACCCGTAGTTGTTGTTGTACAGGAAAAACTTGTTTTCCATCCACTCGCTGATCTTCTCGGATATGTTTCTAGGGGTGTAATAAACGTTGTCGTACGACGTGTTTTTCACCACGTGATTCTTTCCCGCCGCCACTTGATCTAGCCATCCTTTCAGCTTGAAATCGACCAGCTCTCCCGACCACAACGCCACGTTAAAACCACGTTGCACGGCGTTCATCATCACCACGTTCAACCAGCTAGATTTACCGGAACCGTTGACACCAGAAACTAGCGAAACCTCGCCGAGTATTAACCCGGTGATGGCCTTGTCTAGATCGAGAAACCCGGTTGGTATGGAGATCACTTTAGAGGGGTCGTAAAATTTAATATCCCTCATGGATAACCATTTCTTCCCCTTGTCCTCCGTTTCCTCCCTTGGCTTGAACTCTTCCCGTTGCACGTGGCCGTAATATTGCTGCTTGTGTACGAATTCCCGGTAATCTTTCTTGTCGTAAGCGTCCGGCTCGTACTTCAACCGCAAGTCCTTCCACGTGTAACTTGAACATGAATTATGAAAACAGGTGAATCCTATCGCCCCGGAAGGGGACACGAATATCGCCGAATCCGGGGCCTTGTGGGACGGGTCAAACGGGCATTCTTTCAAGATAATTTTTCTCAACCCCGCCACGGACGTGTCCCGGTAAACCTGTATCCCGTGCTTGTTGATAAAATCATCGATGTTGAAAGTTTCCTGGTTGAAACGATTGCTGTACGTGGGTTTTTCTTCCACGGGCAGTATCTTGTTCACCTTGAGAAACAATTCCTTGTCGGTCGGTTTTATCTCGTCCGGCACGGTTAGAATCTTGCTCAGCCTGTGCGGCCTGTCTTGATCGTTCGCCCCCTTCCTCGCCACCGTGCCGTACAGTTTCGTGATTCTAGCTGCGTTACCTACCTTGACGTCAATATCAACGTTATCATCCGTGAAAAGTAACGCTAACGCTTTCAGGAAATCCGAAACTATCTTGTCGTTCTCCGGGGTGTTCGCCCAGCTATCAACCTTGTACATGAGATGTAAACCGTTACCGGAAGAGCAAACCACCGGGAAAGAGAAACCGTTGTCCCGCAAGAACTTCCACACTTGCCCGGCCTTCGTTCTGGCCGCTTGCCACTCGGCGTTTGAACTCGATATTTTCTTGTGTCCCCGGACTGGATCAAGGTCAATCAAGACCCAGTCACGGCAAACGACATCCGTGTCCTTCGTGCTCTCTGCACCGAGAAGCATCTTGTCTTTCTGCGCCATGGAGTAGCACATCTCGCTTATCGAGTTGAACACGAAGTAGATATTGTACTCGGCATCGAAACGCTGTATGGCATCGCACGCTAGCTGATGGTCTTTGAAGTACCCGCTCCAGATGTCCTGTTTCCTCGTCACGTGCATGGCTCGAATCTCGAACAACCTATCATCCGGGCAGAACACCTCCAAGGCTCTCATCACTTCAATTCGATCCATGTTCTCGTTAATTTTAATCGTTTAACATCAATTTAGCCACCTGTTTTTCTCCTCGCTCCACACTTGTCCCTTGTCGTTTCGGTCGCCATTTTGTGGTTTAGAATCGAAAATAGATGGTATTTGTGGTAATTCTTGTTTTGTTTTGGAGAAATTCCAATCATTCTTCGCCCATGTAGCAAGCCTTTTAGACGTTTCCCAAGTTCTTTGCATCTCGAATCTCATCTTATTCCCGGAAGGGTTGAGTTCCGTCCAGTAGTTGAAAAAGTCCGTCAACATGCTCTCCGGGTAACGAGAAGAAAAAGATTTCAACATGGAAAGAAAAGCATCTTTGCGTGTGGCGACGTCTGTCGCTTTTTTGGAACTATCGTTAGATAGTTCTTTTTTGTTATTATATTCTTTATCTTTCTTTTTATTTGAGTGGGACGTGAGTGACATTTGAGTTACTTGCCGAGTTACTTGTTGAGTGATAAACTCTTGTAACTCTATATCTGTCATATTGTTAAGTGAGTTACTTAGTGAGTTATTTGGTGAGTTTTGAGTATCCCCAATCGAATTGTAAGCATCATAGTTCAAGAGAGTTATAACGTTTACGCCTTGACTGGCATCTACTGTTATCATTTTCTCTTTTTTCAGCTTTGACAAAAAAGTTTTCACCCATTGTTCAGAACGTCCCCATTTCCTCATTAGGAACCTGTTAGAAGCCGGATATTGTCCCCTTCCCCAAGTTATTTCGTGAACCCCGATGCGAGATGTAATCTCAGAAGTTTCAAATCGTGCCAGTTGAATTAAATCCAGCCACGCTTCTCCTTCATTAAAAGCCCGGGCGGCCTGCCATATCTTGTTCTCGAAAAATTTGCGAGATAATTTGATATATCCTTTTTCCATTGTTACTCGTTATCCTTTTCTAATTCTTTTCTCTTTTCAGTCAAAAAGTCTATTAATTCTTGAATTTCATCTTCTGTAATTTTAACTGATAAATAATTATAATCATCATCGTTGGATGATATTGAAATATCCATGTACCCATCTACGCACCCAACTTCTAAATGACTGCTCTCGTCTATTATTTTTAAAAATGTTCGTTTCATGTTTCCCGATTTTTAAGTTTGTAAAACCTCCCGCCCTTGCCTTTAAGGGCCATGATTGAAACCCCGTGGGTAAATCCATTGACACGGAGTTTCAAGTACCACATGATGAATTTTATTTTTCTAATCATGTATCTTTTATTTCTCGTTTGAAACAGCTTGAAGGTACAACTCGGCCACGCACGCCCCGTGATAATCGAGAGTGGCGGGGTGTTTCTTGCAGAACTCGGCGAACCTGTTAAAGTTACCGGAACTGATGATGAAATAGTACGCCTTGTTCTTGGCGTTCTTCTCTATCTCTAGGGCGTTCCTGCAAGATTCAAGCTGTCCTTGTAACGAATTGATTTTAGATAGCAATTTACCCGTTTCGTGGGTGGACGTGCGTTTAATCGTACCTTGTACGTTGTCGGCAAATTTCAAGTTCTTGGTCATTAGCTTTGAAATTTGTATTTAAAAAGGGCTACTCAACCCCGATTGTTCGACCAAGAACACCATTTACATATTTGCAAACGGCAGCTACGGGTATTGAATAGCCCTATATCTTTGCTGATATAAACTATCAAACGGCATAAAAATACCATTTGCAATTATATGTATGTGTTCTTGGTCTGAACACCACAAAGATACAACAAATTTCAAAATGCCAATTAATCAATCGAATATTTTATTCTTTAATCAATTCCTGTATTCTCGCCAGCTTGCCCCTTAACATCGTTATCTCGTCCATCGCTGCATCGAAAGCGTTAGCCAGCATCTCGTAAGCTGTCATGCTGACGAATTCTTCTTCACGTTTTACCGTCTTGAACTCTACCGGGGTAATCGTGATTATTCTCCGGATGTCGTTTTTTCTTTTCTTGCTCATATAGTTTATTTTTTTATAGTTTCCCATTCTGATTCCATGATCCAATAACCGCAATGCTCGCACTTGTGAGTAAAGTCATTAAAAGGAAATGACTCTTTCACTTCCGCTTGACACGTTCCCCCGCAATTAGGGCAAATTATCGTGTCTATTTGTAGTACTTTTTCGATAAAATGAAATTCTATCCCTTTCTCCGGGCCGCATAGCTTCGTGAGCCCGTAAGCGTGTCGCAGAGTGAAAGCGTGAGCCTTTGTCTTGTCTCTCGTGTACCCGCTTTCCCCACTCCAGTAAAGTCCATGTTCACGGGAATAAATATGTACCATTCTATCCCCGTGAGTTTCAATAATATCAGCGTCATTCGTGCAGTTGATATATTCCAATCGTATGTATGATTTCTTGATTTTCTTCATCGTGTAATTTTATAGTTCAAGCTATTGTTTCTACTTTCCTGTCAAATTCTTTTATGCACTCGAATAAATACTTCGCCACGCACGGGTTCACGGCGTTCCCGATAGATCCAACCCTGTGTATCCAGCCGGGAAACCCATCACCATTTCGAATATGGCCACACGTTGGCATTTGGAGAATCCTTTTTGCGCAAGAATATCCATCATCCGAATTTGGTGTCCACTCCTTAAATACCGGTTTAAAGCATCTATCGACGCGAACGTTGCCTTGTGGTCTGATTTCGTTGGTGTAGGCAATAACGTACAGCCTTTCACGGTGATGCGGGAATCCAAAAGACGAGTTACGTATACATTGCCATTCTGCATTATACCCGCTTTGGGAAAGGTCGCATAGCACTCTCTCGAATCCTCTATAAAGGAGAGCTGGGCTGTTTTCAATGATGACGTAAGCGGGTCTAACTTCCCGAATAACTCGGTGCATCTCGGTCCATAACCCCGATCTCTTCCCGGTAATACCTTCACCTTTGCCGGCAACGCTGATGTCTTGACACGGAAATCCTCCACTAATGATGTCCACGTGTCCAAGTCCTGATGTTTTCGTGATGTCTCTGTATTGTTTAACATGGGGAAAATTTTTTTTTAAAACTTCACGTTGATAATCTTCAATCTCGCAGTTCCACAGGGTAGGGATTCCGGCCCATTCCGCTCCTAGCTCAAAACCTCCTATACCGCTAAAAAGACTACCGTGTGTCATTATTCTATCTCTCATAATTCACGCAAGTGATGTTGTTGTGTTTACAGTTAGGCTGCGGGCAAACCCTGTACTTGCACTCGATCAAGTTGTACTTCCAAACTGAATGATGAATACAGGTAAGGCAATCCGTGGGAGGGGATGTAGCGATGATCACTATATCACGATCCGGTGGGTTGTCAGGCTGTTTGGCAAGCTTGGTTCGGCGTTTCATCATACCTTCATTATTTGATTGAAAACGGGACAGGTGTTATTATTAGCTAAAGTCCAGATTCGGGTTAAATGCCGTTTTTAGTGACATTCAATTTACCTGTCCCGTTGTTATTTATACTTGCAATACTTTAGGCTGCCAATTATTATTCCATTGTTTCCTTAAATATTTAAGAAGTTGATCGTACGACGTGATAAATCCCTCGTTTATAAGATCTGTAACCTTGGATTCCAAGTGAAACAATTCTCTTTGCTTGCTTTCCTCCCCGTGCTTGTTCCTGATCCCACTCTCGTGTTCGTTAAATATTACCCAGTTTAAAGCCTCCGCTATTTTCTTCATCGCTTTAGGCATGAAATCCCTTGGTACTATTTTCATCACGGCAGAACTTAATTTCAAGTAAGCGTCCCCGGCATCATTGCGGTAACGAATCATCTCGTCGGAAACGAATTTTAAAACCTTTACCTTAAAGGTTGGGTTCAACCACATGGCAAAGTCGATAAAAAGTAAAGGATGCATCCACGTTCCACCATTTTTACCTCTGCATTGTATAATAACGGAATTCCGTTCTTTTAAATTTTCCTCTAGTATCAAGGCGTTTATAAATTCAGACGTGGAAGAATTCTCCGTGTAGTGGACTATCTGTTTTTGCTGACTATTGAATGAATTCCATTGTTTCAATAAATCAGTGGCGTTAAACATACCGTCCTTCGTCCTCTGGATAACGTTAAAATTACCCATCGGACGAATCATTTCTTGATTTGTCTTCATGTATTATTTGGTTTAGATTATTTACTTTCCAACGCGTCCATTTGCATTTTCACCACGCACGCCTCGTGCCATGCCGTGAAACCGTCAAATTTTTTACTGAATTCAGCGTATCTATTAAAGTTGTTCGTGCTAAGGATGAAGTAATAAGCTTTGTCCTTACACTCTTTCTCCTTGCTTAATTCTTCGTGCAACTTGGAAAGTTTGTGTTGCAACTTTTGGATTTCCCTCTTTCGTTGGGATTCACGTGTTCGGGTGTTACTATACTTCGCACCTTTACAAATTTCATTGGTCTTTGGCATTGAATGAAATTTGAAATTAATAATACAAGAAAGGCTACCAGCCCCTCTTATCTCGCCAAAGACCACTACAACAAACTGTCATAGCCAACAAGGGGTGATAGCCTTATATCGTTATAGATAATAGCTTACCAGTAGCCATAAAAATAGCTCTGACACGTTTGTTTGCAATAAGTCTTTGGCAAAGGCAAACATACAACTATTATCTTTAAATTCCAAATTCCACGAAAAAAGCGAGTAGAATTTACTCGCCTTGATACTAAAAATATAAATATGTGGAAGGTTAGTCTTCTATATCAAAAACATCAAGTAGTTTAACGATTTTATAAGCAAACGGTTTGTTATTCATGTTTTGTATAACAACATCAACGGCAAACACTTTCTTTAATGGATTGTTCTTTGAATTTATTATCTGATCCTTGATTCCATCAGATTCAAACAAGAGATTTAACGCCTTTTTGTTTAACGCTTCTATTATCCCTTTATTTCCAGAATTGCTATTGATACCCCTGATTTGATACATGGTCATGAGTTGATTCGTGTGTATCTCGTCTTGTTCAGATACGGATTTTACAATTTCAATCTCTTTATCAATTAAATTTTGGGTACCGTTGCTCTCTATATAATTGAAAGTGCAACCAGTATAGACAACATTATTAACATCTCCTTTTATCACCTGAATGTCCATTTGCCCACATTGATCTTTAGAAGGTATTGACAGAATATCATGCAAATCTTGCAATTCTTTAGCTGTCAATTCTGGTTTTTCGCCAGAAGATGAAGTGAAATAATCGTAGACGTTTTTCAAGTTCTTGGCAAACTCCATGATTAAGTTGAAATTCTCCACGAACGGGATCATGGATAGGGAAACCAGTTCAACGAGATGAATGTCAATAGAACCTTCGGTTATCTTGCTAACGCATAGCTTGGCGTTAGATAATTCCTTGGACATACCGTTCTTTTGAGCAAAACTAGAAAAGTACGATCCGATAGCGTTCATTGATGCAGTAAAATCAGACACTTGGATAGGTTCTGAATTCTTGATATGAATTCTCAATGCGAGCTGTGAATTATCATTACATTGTCCCATGATCTTGCGTTTTAACAACATTTCAAACATACAACTATTATCCGTAATTTCAAATTCCAACGCCAAATTTTTACACCCAGTTTAATTCAAATTCAATTCGAGGGTTCATTTTATCTATAAATTTCTCGGCAACTACCTTCACGCAATCACGATCGTTTTTGATGGCCTTGCATTCTTGCAGGCAATCAAGTACCACTTTCAAGCAGTTATCAAGGTCGGGGCGTTTATTCTCGTAAAAAACTTTCAGCCGTATCTCGAATAAACCGTCCATGTTCTTGTTCCTGTACTTGTCGCATTGCAAGTAAAATGATTTCTCGTAATCTTTAAGCGTCTTTTGCTTTGCCAGTGAACCATGTCCGTTTAAGGTTATAACCTTGTACGAGTTGGATTTGCTAGGCACTTTACCGTGTATTACTTGTATCATGTTTAGTTGTTTTTAATTAGCGGAGAAGCCCGGAGTCGAACCGAGATGGCGATTTTGTTGTGCTTTCCGTTTGATACTGAATCGCTAAGTCTTATGCGTAGGAATACCGGGTGCATAATCCCCATACACAATCTTTCACAGCATTTCCTATTTTGCCTCTTCTCCAAGTGCCCGGATACCCGGGCAGTGTTTTTATTCTTGTCTATCCTCGAAATAAGGGAATACATCCATTATATTTGAATCGCCAACCTGTACAACGTCAGTGGGAACAAGGTAAGTTGATAATGCCTTGCGCAAGTTTTCCAACGCCACGTTAACATCCGATCCGGCAACTAGAAAATAAACGTTTGATCTTTTTTCCCTGCCGGTGATAGTATCAGCGTCAATGATAGCCACTTTCGCTTTAAACCACTTGTCATCTTTCGTGTCTTTTGATTCGACAATCTCGGAAATATTCGAGGGCTTGATGCTCGTTACGTGAAAATCATATTGAATTATTTCTTTTAACTTCTCCGTGATCCGGCCCTCTGCCTCCGTGAAACTCATGCTATCCAGTAGATATAACTCGGATACTTTTTTCTCTTTGCCGTCTTCACCGACTTTCACGTATTTTACTTTTACTTCAAACCAATTCGCTGTCATAATTTTTATTGTTTTAAAATTTTAATCTTTCCAATCACGTCCATGCCCCGAAGGACAAGGTGTTCATTATCTTCCTTGCCAGAGGGTGACAACTCCCAGCAAGTGGTTAACACGTGCTTGTTGATTATCCTCTGCAAGACTTTCATGTCAGCCGGGTAAACTATCTCGTTCACCTTGTTCCGGCCGAGGTTTATTAGCTGTACTTTCATGTGTTATATCCTTACATCTTTTTTCCTTTTTAATAACGTTGCCTTCCTCTTGAACTCAAGATCCCGAACCGTGCTCCCCGTCACGTGATCGGGTAACGATTCAAGGAACTTGATTAGGTTGGCGTGTAGGGTGTTGGGTATTGATTTCATGTGAATCTATTCTTTGTAAATACTAACATCATAGCCATGAGAGTAGAAATCACCAAGTCCACCGGCATCGATACACATTTGATACGAGTATTTTTCATGTTTCAAGTACACTTGCGTGCCATCTGCCTCCACAATATCCTTGTCCTCGATACCTACTTGATCAAGAAAAAACTCCATGCTCTGAATGTTATCCATCGGGGGAATGGTGTAATCTATTATCGAGTAACTCCTTTCCCCGTTAGCGAATAATTCATCTACTGATTCGGGTATGTCGTAATTCATAAATTAGAAGTTAATTAAGTTTTTCACGAACTCTTCTTCATCTATATGCCGGAGAAACGTTTGGAATAACACTCTCTTCACGTTATCGTACAAGTCCATGAACTCCGCTTCATCCATCTTGTCGAAGGCGATTGACTTCGGAGTCTCTATGTATTCCTTTCGAGATATCGAGTAAATCGTTTCGCTCCATCCGGCACATATTTCCACGGACTTTCTGAAATGATCGACATTATGATGATACCCCTCGATTACACGTTCCGGTTGATACTCCCAAGCAAGATTTATCAAGGCGAAATACTTCCGGTGAAAGTCGATATTTCTTGCTTTCTTGATATCCGCCACGTAAATCTCCCCGATTTTTAGTTTCTTCTTTTCATCGAAATCTTCATCGTATAGAGGTTTTAACCCTTGAATGGTGTTGAGTAGCTTTAACTTCATGATCAGAATGGCAAATTATCAATATCATCCTGCGGGATGTTATCCAACCCTCCACCGTTACCTTCTTCCTTTTTCATCCCTCCTTGAAATTCGAGTTCGTTCATCACCCATATCGTCAGGGTTGAAACGATGTCACCGTTCTTGTTCATGTAACCGGATGTGGTCGGTTTACCTATAACTTGAACCCGGACACCCTTCTTCAAGTAAGGGGTTAATTTCCCTTCCTTGTCATGTTTCACCACGTCAACCCATGTCGTTCGTGATTCTCCTTTTACTTTTTCTGTTATGGCGATGGAAAAACAAGCGTAGTTGTTACCACCGATCTGTTTCAACTCGGCATCCTTGCCGATGTTTCCTGTTGCTATAACCTTTATCATCTTGTCTGAATTTTAATTATTAAGCACATTGCAACTTGATGATCTCATCCATCACCTTTTCCTTGTACTCGTTTGCCTTCGCTAGTTTTTTGATACAATTCTCGATAAATTCTTGATCAGGCAAAACACGTATCACTTTGAGTGCAAAAAGTTCACTTTGGCATCTAGGGTCATAGCTAATGAAATCACACCATTTGCGTCCCGTTGCGATAAAATTACCTTGTATCTGCACGTAATACTCGTAATGCTCTTTTTTCAAGTCATTCTCGTCCTTTAAGCGAAGATGCTTGACGTGAATCGAGGTGTTAAACGGGCATTTTATCTCGATAAAACCGTCTTGACCGACAAGTCCATCCGGGGATCCACCGAAGTAATCATTAAACTCGAAAAAACCGCAGTCGTTTACCTCCACGCCTTTTTTCTTCTCGTAAGCGTGTCTTGCACTTATCTCTAGTTCCTTACCCCACGCCACCTCTCTAGTGTTAATATCCTTGTAATCTAGGCAAGTTCCATTAGTTATGTACTCTGAAATTTTATCGTACACGTACGATTTTGAAGTTTCGGAAAGCTCTCCAGCTTCTTTCTTTACCTTTTCACGTGGCTCGGAAAGTAGCTTGTACAATTCCGAGCTGGTGAAATGGAATAACCTGTCTCTGTACCATTCAGGATTGTCCTGAAGGTTGTTCTTTTGTCTCTCCATTGCTTAATGAATTTGCCTGTTTTAAATTCTCGATCAACTTGTCGGCCTCCTCTTTGGTTACTTGGCCTTTCAACAAGGCGGCCTTCACGTCAGATTCCGTTTTGAGAGTTGAGGGATCGAGAGAAGTGTCAACAACCGTCTCGAACTTGTTCCCGAACGTTTCTTTTACCGACGTGGTACCTTCTTTTATAGCGTTGGCGAGGCTCCTGAGGTATATTATGTTTTCCTTGTCGATTTGATCAACGCCTTTCACCTCCAAATGATCAAGAAGTTGTTCTTGGGTTACACCGATTTTCGAGAAATAATCGATCATTCTCTTGCGACTAGTTTCTAAATCGATACTTTGACCTAATGCAACTTGTTTCACGTTAGCGATCACCTTTTTCGTCACCGCTTTCGGGATAACCTTGAAAACGGCGTTTCTGAAAGCGATAGCCGAAGCGGCGTTTCCCGTGACTACTTGCATATCCTCGGAGAATGTTTTCCCGTACTTATCAGTTATCCTGCGTTTCACTTCAACGGAAGCGGCAAAATTCGTTTCAAGGTCGTGACAAATACCCATCGCCGTGATCGTCTTCCCGTCATTGCCTATTATCCTAGTTTGAACCCTGATGTTTCCCCACGCCCCCGCCACGATCTCGGCCATGCGAACCGATAACCCCTCGATCACGGCTGCATCATTACCTCGTCCTCTTCGTAAAGCGTAAAAACAATCTTCTGCCGTTTCCGTGTCCATCGTGGCGTAAGTCTCTATAGTGCTTAACACCTTGTGTATATCCCGTGGGTATTGTTTCGCTGTCGATATTTGAATATCCACTTCTGCCTTGTTGATAGCCTGTATCATCTCGGCTTGATTAATTTGAATTATTTCCATATCTTTGTGTTTGAATTAATTAATAATTGACAACCCCCGGGGAGTCGAACCCCGGTAACGTGACCCGGCACGGGTTGTACGCTGGCATAATGCACCTTTGACGTGCGACTTTCGCCACTCCCGGAGTGTTGCCCGGAAGTTCACCAGCCCCGCTCGACTATGGCGGTATATGTTATAGTCTACCAGTATTTCAAAGAACTTAACCGCTATCGTTCAAAGTAGGCGGTTTTCTTTTTTAGAGAGGTGGGAAGGTGACTCGAACACCTTGTAATGCGTGTGTGAAAAGAGGAAAGATGCTTCTCCAAGCTGTTACCCACCGTGTGCCGGGACTTCCACCCGGCCGTTTTTAATTACCAACAAACAAATAACAGAACTAAAGAACCTTGCGTAGAGAGCTAACGGGAACCTTGAACATCAATCCTCTCTGCTGCTTGATCGTGGCGATCCCGCTTTTTTCGTCAATGCTTTTCACCGTGAATATCCCTTCCACGTGTGTTGTAGTTACTTTATCACCTTTTTTCATATACTTAAATTATTATCTATCAACTTCCGTGAATACCCCGTTGACTAACTTGTAATAAGTGTCTTCTTTTATCTCGACCCCGTCAACCCTTTTTGTTACCACGTTTATCGGGATCCAATCTCCATTATCGTCTCTTCCCCATTCAGCAAGTGTTATCCAAGAGCCAATTTTTGCCTTCGCTATTGAATTATTCCCGGCACACATTACCACGCTATTTTTACCCGATGACCCGATCTTTGCGTCATCACCCGATGACCCGATCTGTGCGTAATTACCCGATGACCCGATCTTTGCGCCATAACCCGATGATTTTTCTAACTCTTTTGTATCATTTTTCGAGAATATAGTTTGTTCCTTCAGCCATTCTATCCCCATCTTGAATAATCCAACAAATCCGATTTCAGCATTTATTTTTATCCGTTTGCCACAGATTTTAGAATCATTCTCTTTTTTGTCATTTGACACCTCGTCAAGTTCTACCTCGCAGTACTTGCCTTCCACGTCGTTGTAATAGTTAAGAACGTCAAGGGGGTTGGTGCAGGCGTGAAAACCTTTCTCGCATAACACCGCCTCCTCTTCCTCGTATTCCTTTCCTTCCTCGAACTGGAAGCCTCTGCACGTGAAATCTTTATTAAATCCTTTGTACGCTTTCATGTTTATGTTATTTATTGTTCGTTTCCAAAATTTCGCCCTTTCGAGTATCACTACTTTGTCCGGGCTAATTATCTACTCACTTTAAAAGAAATTGCGTTCTTGATTGTATTCCTCGTTCCATTCATCCACCACGTGCATCCACTTCCGACAGGTTACCTCTTCTCTCGTTTCCATCTTGGCAAGGTCAGATTCCAACATACCCAGAAAAACACCCCTCTCTTCCGGGTCCCAGGCGTAAGTCTTGAAAAACTCCTCGTCGCTCATGGTCTTGACATTGTTAATGTCTTCCATCACTTCCGATGCCGTGTCGTAAATAAAGTTCATGACTTCCTAGATTTACTCCTCGTCCTGAAATGCTCCTCGATAAACAACAAGGTCAAGAACCAGCAAAAGCCAGATACGTACAACTGGTGCGTTGCCGGCTCGCCTAGAGTTGTGGTGCCGAACAATCCCCCGAAAAGGCTGACTAGCGACAGGGTGAAGAATAGGGTGATGTGTGTTTTCATATAACTTTACACTTTTGAATAAACTTGTCGATAGATGACTTTTCGTACCATATCTTGTTCTCTCCAAAACGGAAAAAACTAATCAACGCCTTATCTCTCAATTCACGGATAAAATCCTCGGAACAATCAAGATATTTCATGACTTCCGACGTGGAAAGAAAGACCTTTTCTACAGGAACTATCATACCTTGTTTGCGCTGGCGTGGCATAATTCATTATTTATCAAGTTTCACAATAACTTCCTTCACCACGTGGCAATTGAGGTATTTCAAAGCGAAGTCACGAATAGCGTCAGGCTGCTCGCCAGTAGTAGTAAATTTCAAGGCATTACGAACAGTGTTATCTGATACCTTAAATTCTTGCATTAGCTTTTTTACGACACCTCTATCGTAGCTAATTTTCATTCTCCTTATTGGCATAATGTTTTATTTTTATATATTTGTGTTTAACTTTTTAAATTTCGTTTTCGAAGCGTATTAACTTCGATTACGATGCAAATATACAAACATTTCAGTAAACACCCTTTATTTATACAAAAATGTTTGTACAAAACAATTAATTTAGAATTATTTTAAATACAACTAATTGATAGTATGATAAAACCAATACATAAAGATCTAATAATAGAGGCAATCATCGCTGCAAATTCTAGCTTTGTCGAACTAAAAATACTCTCTAATATAGATTAATAATACATATATACACACAAACATTTCAGTAACATGGAACTACCACATTTAAATAAACGAATTAATGATTTAGTTGATTATTTTTGTAAAGGGAACAAAAAAGAGTTTTCTTCTCTATTAAATGGCGTTTCTCAACAAAGATTTAATAGGCTTTTTATACCAGATCCTAGAACTAACAAAATCCCTACTGTCCCAGGGGATATTATCAGCGAAATATTAGTGGCATATAAAGACGTAAATGCGGAATGGCTTATGATAGGAGAGGGGGAAATGATTAAAGAAAATATTTTAGAAGATTCTACAAATTTATCGAAACAAACGTTTGCAGAGGATCGTAATAGCGTTGACATCATAATTAAAAATGAAATAAAAAAAACTATTATGGAAAACATCCCCGCAATCATTTCTGCCGTAATGCAAGGCATGAATCAACAAATGGAAGGGCAAAACCAAATTATTAACAAGCAGCTAGACATGTTACAAGATGTGATAAAAAGCTTGGCCACTCTAAACACGAAAAGTGATTCTATCCAGAGAGATGTTATTAAACTAACAAGAAAAGTAGGCTAATGGAAACACAAGAAGAAAACATCCAAACTTTGGCGAAGACTTTAGAAAATGTGACACAGATGCTTACACAAGTTGTTTTAAAACAAACAGAATTAAGCAATAGGCAATTAGACATCTTTGAAAAAGGTAGCGATTTCATCAAACAAATGTATGAGGATTCTCTGAAAAATAAAGAGGATTAATTTTAACGTGCGTGCGTTTTTTCTTCTTGTCATGATATAAACTTATTCAATTATATACTATGTTTGAGAATATTAAATTATAAACATAAACGTTTGAATTATGAACAATAATACTGAAATTTTTATCTTAATTATGGTGGCTTTACTTCACCTTATTGTATTAATTGTATTTTTTACAATGGCTGGGAATGTTGCAAAAATAAAAAACAGTCTATCCATGAAT
This sequence comes from Butyricimonas virosa, assembly GCA_020743075.1. Lineage (GTDB taxonomy): Bacteria > Bacteroidota > Bacteroidia > Bacteroidales > Marinifilaceae > Butyricimonas > Butyricimonas virosa_A. The sequence goes on along the minus strand of DYVS01000149.1, from coordinate 22,589 downwards.
GCAAAAAAATACATTGAAATGGGAGACATGGAAGAATACGCAGGAAATAAATCGAAAGCTAAAGAATACTATCTTAAAGCAAAATATTGCATGGATGCATTGAAAGATACATCATTCCTTAATGCTGACAACAAGCCTTATCCTGGTATGTCAAAGACAAATTTAGATGACAAAATAAACCATTTGAACAATCAATAAATGACAAGAAGTTATTCAATCACCATTATAGACCTAATATTTTATTAATTACTAAATTTAAGCATTTGATTATCATGAAAAAACAACTTTTATTAGCAATGCTATCTATGTTAATATTTATTGCATGTTCAAAAGATGATGACGCAAATAATGATGAAGATAAAAAATACCTTTCTGAAATAAGAGTCACAGAACATAAAGTTCAATTTGGTTCCCCGTCACAAAGTGGAGAACTTTACGAATCATACAAATACAATAACAAAGGGAAACTCGTTCAAAAAACTACAAATTATTATCATGGAGGATTAGACGGTAGAATTTTAAATGAATACAAATATTCTTATGACGAACGTGGAAAATTAATAGAATATGCAGAATATCAATTTACATTACTAGAAAGCAAACAAATTTATTCATACAATTCTATCGATTCCATTTCCGAAATGAAAAAATACAATGAAGATGGAGATTTAATTGAGGTTTGGTCTTATGAATATAATGCCGATAATAAATTGAATAAAATAATAGAAAAAGATGTTTGGGTTTCTTCTAACTACGGATATGAACATTACTATATTTATGAAGCAAATAAAATAAAAAAAACTAGCTATTCATTACAAGATGGAAATTTGTTTGGAACCATGATTTATGAATTTGACAACAAAGGGAATCTTACAAGAGAAACGTGGATAAATGGTGAAGATAACCGTAGTACTATTCAAAAAAACATTGAATATGAATACAACTCAAAAGGACAAATCACAAAAAAATCAAGTAGTGGTATATTACGAGATGATATTACTTACCTAGAATATACATATAATGATGACGGGAGTATATCCAAAATAAATAAATCGTATTCTTACAAAACAGAAGAATCTGTTTTGATTTACGAGTATATATATACCAAATAATACCCATATATTATCTAATATTGGTTCATTTTTGCAAGTTAAATATTAAAGGATTAACAAAAAAGGAAGTGAAAAATATAAGACATTTCAATTCCTGTATAGAAGTTCTCCAAGATTTATTAACATAGAAAACATTTACTGTAATAGTCAAGACTTGTTCAAGATCCTCAAATAAATACCCCGGCAGATTTACTACCGGGGTGTTGCTTTTCTAATAGTACGAGTCGTCAAACAAAACTATAAGAAATAGATAATAATATTATTAAAACGAATAATATCATTATATTTTTAACATCAAAAATGAGATACTTGTCGATTTCTTTTCTACTTTTACAGCAAGAAAAAATGATACTACATGAAAGCTAGTTGTATTGCTAAATATTTAATAGCCAAAAGTGACAACGTTGGTGATTTACTGACAAATAAAAAATTGCAGAAATTATTGTATTACGTAAAAGCTTGGGGGGTGGTATTTTTTAGAGATGGAGTAATTGACGAACCATTTGAAGCATGGATACATGGTCCCGTGTGTCGCTCGGTATATTTTGAATACAAATGTTTCGGCTATAATCCAATACATATGGATTATGATGGAATGTCGTCTTCTGAATTTATTGATAAATTCAAGAAAGATAATATAAAAAATGATTCCGATAAAAGTAAAATTGAAATGATTGATGCTGTATTTAATAAATACGGGAAATTTTCTTCTTTTGAACTTGAATTATTAAGCCATTCTGAAACCCCTTGGATTGAAGCAAGAAAGGGATTATCTCCTGTTGAAACAGGTAGCAACAAAATAGAAGAAAGTATGATGAAAAGCTTTTATTCTAATAAAAATTAATGGGGACGTTCGACTTACTTAAAGAATGGGAAATATCCATCCCGGATGTACATTGCAAATATAAAGTAGGCGAAAAAAGCGATGTATTCGAGGATGTGAAAGAGTTAAAACCTGTTTTCTCTTTTGATTACGTTTCTTTGAAAGGAGGGACATTTTGTTTTAATGGAAGCTCTCTAGGAAGGAAAGACTACACGAAATTGATACAAGCATTAAAAAACATATCCTCTCATACTTATAAAACTTTAAATGACGAATACCGATTTCATTTCCACAATATAAATTGGGATGACGTTACTATATCCGAATCAGATTTCTATAAATGTATATACAATGAATACAACGGAGAGAAAGACATCACCCCATATCAATTCAAAGTATTCGAAGAAGCAAGAATTATCGGCTTTTTATACAAAGGAGTATTCTATCTTGTTATGTTTGATAGAGGACATAATGCATACAAGAGAAAAGATAGAAAGAAAAAATAAAATATGATATAATTTATTTTGGAATACATAGTAGATAATCAATAACTTTTCTATTAGCTTCTTCTACTTTCTTTCTATCAAATTTTATATAAATATCCGTGACACTATTGGAAGAGTGACCTAAAGCCGCAGCTATCGTTTCTTTTGGAATATCAAGACTCGCCGCAATAGTTGCCCATGTATGGCGGGACCAGTATGAAGAGATTCCGGGAAATTTAGGTGTCACGTGTTTCTTGCCTCCTAATCCTTTACGCTCGACATCCCCGATTTTCTGAAGACCTATATTCATCCGGTGCAAGAAATCCTTGTAGTTCTTGTAATCATCTAAAACATTAAGCATGTATTTTCCCTGTCCCCTGTATTTCTCAATAATTTTCAACGCTTCCGGTTCCACCTTTATCTCGTACAAGCGATTCGTTTTCGCCCGGTGAAAAACAATTTTATCGCCTTTTAACGCGGGAAGATTAAACAAATCCACGGCATTAATGCCCATCAAGTAAAACATCAACATGAACATATCCCGGTATCGTTCTTGATACTCCTCCACGTCAAAATTCATCAACTCCCGCAACTCTTCAACAGACAACGACCTTTTAGCTGTTTCCTCTTTTTTTATCTTGTACTTCCTGAACGGGTAAATATTAGTGTACTCGTTATCTATAGCGTAATTAAAAACAGAACGTATGTTCCTAAGATGAATTCCTATCGTGTTTATCTTGTTATCACGCTCAAGTAGCCAGTTCTCGAATCGGATTAACCATTCCTTGTTGATTGATTCAAAAGTCGCATATTGATCGAATTCCAGGATCTTGCTTTTCGTGTGAGTGTAAACAGCAATCGTCCCTTCCTTTGTCTTGGTATCAATGAACTCGTCCAAGCATTCAAGAAAACTAATACCTTCCAGTTTACCGGAAATCTTTTTCTCTATAATATCCTTCAACCTCTCGTTGGAAATCGAGTACGACTCCCCCCTTTCTTCCACGTCAAAAATAACTTTCTCAACCTTGTTCAAAATATCTCTTAATCGCACGTTCTTCGCCCTGTGATTTGGCTCGTTTGAAGTAAACTTGTCGGAATCCCAATTATCAATAATAGAAGACAGGCCTGTTTTTACCAAAAAATATTTTCTATTTTTGCTAACGTAAATTTTCACGGGGAAAGACCCGTCTTTCTTTTGAGATCTTGTATCGAGGTAAATTTTTGCGGTTATCATATTTCTCACCAATTTTTTGCAAACTATTTGCAAACAAATGTACGAAAAAACGGGTAAAAACGGGTAAAAACGGGAGTATATTATATTCTAGGATACAAAAAAAGGAGTCATTCTCTATGATAACCCCTTGATTTTCAACCGTCGGGGTGACAGGATTCGAACCTGCGACCCTCTGCTCCCAAAGCAGATGCGCTACCGGACTGCGCTACGCCCCGAAAATGAGCTTCAAACTTGGTGGCGGAGAGAGGGGGATTCGAACCCCCGGTACAGTATCCCGTACGACAGTTTAGCAAACTGTTGGTTTCAGCCACTCACCCATCTCTCCAATTGCGCTGACAAAAGTAGTGCTTTTTATTGTTCTTGCAAGCTTTTGACGTGATTTTTTTCTTTTTTTTCACGTCCAGCCACTAATTTCCCCATGCGATCAACTATTTCTGCGCGGGTGCAGGATATTTCCCCATCTTCTTCCACAATTGATGATGGAATTTCTGCTCGGCCTCAATCATCATCCACACTTTCTTGGCGGACAGAGCCTTGGTCAACTTCTCGATATATTCTTTCTTAATGTCCCGTACAGCCTGTTCGGCAGATAACATGATCTCCAAATTCTTCAAAGCTTGTTGTTCCGTCACTTCCGGAACCTCTTTTTTATCTTTCCGACAGGTTAAATCTCGTATTTTATCATTCTCGACACGAATTTTCTGCTGCATCTCGTTATATAAAGGCCAGAACTTAGTGGCCTCTTCCGGGGTCAAATCCATCTCTTGAGTAAAAAAGGCTACTTTTTGAGCCTCAAACTCTTTCCGTTTGTCTTCACTCAATTTCCCGCTTTGGGCAAATAAAGAAAAACCAAACCCCACCATCAATATAATCAAACTTACCTTTTTCATATATCTTGCTTGTACATTCAATTCTACCTACGCTCCGCATATAAAAACTCAATCGGATCTGTCTCTTGTGACAGATACTCGATGATCTCTTCACGAGATGGGTTAAAATCCGCATCGAAAATATTCTCATCCTCTGCTTGTGCCGTCATGTTCACCTGCTCTCCATTCTTTAACAGCATCCGATTTTCATCCACCAGATTAGGAACCAGCAACTGCACGACGATCATTGCAAAAGCGAATAATCCTGCTAAACCAAGATAAGGTTTTAACGTCTGAAACAAACTTGTTTTCCGAGTCTTCCCATCCTCATCCTTTATCCGGTCCATCACCCGATCGCCCAACGTGTCAAAATAACGATCAGGCACCGTGAACGGGTTCTTTGATTTATATTTCTCATCCAAATTATCCATAACCTTCCATTTTCTATTTTCCAATAACTATTCGAACGAGGGTAAAGTATCCGAAATCTTCAAACTTTCCTCTATTTTCTTTACCGCATTGTGATAAGTTGCCTTCAGCGTTCCCACGGCGACATCCAGCACCTCGGCAATATCCTCATATTTCATGTCATCAAAATACTTCATATTAAATACCAGACGTTGACGCTCCGGCAATTTTAACACGGCTTTCTGCAATTCCCGCTGGATCGAATCCCCACAGAAAAAACTATCACTTTCCAACTGATTTTCCAACATGGGAGTAATCTCCTGCGAGTTTCCATAAGTCTTCCGACGCTTTTCACTCAAAAAATTAATCGCCTCATTCGTCGCCACCCGATACATCCATGTAAATAATTTCGCCTCGTAACGAAACTCCCTCAACCCCTTCCAAATCTTGATAAAGGTATTCTGCAACACATCGTCGCTATCTTCATGCCCTATCACGATTTTACGGATATGCCAGTAAAGCCTCTCGCTATACTTTCCTACAAGTAACCGAAAAGCTTTTTCCTCTCCATTTCCGGAATGAAACATTCTTACAATATCTTCATCACTTATCTCGTTCATGCTTTCTAATCATATCGTTAAAGCCTACATCCCTATGACAACATTTTATGTCGAAGGTTTATTTACCATCATTTAAAATTTAAATCCGAGAACTTCTTTTTACCCCGCAAGAAATAATCCAACACGATACTCCGGGGATATATTCCCGAAAGACTCACGGAACGTTCTGGAACCGGATAGACTTTTCTCATCTCCCGGAAAGCCTTGTATGCCCGGATTACCGAACGGGTGTTGGACCATTGACCTTTCAATAGGAAAAGCCCTCCCGCCATCGTGTCCAGCAAAACTCGTGCAAAAAAGATTTTCTTACGCTGTTTAGCACACAGATTCTTATGCAACATCAATAAATTATTCCGGTAATTCAAAAACAATTTTCTCGGATGATTCATCGGCAATGAGCCTCCCCCCAAATGGTAGACGACAGAAGAAGGAACCACCTTTAAAGTATACCCTCCATTTTTCAATCGCCAACAAAGATCAATCTCTTCCATGTGCGCAAAAAAAGCCTCGTCCAACCCTCCGGCTACACGGTACACGTCCCGCCGAATACATAGAGAGGCCCCCGTTGCCCAAAAAACATCTACCTCATCATCGTACTGTCCATAATCCTGTTCCGTGGTATCCATCACACGCCCACGGCAAAACGGAAATCCTAAATAATCAATGTATCCCCCAGCCGCTCCGGCGTACTCAAACTTGTTTTTATCCCGATATGCTAATATCTTCGGCTGCACGGCCGCAACCTTCTCGTCCCGGTCCAACACGGCGACCAACGGTTCCAACCAACCGGGAGCGACCTCCACGTCACTATTCAAAAGAACCACATATTCTACCTCGATCATCTCGATCGCCCGGTTATAACCCCCAGCGAATCCGAAATTCTCCTCGAACAGCACCCGTTCCACGTCTGGAAACTCTTGTTCCAAACATATCCAGGAACCATCCGTAGAATGGTTATCCACAACAACAACACGCCCCAAATCAGCATTCGTATTCTTCACGACCGAGGGCAAAAACTCCCGTAACAACTTCTCCCCGTTCCAATTCAATATAATAATAGCTACCCGCTTCGCCATTCTAATTTTAGATTTATGATTTTAGATTTTAAATTCCAGCCGCACAAGGACACCGCTTTTTGATTTCATTCTAAATTCTAAATTTTAAATTCAAAACTTCTTCTTATGCTTCCATCTTTTATGCGACCACAGCCAAAACTCCGGCTCTTCTTGTATAAAAGATTCCAACAATCGAGTATGCATTTCCGTCAATTTCCCCTGGGGTAACTCGGATGGGTTAGCACACACATCCACGAACTCGACCTCGTAATACCCACGTTTCACCTTACGCATTCGCACCGAAACTACCGGAATATTATACTTCCGGGCAATCCGCTCCGTACCGAGCAAAACCGGGGTATCTTGATTTAAAAAGCGCATCCAGAAATTCAAATTACGTCCGTTAGGAGTCTGATCACCGATAAAGCCAGCCAGAAACAAACGATTTTCCGAACGGTAACGAGCGATAACCCTTAACGTGTCATCCTTTGCCACGAGTACCGCCCCGAACCTTGAACGAATCTGTTTCATCATACGATCCGTCACTTTATCACGAATCGGTTTATACAAAGCCAGAAAATCCGCCCCCGTTTCCCACAAACTATAAGAAGACATCCACTCCCAGTTACCATAATGCCCCAACACCCCGATCACGCTCCTTCCCTCGTTAAAATACGACTGGGGTAATTCCGTGTTCTTAAACACGCAACGTTTTCGGATTGATGCCTCGGACATATGCCACAACTTATACAATTCGATAGATAAATCAGCCAAATGTTTGTAATATTTCCGTTCAATCACCTTGATCTCCCGCAAACTTTTCTCCGGGAAAGAATTACATAAATTTGTTCTCACTACCCCACGTCGATAATGGACCACGTAATAAAGCAACAAATAGTTCAAATCCGCCACCAGATAGAGAATCCGGAGCGGAAGAAAACTGATCAACCATATAAAACCATATAGAATATACGAAAACATAAGCATCAATTATAAATGTCAAAGATACGTGCTTTACAATTGAAATCCAAAAAGAACTCTCTCTCGCTTTTTTTACTCATTATAAATTGGCATTATCAGAATTAATCATTAATTTCGTGAGTTGAATGCGTAAAAATACGAACAGTTATGGAGCAAGAAAACTTACAACAAGCCGAAGAGTTGAATAACAACGAGCCAATTTCTCCGGATACTTTAAATGACGAAACACAAAATGAGGTTTCAGTTCAGGGTCAACCTACACCGATAGAGAAAGCCCCCGAAAAGGAAGTTCCGGTATGGGATTTCTCCAGTTTTAACACGGACGAAATTATTTCTCACATGAAGTCTTTAATTGACGATTTCCCCGTGCAACGCCTGAAGGTGCTGGATTCCCTACCCCAAGTTTTCGAGGCCCAGTACCAAAAAGAATACGATAAAGCATTAGCCGATTTTACCAAAGACGGGAGTCCGGCTGAGACATTCGACTATCAGGACAATTCCAAGGAACGCTTTTATAGCGTGTATAGAACCTACCGGGAGAAAAAATCAGAATATTACAAAAAACTGGAAGGAGAGAAAGAGCAGAACTTGAAAGAAAAACTCCAAATTATCGAGGAGTTAAAAGATCTGATTCAACACGAGGAATCACTGAACAAAACATATCAGGATTTCAGAAATTTGCAAGACAGATGGAGAAACACGGGTATGGTTCCGCAAGCTCAAGCAAACGATTTACTGGAAACATATCACCATCACGTGGAGAACTTCTTCAATTATATCAAAATAAACAAGGAGTTGCGGGATCTTGATCTGAAAAAAAACCTAGATGCCAAAAATGCTTTGATTGAACAAGCCAACGCTTTACTCGAAGACAATAACATCGGAAATGCCTTTCGACAACTACAATCTCTCCATTCGCAATGGAAAGAGATCGGACCGGTTGCCAAAGAAGTTCAAGAAGAAACCTGGAACCGATTCAAAGAAGTGACGGACAAGATCAACAGCGCTTACCATCGTTTCTTCGATAACCTCCGGGAAGAGCAGGACAACAACTTGAAAATCAAAGAAGAGATTTGCGTGAAACTGGAAAATTACGCCACTGTTTCTTTTGATAAACTCTCCGATTGGAACGTGGCCACGGATAGCGTTCTTGCCCTACAAACCGAATGGAAACATGCCGGAACAATTCCGATCAAGGAGCGCAATCGCCTGTATAAACGTTATCGGGCAGCTTGCGATGCCTTCTTCGAGAGGAAACGTCAATATTTCCAGGAAATACAGACCTTACAGAATAAAAACTTGACCAAGAAAATAGAACTTTGCGAAAAAGTCGAGGCGTTAAAGGATAGCACGGATTGGGGTACGACCACGAAGAAAATCATCGAGTACCAAAAAGAATGGAAAACAATCGGCCCCGTATCCAAAAAAGTATCCAACAAGATATGGAACCGTTTCCGGTCTGCTTGTGATCATTTCTTTGACCGCAAATCAGCGCAATTCAAACACGTCTCTTCCGATCAAGAAAAGAATCTTGAACTGAAACAAGAACTGATTGAAGAAGTACGCAATTTCAAATTGACCGGCAATAACGATGATGACATCGAGGCTTTGAAAGCCTTCCAAACCCGCTGGGCAGAAATCGGATTTGTTCCGATCAAAGAAAAAGAAACCGTTCAAAACGAATTCCGTAAACTAATCAACGATCACTTTGATCAGCTTGACATCGACGAATTCGAGAAAAATATCGAACGATTTAAGTCCAAAATCAACACGTTCGACAACAGTGATGACAAGGACAGCAAGATCATTCAAGAAAGAGAAAAATTAGTCAACAAGATCAAGCAACTGGAAACAGACCTTCACGCTTGGGAAAACAATATTGGATTCTTCTCCAAATCAAGTAATTCCGAGAGCCTGGTCAAAGAATTTTCCAACAAGATCGAGAGCGCTCGCCACAAACTGGCATTAATGCAAGAAAAGCTGAGACTCATCGATGGCATGATTTAAGTCGAGACCATCAAACACAAAAAGAGGCATTTCAAAAATGCCTCTTTTTATGTTTGTATGATATTTTTTCTTACTTTTGTCGTTAAGTTTCAACATACTTGTTCCATTTGATTGTTATTCATTGAATAACAAAAAGTTCAAGTATTTTCAAACCGTTGGATGTATAATATAGAAATAACTATAAAATATTTATATCGTGTCAACAAAATATGTTTTCGTTACGGGTGGAGTTGCTTCTTCTTTAGGAAAAGGAATTATTGCTTCCTCATTAGCAAAACTGCTCCAATCAAGAGGTTATAAAGTTGCAAACCAGAAATTGGACCCGTATATCAATGTCGATCCCGGAACCTTGAATCCTTATGAACACGGCGAATGTTATGTGACCAATGACGGGGCAGAAACCGATCTGGACTTGGGACACTACGAAAGGTTCACAAATATCCCGACGTCCCAGGCGAACAACATCACGACTGGACGCATCTACCAAAACGTGATCACGAAAGAACGTCGCGGTGATTATCTAGGCAAAACAGTACAAATCATCCCGCATATCACGGATGAAATCAAACGAAATATAAAACTCCTCGGGGCAAAAGGGGATTACGACGTGGTAATCACTGAAATCGGGGGTACAGTCGGTGACATTGAATCCTTACCGTTCATCGAGGCCGTTCGCCAATTACGTTGGGAGCTGGGTGAAAAATCCGTGTTCATCCATTTGACTTTGGTCCCCTACCTGAGTGCCTCTGGTGAGTTGAAAACCAAACCCACACAGCACTCGGTTAAAGCCCTCCTCGAAAACGGGGTACAACCGGACATCATCGTGTTGCGCACGGAACATGAATTGGGTTCTGATCTGAGGAGAAAAGTTGCCCTTTTCTGTAATGTTGACCCGAAAGCCGTTATCCAATCCATAGACGTTGACACTATTTACAAGGTACCGATCAAAATGCGGGAAGAAAAACTGGATGAAATTGTTCTTTCCCAGCTTGGATTACCTTTAAAACACGAGCCGGACTTGGAATCATGGGAACGTTTCCTATACAAATTCAAAAACTATAATCGCAAAGTCACCATCGCCCTCGTCGGGAAATACGTGGAGTTACACGATGCCTATAAATCTATCGTGGAATCATTCATCCATGCCGGGGCGGCTAATGATTGTAAGGTAAATATTAAATGGGTACACAGCGCACATGACATCAACGTGGAAAACGTATGTGACATATTCAAAGATGTAGACGGTATTCTCGTGGCTCCCGGATTCGGACAACGAGGAATTGAAGGAAAACTTCTTGCTATCGAATATGCCCGTACCAACAATATCCCTTTCTTAGGAATATGCCTAGGTATGCAAATGGCCGTTATTGAATACGCTCGTAACGTGCTGCACCTGGACGGAGCCGATTCCACGGAAATGGCCCCGAAAACCAAATACCCGGTTATAGACCTGATGGAGTCTCAGAAAGAAGTTACAGACAAAGGGGGAACCATGCGTCTGGGAGCATACAAATGCGTGCTGAAAGAAGGATCTAAAGCGATTGAGGCTTACGGGACAAAAGATATTGAGGAAAGACATCGCCATCGTTACGAATTCAACGGCAAATACACCGAACAATTCGAACAGGCCGGTATGATCACGACAGGAGTTAATCCGGACACGGGATTAACCGAGATCGTGGAAATCCCGACCCATAAATGGTTCGTGGGTACACAGTTCCACCACGAATACAAGAGTACGGTGACCAACCCGCATCCTCTATTTGTGGCGTTTGTGAAAGCCTGTCTATCATAACAGTTAAAAGATAAAAACTAAAAGATAACAGTTAAAAATTAAAAACCTAATATTAAAATATGGATAGAAATACAATAACCGGTTTAGTAGTCATTGCACTCATACTAATCGGCTACTCTTATTTCATGAGTCCTTCCAAAGAGGAACTGAAAGCCATGCATGTCCGGGACTCCATTGCACGGGTTGAAGCCCAACGGGCCGCTGCATTGGAGAAAGAACGTCAGGCAGATTTTGCAGCACAACAACAAAATACAGAAACACAGCAAGCCGAAACAGAGGCCATCTTCCAACAGGACTCACTCCCGGTAGAACAATACACCCTAGAAAATAACAAAATCAAATTACACATCAACACCAAAGGGGGATGCATTGACTATGTTGACCTAAAAGGATACCGCACACATGATTCTCTCCCGTTGATTCTGTGGAAAGACCACAAGAGTTCCATGGGCTTGAACTTTTACGCCCGGAACAAGCAAATCAACACGGCAGATTTGATTTTCGTCCCCAACACGAATCAAAAAGAACTGAATGCCGAGGGGGCTGAGCAAGTACTCACGATGCGAGCTTACGTGGATGAAAATAAATACCTCGAATTCGAGTACAAATTAGCTCCGGATTCTTACATGGTTGATTTCAACATCAACACGTACAATTTAAATGATGTTATCGCCTCGAACACGAACTTCCTCACGTTATACTGGGGAGTAGATATGCCTCAGCTTGAAAAAAGTAGGGATTTTGAAAGCCGTTATACCGGGGTATACTACAACTTCTCAAATAATGATGTAGAACATCTTTCCCTGACCGGAGACGAGAAAGTAGACTTGCCAACGAGCGTGAAATGGGTGGCTTACAAACAACAATTCTTTTCCTCCGTACTTATCGCAAAAGAGTCATTCCCGAACGTGTTGGTCTCCACGGCCAACAACACAAACCCGGGCTTTTTGAAAACGGCAGATGCCGAAATTTCATTACCTTACTCCGGAAAAGCCATTGAAAAATACGATATGCGTTTCTTTTTCGGTCCGAACTCCTATCCGGTCCTAAGAGAATACGGCAAAGATATTGAACTTCCCCAGTTGATTAACTTGGGGTGGAAATGGATCGCTTGGTTTAACCGTTACGTCGTAATTCCAATCTTCAACTTCCTGGAATCGCACGTGACCTTGAACTACGGTCTCATCATTTTACTATTGACCCTGATCATTAAACTTGTTCTTTTCCCGCTGACTTACAAATCGTATATGTCACAGGCCAAGATGCGAGTTTTGAAACCGCAAATTGACGAGATCAACAAGAAAATCCCTGCTGATAAGGCCATGGAACGCCAACAAGCCGTCATGAAATTGTACAAGAAAGCAGGAGTGAACCCTATGGGAGGATGTTTACCGATGCTTTTGCAGATGCCTATATTGATCGCCCTCTTCTACTTCTTCCCCGGAGCCATCGAATTGCGCCAGAAGAGTTTCTTGTGGGCTACCGACTTGGCATCATACGATTCCATTGCCACGCTCCCCTTCACCATTCCGTTCTACGGAAACCATGTCAGTCTGTTCTGTTTGTTAATGACAATCACGAACATCTTGTATATGTGGTACAATAGCAAGAACCAACCGCAGAATGACCAGATGAAAGGAATGCAGACGATGATGTACATCATGCCGATCATGTTCCTGTTCATCTTCAACAGCTATTCATCCGGTTTGAGTTACTACTACTTCATCGCCACGTTGATCACGATTGTTCAAACTTGGGCTATCCGGAAATTCGTGAACGACGAGAAACTATTGAAACAAATAGAACTCGCCAAAACGAAACCCGTGAAAAAATCCAAATTCCAACAAAAACTGGAAGAAATGCAGCGGATGCAAGAACAACGGATGAAACAGATGCCGAAAAAGAAATAAGGTACTACAAATAACATTAACGAGGGAGTGATTATATTTAATGACTCCCTCGTTTTATAAGCACTAATTCAAAAAACTCCCCAATTGTCGATACAACGATATGAATTCCTCAAAAGACAAACTTACTGATTCCAATTCGTTCACATTAATATTGTAACTGATCTCTACTTTCCGATCTTCCACCTTGTCAATACACTTTCGAACATAAGGTGGTGTCATGAAATGTGTGGTTCGGAAATCTTCATTCACTCTAAAATAAATTTCCCGACCAGACAGAACAGGAGAATAATCCGCAACATCCCAACAAACCTTCTGATCTCCATTCTCTCCATACGTTTTCAAAAATTCAGCAATAATATCCGCCACCCTTTTCAGTTGATCAGCAGACATGCAATTCAAACTAGATTCAAACGAGTCAAGTCTATAGTCTACAAAAAACACTTCCTTGCGTACATCAAAATTTATACTCTTATCTATACGAATCGGATATCTATTATACCCTTTAATATTGCAGTCAAAAGGAGCTTTTTCTCGCTTGATGAATAAACCGACAGCCTTGTAAAGTTCTTCGAGTTGCCCATACGTCATACCATAGATTTCACTTTCCCCCACAGTCATACAATAAGTCGTAGTTTCCATGACAGGTTTATCATTATTGACAACTTTTTGCTTCTGTTTCTTAAACACCCGCTTCAGCTCTTTTTCCTGATGACAAAGGAATTGTTGCATCTGACAAATAAAATCATACCATTCCGTGAAATAACAGATCGAAGATATAAAGCCATTTGACGCATCAATAACAGCCTCATTCTCTTGCTTTGACTGTTTAGCGTTAGCAACATAATAAGTACAAGCTTTTTGTATTTTTCCACACTCGATATTCCATGGACGACGAAGTACCCGGAAAAGATTATTGAGATGGCAAATACAATTATAGATCGTTTCCAATGGATCTTCAGAAACCAAATTCACGTTACATTTTTTAAGATCCTCGACCATTTGTCGGTAAAAACAATTCTCGGTTAAGAAATCAGAAAGATATTCATCGCCTGTAAATTTTTCCGACACATTCGATGCTGGGATAAAATTACTATTCCCCATAATTCTGACTATTAATTGATTGCCCATCTACGTTCAACGACATATTCTCCGCTTTCAATAACTCATTCAATTCACACGCTTGACGCTGATGATATTGCAAAAATCGACCAAGCAACACCCGAAAGCGAGAATTATCTAACAAAAAAGTAGTCCAATCTCCCCATACTTCTACAATCCGTAACCGCTCCTTTTTAGAAATACCCTCGGTAGCCAAATATTGCAGAACAGCTTTTTGAATCACCGAAATTTCATCTGCCCATGAACGATCGAATAATGTCAACATTTCAATCAATCTCGTGTTTCTTTTTTGAAGAGTCACAAGTCCCGCTTTATCCGTCATTCCCGGTGACGCAATCGGATACATCATTTCGAGTTGTTTCGAATAATACTCCATCAATTTTTGTTTCTCTTCAATTAATAGCTGATTTGCCACCTGTCCGGGTGCTTCCATGTCTACCGCAGACACACGGTTTACATCTTCTTCCATAATAATATGTATTAATTTTGACGGGTATTCCAAAAAGAACGGTCCCGCCTGACCCGTTGTACGTCACTTCAGCGAAGCCGGAGGCACATTAATGCACTCCACGGGGGTACGGAACCGAATATCGGCAACAGCAGCAGGCAAAAAAATGCCTGCCACTGAAATTGAAGCAGGTCCACTACTTCGCTGATTATGACGTACGCCACAAATATACAACATTTTTAAACAAAGCCAACAACAACATGAGAATAAATTCATCAAAATGCAACTATATACCCTGATCTATGGGAATAGTCTGATAGAGCTGAAACTGAAGGCCGGGTTTCCTTAGGTAAGTTCGAACTGCCTAAAGGGAAAGTACAGGTAGGTTATTCCAAACGACAATTAATCATTGCCAATGCGATAAAATGAATTCAAGTAAAAGAAGGAAACTAATACGTGGTAACACTAATTATCAAATGGTTTTCCCCTCCTTGTCCGGGAGGGGAAAGGAAATCCAATACTAGAACCACGGGTTCGCATCATACCCTTTTGCCACCACACATTTTCCCATCACGTTACGATGTACTTTAACTTCTTTCGTCGTAAGATCTACAAGAGCGAACGATCCTTTATTCTCGTGACTACTACCAGCATCATAAGTAGCGATAATCAGATGCGTCTCTTTTGAAGTAACAGCCACAGCAACCGGTACTCCCAAGTCATCCGGCAAAGTCGTCAAATCTGCAAGTTGCGGTTTCAAAACCGGAGAAGTGTACACTTTGTTACCTACAACGAAATACCAGTCCTGTCCGACCAAAATACCCCGTGTATTAGCATCCGCCCCCGCCAAAGAGAGAGATTCGGAAGTTTTCAATATACCCTGTTCCTTGATTTCAGGGTCTTCATCCTTTGCTGCCCTGAAATCAATATATTGCAATGAAACCAGATTAATTTTTCCCGATTCAGCCAAGGCCAACGACAAGACATGAGCATCGGCATCCATCCCCACGGATTGTGAAACAAGAGTCTGTCCCTCGTAACTCGGTTGTTCCTTGATCTCTATAACCCGATCCAGCGCATAGCTATCTGATACCAAACCCTGCTCCGGATCGTTAATCTGATTCTTCAGCACATAATACTTCTTGCTCAGTTCGTCAAAAACAAACACGTAACTATAATAAGAGGCCGGATGACTCCATTTATACTCCTTGTCATGTTGTGCCGGACGATATAACAGCCCCGAATTATAGGAATAAATCTTCCCGTTCGAGATAAAATAAGGAGTACCCGTGGCCATCATCACGCCATCCGTCGGGTTATAGGAATCTCCCTCGAACATAAAACTGGAATTCGTGATCAACCCCGTAGGCATGAAAGCCCCGTTATCCGTGATAATCGTGGGAGTCTCCCCCTTGGCGGAAATCACGTAAAACGTGTAATAATAATCCCCTAAAGAAGAGATATTACCGAATTGTTCGATGATCGCCTTCGGCTCGCTCCCTAGGGAATATCCCCCGATATTATCCACGTGAATACAATCCGTCGTACCTTCTTTGGCAGAAAAATAGGACAAAATTGATTCCTTGTTCGCCCCCTCACACAAGAAATAATATCCCCAGGAGAAAGGCGACGTCACGGAAATATTAAAAGAGTAGAAATATTTCATGTCATTCTTCGAATCCGTGACAATGTAACGACAATCATGTTTACCCACGTTCAAACTACCAGGAATCGTGTATTCCAAATCTCGGGTCGTGGCAACTTCCTCTCCCTCGATCGTCCAACTGTACACGAGTCCTTCTTCCGACAGGAACAGGGAACGCTCAAATTCCGGCACCAACTTCAATACCTCGTAACTTTGCACGGCAGTATCCGTGGGAATACCTTTAATTTTCAAATTATTGGCAGGGTCATAATCGTAATTTCCTTTATCTTCCGAACAAGCGAAAAATATTGCTGCCAGCAAAAGTAGATATATCGTTATATTCTTTTTCATAATAAACAGATTTAAGGATTAAGGAAGAGTGATTCTGGGTTTGGAAGTATCCCCGTCCGGGTACACCTCGTTATCAATAAAATACTGTTTCAACTTACGGATAAACATAAACGTTGAAGGGTACCAACTGGACATCGTGTAATAAGGCATTTGTCCCCAGTACAACTGCTTACCGGTATCCGGACCATATTTCTCCAAATTAGGATCGGCACCCAAATAATAGATCTCCTGCCACTTGGCATACTTCTCACGAGAAAATTCACCAAAATATCTTTCCCAGGTAGCCCACCAAGTTGGGGGTTGTAAAATATCGGTAAAGGATATTTTAGCCTTCAACAACTCTGCAGCTCCCAGTGCAAAATGTTCATTCTGTTCCAAACGAAAGGTGATTGTTCTCCACTCTTTTTTCAGGACATCGGTACGTTTCACGGTCACCCGCAACGTATCAATCAATTCACCCGCCGGGATCATCCCCTTGGATAAAGACGTTTCATCCCAATCATTTCCAGTAGCAGTTCCCGATTCAACAACCACTTTAAAACCCCGGTCCTGATCGGTCACCAGCCCAACAGAATTTACCGGAATCTTAAACGTGTATTCCGTCACCGACGGGTCATCCATAGCAAAAGAGTACATCAAGCTATCCTCCCGAACTGTTGTCTTTCTTCCGTATTGATCCAAAACGAATGGCATATCGAAATAAATATAGTTCGTTGAGTTATCAAACTCATCTATCGCCTTATCACAGGACACGGCTATCATGCCGGCAATAGCCATAATCATATATAATATTATCTTTTTCATAGTATAACTCGCTTATTAGGTTACTTGTCTCCTTTGGGGTTCGTGTTGGGGGAATACTCGTATTCTTCATCCGGGATAGGGAACACGTACTTGTCCTCCGTCGGGGCAATGATTACCCCTTGACGCACGTAGAAGTCCCGGTACAGCCTCTTGTAAATAGGCCACATCCGCCCCTCCCCGATAAAATCTTTCCGCATCTCCCGCATCAAGTATTCCATCAATTCCTCATTTCCATATGGACCTGCCAATTTAGCCAGATTCCGGGAATCACGAACCTCATTCAGATACTCCAACGCTTTCCCGTTATCCACACCAATCGATGTTTCGCAGGCAACATAGTACACTTCAGACAGTTTTAAGATAGCCACCTCCGGATAGTAGGGCAAATATACCGTGCCGGGATGCGAAGTTTCGTAAAGTTTCTGGAAATTGTAATAATCCGCACCGGAAGAAGGTCTCTGGAACCAAACGCGCAAACGATTATCCGTACCCGAACCATCCGGAGCCCGCCCGTAAAGTTCATTCAGATATATATCATACTGGTTAGGAGTGATACAAAAATTGGCCTCGGCATTCCCTTTTTCCATTCCAAAAGTATCTCGAGCCACTTCCCACAGGTCATTCTTGTAGAATCCCAACAACATCTCCTCGCCCATATTAATATCATACAGTTTATCCGTCTTGTCTGTCAAGGTAAACAACTCGGTGGATTTACACTCATCAATCAGGTTCACGGCCAACTGCCGGGCCCCCGCTTTATTCATCAATGCCAGTTCCACCCGCATCAACAATCCCTTCACGGCATACAAGTTCATCCGGTCACCTCTTCTTTCCAACACTGCATGATAATCAAGCATCGAGCTATTCCCGTTCCCGTAACGTTTGTTCTCCACGATCGGATCATTTTTCAACAATTCCGCAGCCTTCGTCAAATCCTCTTTAGCCTTTGTCAACACGGAACGCATGGATTCAAATTCCTGAGCCTTCACGTTATACTCTGTGCGGTAAGCGATACATTTCTTATCCAAATCGGCCTCCGAGCGAATCACCGGACCATACATAGACGCCAGTTCCATGTGGATAAAAGCTCTCAAAGCATACGCCTCTCCCTCTATCAATTCGGAATACTTGATCTTGTCACGATTCCCTTCCAAAGATTCCAAAATATAGTTAGCCTGCGTGATCCCCTGGTACATCATGGACCAGATCGCCTTGAAACGAGTTTTTGAAGTTGCATCCTCGTAGTCAAACAACGATTGTTTATAATAGGGATTCTTCGTCTTCGTGGACAAATCCCAGTATTGAGCCAGCACGTCCATCATCCCGAACGATAACTCCATCCCGTAAAGCGTCTCTGAAGTCAACTTATAATAAATACCATCCAGGGCTGAATTATATCCCTTCTCGTCCGTAAGCAAATCTTCTCCCTGCACTTGCCCCTGCGGAACCACGTCCAGCCAGTCATTACATGACGAGAACGACAACAGAGCGATCAACACGATAATTACATATTTCAATTTCATAACCTGATCCATTTAAATTAAAAACTGACATTTAACCCGAACACAAAACTACGTTGGAAAGGATAGTCAATTCCCCGCTCATTTTTCACGGTTGAAGCCCGGAACACGTCGTTCATGTAAAAGCTCAACCTCAACGTATTCATTCCAAACCGACTGATCCACGCCTTATTCACCTCGTAAGACAAAGAAAGCGTCGATAATTGTACCGTGTTATCCTTTTGCACGAAACGACTGGAAATATAAGTCGTCTTGTAATCCTTTATATTCTTGTAGAGAGCATGCTGTCCCGGTTCTTTCCACCGATCCTTCAACACCCGACGGTCTGCATTCTTTGCGGGATCGGCACCTTCAACCCGTTGAGCCAAGGTCGAATTATAATAATCCGCACCAAAATTATACTTGAATACCATATTCAAATTCCAGCCCTTCCAATACAGGTTGGTTCCGAAGTTCCCGAAGACCTTGGGTTCCGTGTCCCCGCAAATCACCTTGTCTTCCGCATCCCACGTGTAAGTCAGTTCTCCATTTTTCTTCACGAACAACTCCTTACCGGTTGTCGGGTCAATACCTAGAGAACGAACAGCTTTAATCGCACTCATCGATTCCCCTTCCTCGTAAACTGCTCCCGGAACTTGAGTATTTTTATTATTCTCATCATTTACCGTTTTCAAGGCAGTGGAAATCTTCCTAATCTTATTCTTGTTATTGGCAGCCTGAAACATCACCGACCATTCAAGTTCCTTCTCCATATCACGGATAATCACGGCATTCAGATTTACCTCCAGCCCTTTATTCTGAATCTCTCCCAAATTCGCCGTATACTTATCCGATGGGAAACCCAGAGAAGGAGCCACGGTAATCGTGGTCAACAATCCTTGTGTCTTTTTCAGATAATAGTTGAACTGCACACGAATACGGTCTTTTGCGTAACCGAAATCCACCCCGAAATTCGATTGGTACTGGTTCTGCCATTCCAAATCCGGATTCCCGTATCCCATCAACTCCGCCGTAACGGAAGAATTATACAAACGATCCGTGTTGAACTGGAACATCGTCTGGGCCTGGTAAGCCGAGAACTCCTGGTTACCCGTTACACCGTATGAATAACGCAGTTTCAGCATACTCACCTTTGTCGATTTAAAGAACTTCTCGTTATGCACGTTCCACCCGGCACCCACGGACCAGAAAGGTGCAAAACGTTTGTCCACTCCAAACTTGGAAGAACCGTCAATACGCACGGATACGTCTGCGAAATAACGATCGTCATAAATATAGTTCCCGTTAGCGAAGAAACCGATGGAACGAGATTTACTCTCGTCACTGGTAGCTCTTGAATTTTCCTTGAACTGGATGGCAAAAGCCGGGTCGGAATAGCGATCGTCCGGGAATCCGGTTAACGTGAAACCATGTGAATTACTATCATCCTGTTTCACCTCACACCCGATACCCGCGTAAAGAATATGTTTCTCCCCGAACAAAGTATTATAGTTCAATGTAATATTCCCGTTATACCCCAAGCTATTCCCATCCGTCATGGACAAATACCCACGCTTTGCAATCGGAAGATATTCCTGCATCCGGTTTTCTGAATTATAAACGGTATTCAAAAACTCCGCGGAGAACGGAGACTTATAGTTCTCCCCGCTGGTTTCACCTTTCACGATCGAAATTTGCCCTTTCAGACGCAATCCCTCCCGGATAAGCCAGTCCACGCTTAATTGTTCCGTGAACTCCTGCATCTTTGTGAAACTGCGATTAGGCAAAAAAGCATCATACAGGGGATTCGTCGTTCCGTCGCTCAACTTGGCTATCAACTCCCCGTTTTCATCATAAATTCGTTCATAGGGATTCAACGCAGCATACGTGGAAAAGCTGCCATAAGGAGAATTATAAGCCTTCGTGTGAGCATAGGACATATAATTCCGAATCGTCATCTTATCCTTTATCCGGTAGATCAAGGTAAACCCCAACCCCAAACGATCACGCCCGGATTCCTTCATCACTCCCTTATTCTGATTGTACGAGGCATCAATGCCGTAACGCACGTTATCCGCCCCACCTTCCACGAATATGGAATGAGCATGAGAGAACGAGGACTCTACCGGTTGAGATAACCAGTAAGTGTTCACTCCCTCTACAATATTTTTATATTTCGTGTAATATTGTTCATCCAGTTTCGCTTGCTCCCGACGATTATTCTCCTCGTAACCGACACTTCCCTCGTACTCGTACAACCCCGCCTCTTTCTCGTACTGCAATTTCTCCCGGGCATTCATCAAATCATAATCCGTCAGGTCTACCACCCCGATGGTCGGTTTGAAATCGTAAGTCACCCGTAACTTCCCCGCTTGGGGAGCTGTCGTCTCGATTACGATCACCCCGTTCGATGCCCGGGAACCGTAAAGAATCGTGGCCGAGGCATCCTTCAGCAAGGTAATACTTTCAATACGATTAACATCCATGTCGAAAACTTTTTGGGCAGACACTTCAAAACCGTCCAAAATAAAAATAGGGGCCGTCGACCCATTCTGAAAAGACCCTTTACCACGGATAGTAAAGTCGGGTAACACGTTCGGGTTAGACCCGTCCAGATTATTCTCGTTAATCTTAAATCCCGCATCAATAGCCGAAATCGTGGTAAAGATATTCCCCGTCGACACCTTGGCTAATTCTTGTTTCGTGATCATGGTCGTCGTTCCTGCAAAACCGCTTTTCTTACGGGTTAATAATCCGGTCACGACCACCTCGTCAACCTCCATCACCTCTTCTTTCATGACTACCGTCCAATCACCCTTTGGCATATTACGGTAAAGAACGGTTTGCGGGATCATCCCCACGAATGAAAAAAGAAATTCCGCATTCGGAGATTCCGGTATCGTTAAAGAAAACTTTCCATCCTCATCAGTCGTAACCCCGATCGTGGTCCCTTTCAGTAAAACAGTGACACCCGGTAACGTGGCCCCCTTTTCATCCTTGACAACCCCTTTTACCGTCACGCTCTTTTGCACGGAATCCCGTGCCGTGACGACTATCGGATAAATGACAATCACGTCCTTCTCTAAACGATAGGTCAAATTCGTCCCTCTCAATACCTCATTCATCACCTCACGAATCGGAGTGTTGGCAAACTTCACGCTCTTCGTTCCCGCGGTTCTCAACTCCTCGTGATTAAACAAAAATTTGTAGCCCGAAATACTCCGCACGTGTTTAATTATCTCCTCTACCTTCATATTCTCCGCAGAAAAACTAACACTGCCTTCTTGACTATACGCGGCCGAGAAGGCGGGTATCGAAAAGACAAAAACCAGTAAAATCATCAATTTCATGGGCAAACATCGATTTAAATGTACCCGCAGACCAAGCAATGGATACAACACATTGTTTTTTTTCATAACTTTGT
>DYVS01000148.1:0-6728 GCA_020743075.1 Butyricimonas virosa | reverse complement strand
GTCGCAGGTTCAAATCCTGTCATCCCGACTCTAGAAATCAAAGACTTACAGAAAATTCTGTAAGTCTTTTTCTTTTAGTGGAACACAAATGGAACACTTTTGGCTCACGTGAAAAATTAGGTGGAGTAAGTTCGAACTTGTTATCTTCGCATGTTTAATTAAACTTGACGCCGATGAAAGAACAGATTTTCTTGTTGATCCATGAATCCACTTTTTTATTAACGAATAAAGCACAATAATATGAAAAATGAAATATATACAAGATCACAAGATCTTATCCAAAGGTATCTAAAATTCATAAAAACAGTTAGAGAAGGTAACGAATCTCAATACATAACTATTGAAAGATTATTGGAACTAAAAGCAGTACTAGCAAATATTCATAACGTATTAACATTAATAGCAACACTAGCGGCGACAAAGAAAATTACAGATTCATTAGGATACAATGAACAAGAAAAAAAGAAATTCATAGAAAAAATAGAAGAGAAAAAAGCAAATTCTAACGGATTTGACATCGAAATTGAAGATTCAACGGGTATGAACATTCTTGTTGAAGTAAAATGTAATATGCTCATTCATGGTAAAAAGCTAGGAGCACAGCAAATGAAAGGTATCTTAAACGATGTAAGAAAATTGCGAAATGAATTCCCAGATGAAAATGGAAAGAAAATAACAATTGATACTAGTAAATACATAAAATTGATCGTCATTGTTGATACTTTTCATGAAAAATTAAATAATGTAATAGAAACCATTAAAAAAGAAGTTAAACACAAAGCCCCAACAAAAACAGATTGGAAACATCAGATGACCATGAAAAAATACATCAAAACTCTAGATTCGTGGTCTTCATTAAAAAAGCTAACAGATTTTGAGAATGTCTATCTAGCAACAATCTCTATCGAAGAAATGGAAGAAGTACTAAATAGCCTAACAAGAGAAGGCAACATCATGGACTGCTAGATTGACAACTCCCGGTCTTGCATCTAGCCTAACCGCTCCTTGGCAACTTGCGCCATCCGTAACTTGAAAGGTTCCGCTTTAGGCGAAGGAATGGATTGTATCAACCAGAATAATTGTTCGGTATCAGCAACATCCGTCTTGCAATACTTGTCATCAGACAAGGATATTTTTAGTTACAATTACCGACTCGTAACCTTCTTTAACAAGCCCACGTTTCAGCACCATCCAATAATTCCGAGGATTAAGACTATCTGTCAGTATCGCCACCACGTCAACTATAAAAAATACCCCTCTTCTTGCTCATCGTCCCATACAATACGAACTTTCTTCTCCTTAAAAACTTTTATTACGTTTTGCCATCTGCTGCAGGTAATTTCAACTGACTACAAATTGTAGCCGTTTTACATCCTTCGTTCTCTAAACGGGTTTTCAACACACTCCAATACTTTCTTGAATTATCACAATCCGTCAATATAAGAAATACTTATCCCATACACCACACCCACTAATAGAATCAACTCAAAAATCTTAAGCGCATATATTCCTCATAAATGGGATAAAAAAGACAAATCATTCTTCTCATTAAACACATATTTCACAAATTCAAAATTATTTTAATCAACTCCTTGTTTTTATCCCAAAATATTCCTATCTTGTGAATACGTTTGTTACAAGTGGGGGAGATCCCCTATATGTTTTATCTTAAATTTATCACTATGAAAAGATTATTATTTCTTAGTTTATTCGTGTGTACAATCACATGTTTTGCATTCACGAATGCAGCAGCTCCAGAAGTTCAACGAACAATCAGTGGAACGGTTTATGATCTATCGTCACATGAATCGTTAGAAGGAATTCACATCCAGCAAATTAATGGGACTTCATCCAGTTCAACAAAAACGGATGTTTCCGGTCATTTCTCCATTATCGTGAAAAATTCTATCCAAACAGCAACACTCAAGTTCTCAGATCCGGATTACGGTGACTATTCCACCCGAACAGAAGATTTCGATCTAAGCAAAGACAACTCAAACGTGTCTGTTTATATGCAATAAACAAAAAATGCAAGATACGAAAGAATTGGAAAGGATACCTTAGTGTGTCCTTTTCATGTATGTATAAAAAAGAGTAGCCGGGCTGTACGTTTGTTATATATGTTCACTTGTTCAAAATCACTATGATTTTAAAGAAAACATTCCCCGACTACTCTATACACAAAGATAATCTACACTCCAGAAAAGTGCAAGCTTACCTGATCACTTTCATGTACAAAACAAGTAAAATCATTCCAAATTTGCAACACAAAAATATCAATATTGAATTCATCTCACAATAATAGTAAAAATTGAATCAAGGTCACAAAAATGTCCCTCGTTAGCAATTCTCATATCTATCACGTAACGCCCGGTAGGGACCGTATGATCCCACGATAATTCAACTCGCCCACGACCAGACATCCGAAATTGTGTTACAACTTCAGGATGTTCGCTCCGAACATTCCGGATCGTGTACTTCACCGGGTTCGTCCCCTCCACACCTTCTATCTCCCCGGATTGCCAAGGGATCTTAAACTTGATCTGATAAGCATCATCGTCCGGGTCAAGCACGGCTTTCACGATCATGGAATCCGGGGCATAAGCAGCATGACGGGTATCCAGAAAACCCACTGTTACATCCTGACACCCCGCCTGTGTTATCACAACTAAAAGCAAACAACTTACTATCCAATACACTTTTTTCATATCTTCAAATTATTACAATTCAGTAAATTCATACGTGTAACTCAACGAATGTACCACTCCATTCGTCATTTCAATATCTGCCGAAGCAACCATGGCAATATGACCATTTGTAACGGCATGAAAGAACAAACTTTCCGGACCGATATCCGGTATCCCGTTGTACGGGGTCCGTGTCCTATACACCCTTAGTTCAACGCCCCCGATTGTTGTTACCATCGTACCTCCCGTAAGTGTTCCTTTCACCTCGTAATCAAAATCCTCTTTCATCATTCGCCGATCTAGCACGTGCGCCAACAACATCTTCCGGCACAACTCCACGGGTACATCTTTCACGGAAGAGTAAACCATATCTCCTGTTTCGTCAGTCGTTTTAAACAAAAATTGATTGATTGACAAGTTCGTGGGAGCGAAAAAAGTGATCTGTTTAAACTTCGGATTCGTTCCATCAAAAACATCTTTCAAACCCGCATGTTCGATCATCACGATTACCGAATCCCAGTTATAATGATCCGTTTGTAAGTATTCCCACACCGTGCAATCATGTTTACCATCAGCCAAACCCGAATCATGATAAAAGTCATTACCACATCCCGTGGCAACTACCCATAACACCAAAAAGACATAAAATATTTTCATTATTTATCTTGTTATCAGTTATTAAAAAGAAAAACCGTTACGCTTCCAGTAAGGAGTCTGCCTCATCAGCGTGTTATCCACAAAAGCCTGTCGTGCCACGGGATAAAACAAAGCCCCGTCAATTACATCCTGTTCCGTCAACGTCTTGAAATTTCCCCGTAATTTCTCCCGGAAAGTCCCGTTGCGCATGATGTCAAAATAACGTGTGGAAATCCCCTCACAGAAAAGCTCCCGATCTCGTTCATCCGCAATGACTTCTACTAAATTCCCGTCCGTGGGAGAATAATCTCTTAATCCGGCCCGGTTACGAACCCGGTTAAGGTCTCGAATGGCACCCTCCATGTCTCCCGTCTTGGCTTTTAGTTCGGCTCTCAACAAAATCATATCTGCCAATCGGATAATAATCTCGTTATCCTCGAAAGATTTCAGTTGTCCTACCTCGTTACCACTCGTGTAAAGCAATATATGCCGCAATTTTTGCACGTAGGCAGCCCCTTGCGTGATCGAAGTCGAAACACCAGCCATACTGTCTAGCTTGTAAAAATATTCCTCTCGCCGCTGATCCGACTCGTCCGGGTACATCTTGTACACGGTTGTATTATTCAAACGTAAGCCACGTCTTTTCGTAGCCGGAGTCTTGTTGGGCATGATCGGCCACGACTGGCAAAAAGCCCCCAAGTAAGAACCTCCCGACTTTAAATCATCCTCCGAGTTCCGGTAATCGATTTCAAATATCCCTTCCTCGCTATTGCCCAGCATTACTCGCTCACACACCTCCCTTATACTTCCCACTAAAGCATAGGAACCGTCATTTATCACGGAATCGCAGGCCGCAATCGCCAATTTGTTCAACTCCGGCTCGTTATTCAAAGCCGCTTTCCACGCATACACTTGAGCCATGATTGCAAATGCCATTCCCCGGGAAGGTACTTGTTTACTATCTATCATTTTCCCCTCGCTATCACGCAAATCATTCACACGGGGAAGATACCCAACCGCCAACTTCAAATCATCGATAATCGCATCTGCGATATCCTGCCACGCCATCCGGCCTCTCTCCCCGACATCCTCCGCGTGTATAATGTAGGGGGCATCACCCCAGTTACGGATAATGTAAAAATAACTCCAAGCCCTGATGGTCAACACCTGTCCGAGGTAAAAATTGTAACGTTCTTTCGGCATATTTGCCCGTCCAATATTATCCGCAATCGTGTTAGCCTCGGCCACCAGCTCGTACTCGTATCCCCAATAAGTGTTCGGGTCATCCGGTGTGAGTCTACTCAAGTCGTTATTCGAAATATTCGCCCAACTCCCGAGGTTATCAAAAGGCAATCCCCGATCCCGGTAATGCACGTCCACCCGACCAATCACCCAGCGAAACCAACGATGCATCCCGTACACGGCACTTTCCACGTCTTTTTCGTTTTGCCAGAAATTATTATTAGTTACCAACGTCTCCGGCTCTTCCGTCAGAAAATCATCAAAACAGGAAACAGACAACAAAACCATCAAAAAAAGATATATCGTTTTTTTCATATCATCACAAGTTAATCGTTAAACCTATCGTCACCCGTCGGGCAAGCGGGTAATTACCCAAATTGTCAACACCCGTCACCACATCCACGCTTTCGGGATCCGCTCCCTTGTAATTGGTAAGCGTGAACAGGTTCTCGGCTGAGACAAACACCCTCGCTCCGAAACGGAGTTTTTTTCTTACCGCTTCCGGCAAGGAATATCCCAGCGTGATTGTTTTCAACTTGATAAAACTCACATTCTGCACGTTCGCATAAATATTCGTGCTAAAATTATATAACCCTGCCTCCAGTCTGTTTTTCGGATAATCAGTACGATCTCCCGGTTTCTGCCAAAAAGTAACCTTTTCCAAATCCTCGAACACGGGTTTCGTGATATCCTCCACGAGCATTCCCGCCACGGTTCCCACCGAGGCTCCCCGTCCGGCATTCAGTATATGACGTCCTAACACGTAATTAAACAACATATTTAAGTCAAAACCTTTCCATTCCAAGGATGTCGTGATACCCCCGCTAGCCAATGGTAGGGGAGCCCCCACGTACATACGGTCCTCTTCCGTCGAGTTTCCCTCTATCCGACCGTTCCCATCTGCATCCACGAAAACCCGGTCTCCCGGCCTGTAAAACTGCGTTTTAAGCGTACCCAGCGGGGTGTACTTCCCGTCAATATAATAATAAGGCACCTCATCCGCAGAGTTATAATATCCCGCAGTCTTGAAAGCGTAGATTCCGTTCAGAGGCTTCCCGATCACGTTCATGTTGTTCAAACCCGCGTTCGACATGAAATCTTTCCCTTTTTGACTCTTTTTCAACCTGTTCCAATTTCGGGCAATATTAAACGTCATGTTCCATTTCACCTCCCTTTCCTGCGTAATATCCCATTTCACCATGACTTCCAAGCCTTCATTCAAAATCCCATAAGCATTCTGCCATTGTGCCGAATACCCGTTATGCGTGCCCGGCAGGCGTATCGGATAGAGCAATTTATCGGTATAACGGTGATAATAATCCACCACTACACCCAAACGATAATTCAACAAATCCAGATCAATCCCGGCATCCAACTGTCGGGTTTCTTCCCACGTCAGCTCTCGGTTTATCAGCCCGAACCCAAGTTCCGGTTCTACCGTCGAATTACCAAGGAACGGCTTACTCGCTCCGAGCACCCCGTACGCCACGTACGGTTGATCAAACTGTCTACCCGACTTTCCGAAACTCACCCGTACTTTCCCGTAATCCAGCACGCTTTTAGCCCACGCCATGAAAGATTCTTCGGAGAAAGCGTAACCGACGGCATACGAGGGGAACGTTCCCCAGCGCACCTTTTCCCCGAACTTCGAACTGGCATCCCTCCGCAAAGTTACCGACACGAGATACTTCTGCAGGTAATTGTAATTCACCCGGCCAAACACGCCAACCATCGTGCTTTTTTCCTTGTCGGAAGTGAAATCTTTCAAGGAACGATTATCCTTCGTGTCATACACGTTCCCTTCCCAACTCACGTAATGAATCAAGTTGGAAGGAGCCCCTCGTCCCCAACCGGAATTCAAGTACGCCTCGTCCGTCTGAAACGAGAGCCCCGCCAACACATCCACGGTATGTACCTCGGCAAACGTGCGCTTGTAGGTCAACAGATTCTCGTTCAACAACATCAAATTACGAGAGATTTGGCCACTTGAGTAAGTTTCTTTGTATTCATCGACTTCCGAGGGCATAAACAGCTGTTGGTTCTGTTGGGAATAATCTGCCGACAACGATGATTTTAAAGTCAATCCCTTCACCAACTCGTAACTCACGTCAAAAGCCACCCGCAAACGATACGATTCATTCTTCTCTTTAATCGTTTCAAACC
>DYVS01000147.1:0-5437 GCA_020743075.1 Butyricimonas virosa | reverse complement strand
GTGATCAGTTTGATCGGGGCTTTCATGATGTATAAGCTAAAAAGGAATGGTTTTTATTTATATGCGATCGCACAGATCGGCCAGTTGTTTATCCTGCCAATTTATTCCGGTTGGAATAGTGTCGTGCTGATTTCCATGGCAATGTCCGGATTCCTGGCGTTGGTATTTATCATCTTGTATGGCTTGAATTATAGTAAGCTGAAATATTGATAATTTGAACGTATATCCCTTTTAGAAAGGGATTTGTGCTTGACTTGATATATGTCATTAAACGATCGTTTATTGATATGTATTTTTTTATTACCGGGGATTCAGGAAAAAGAATTAAATAATTGAAAATGAATTTTTAAGAAAATGATTGAAAAGTCGATTTAATCCGTTTTATTTGCAACTATTATATGATCATTTCTTAATACAATCGTTTATGATGTTTGATACTTTTAAATCACGGGTTTACACTGAAAGAATGAATTATTTGAAGAGAGGTTTTCTGTTTTATATGTGCTCCTCTTGTATGTTACTCGTTCAATTTGCGATCTATCTCGTGAATAGTAATTATTGGGAATCCTTGAATTTTGTCGGGGGCTTTTATTATTTGATGGCGGCATTGGGGCAAGCTTTTCTTTTCAATTTGATCCCTTGGGTTATTTTATATATTCCCTTCACGTGGTGGCGGCAGATGCGGAAGGTCGGTACCATTCTGTTCTCCTGTGCTATATTTTTATTGAACGTGCTGGCCTATCTGAACGGGATTGTTTTCCAGTTGTATAAATTTCATATCAACGGGTTTGTGCTGGATCTGGCTTTTGGTGGGGGAGGAAACCAAGTATTCGTGTTTAATAATACCTTGATCTTGCATGGGGTTCTTATCGGGTTACTTATTTTGTTGTTTACTTTAGCGGTTGTTTTTATCGCTTATCGGTATGCCCGGTATGTTACTTCTAAACAGGTGAAAATCGGTATTTATCTTTTCTTGTTCTCTTGTATCGTTCCCCAATTAACCCATGCTTATGCTGCTGCGGCTAACGTGAATTCGATCACGGAAGTATCGGCTTGTTTACCGCAATTTTATCCTTTGACAGCCAACCGTTTGATGTTAAAGTTGGGGGTGGTCAAAAAGGAGGACTTATATGTGAATAATCCGGATAAAGGGAAAGGGCATAGTTTCGTGTACCCTCTTCATCCGCTGGAAAAAGTGGATAGCATGAAACCGTTGAATATTATTTATCTTATTTTAGATTCATGGAATTTTAGGACTTTTACACGGGAGTGTTGTCCAAATATCCGGGCTTTTGGCGATCGTTCCGTGGTATTCAATCGTCATTTAAGTTCCAGTAATGGTACGCGGGGTGGGATATTCGGTCTATTTTTTGGTATTTCCGCAACATACTGGCAAGATTTTGAACGTACGGGAGTACAGCCTTTGTTTATCGAGAATTTACTGGAAAATGGGTATGATATAGAGACGTTCGCCAGTGCAACGCTTGTTAATCCTCCTTTTTATCGTATCGTCTTCGGGGATGTGAAAGATATTCGTAAGGAAACTCCGGGAGCAACACCTTTTGATCGGGATAACAGGATCACGGAAGATTTTTTGAATTATCTGGATGAGCGAAAAGATGTGAATAAACCGTTCTTTTCTTTTGTATTTTATGATTTGTTGCATGCAATAGATATTCCGGTTCCTTATCGTAAAAAATTTCAGCCCTCGTGGGATTATGCCAATTATCTGGCTTTGAATAATAATTTGGACCCGGAACCGTTCTTTAACCTGTACCGTAATTGTGCCTATTACGTGGATTCGCTCGTGGGAAAGGTGGTGAATAAACTGGAGGCGAACGGGTTGTTGGATAATTCCGTGATTGTTATTACCGGGGATCATGGGCAGGAGTTTAACGAGAATAAGAAGAACTTCTGGGGACATGGAAGTGATTTTTCGAACGCACAGGTGCATGTCCCGTTTATCCTGTACTACCCGGGGAACACTCCCGGCGTGTACTCGCACAGGACGTCTCATTATGACGTGACACCGACTTTAATGAAACGGGTGCTGGGAGTAAAGAATCCCGCCGAAGATTATTCTATGGGAAGAGATTTATTTGATCCCGAACGCCCGCCTTTTCATCTGGCCGGAGACCCGCAGAATTATGCTTTTATCATGGATAATGTGATTTACGAGAAAAAAGTGGCGGGGAATATCCAAGTGACGGATTCTTTGTTGAATCGTCTTTCCCGGAATCAGATAAATTCAGGATTGCTGCTTAAAGCAATCGAATTCAAGAATATGTTTTTGAAGAAGTAGGGAGTAAGTCAAAACTTGTTGGTACTTATTTGAAATAAAAAAGCTGCTTTCATAAGCAGCTTTTTTATTTTTATTATCCTCCGAAGTTATCGTACATCACGTTTTCATCCGGAACTCCAAGGTCGTACAGCATTTTGGTTACTGCCGAGATCATCATAGGAGGACCGCAGAGGTAGTATTCAATATCTTCCGGGTTTTCATGGTTCTTCAAATAATTCTCGAAGATTACTTGATGAACAAAGCCCGGTTTGTAAGCCACACCGGCTGCATCAGCCACGGGGTCCGGTCTATCGAGAGCCAGAGTCCAGTGGAAGTTCGGGTTCTCTTCTTGAATCTTGTTGAACTCGTCCACATAAGGAGCTTCTTGCAAAGCACGCGCACCGTACCAGAAGGTAACTTTACGATCGGTGTGCATCGTGTGGAAGAGGTTGAAGATATGTGAACGCATGGGGGCCATACCGGCACCACCACCGATGAACATCATCTCGTTGTTCGTGTCTCTCAAGAAGAACTCCCCGTAAGGTCCGGAAATACTTACTTTATCTCCCGGTTTA
The DNA here is from genome assembly GCA_020743075.1 of Butyricimonas virosa. Classification (GTDB taxonomy): domain Bacteria; phylum Bacteroidota; class Bacteroidia; order Bacteroidales; family Marinifilaceae; genus Butyricimonas; species Butyricimonas virosa_A. The sequence goes on along the minus strand of DYVS01000147.1, from coordinate 2,581 downwards.
CGAGAGAAGATGTAAGAAGAACAGATTCCGGGGTTCACGTTGGCAAAACCACCGATAGCTTTGTCGAACGGGGGAGTTGCGATACGAATGTTCAGCATGATAATGTTACCTTCTGCCGGGGAGTTTGCCATGGAGTAAGCACGGTAGGTTGCTTCCGGGTTGTGCATTTTAAGATCGAACATCTTCATTCGTTCCCAATCAGCCTTGTATTTCTCGTCAATATCGAACGTCTTGAAGTCAACGTCGATAGCAGGCACGTCAATCTGGATATATCCTCCGGATTTGAATTTCAAGTTTTCACCTTCCGGTAATTTTACCACGAATTCTTTCAAGAAAGTGGAGATATTTCTATTGGAAACCACTTCACATTCCCATTTCTTGATTCCGAGAACTTCTTCCGGAATGTGCATTTCAATATTCTCTTTCACTTTTACCTGACAAGCCAAGCGCCAGTTGTCGTGTTGTTGTTTATAGGAGAAGAATCCCGTTTCGGTCGGAAGGATAGACCCTGCTCCGGATTCAACCTGACAACGACACATACCGCATGAACCTTTACCTCCACAAGCCGAAGGGAGGAAGATTTTGTTGTTTCCAAGGGTGGCTAACAGCGTGGACCCTGGTTCGGTTACTAATTCCTTTTCGCCATGATTAATATCAACCTTCACCTCTCCTTTGGGAGTCAGTTTGGCCTTGGCGAACAAAAGCATGCCTACGAGAATCAGTGTTACGATGAGGAACACGATGACCCCTGACATGACAATTGTTGTATTTATTGCTAATAACATCATTTTAATTTTAGATTTTATGATTTTAAATTTTAAATTGAGGACTCCAGAGAAATTTACAATCTAAAATTTATAATTTAAAATTACTTTACAGGTTAATTCCCAAGAAACTCATGAATGAAATAGCCATCAATCCGGTCACGATAAAGGTAATACCGATACCTCTAAGTGGGGCGGGGATGTTTGAATATTTCAGTTTCTCACGAATAGCGGCGATACCCACAATAGCCAGTAACCAACCGATACCTGAACCCAAACCGAATGCCGTTGCCTCTCCAATGTTAGCATATCCTCTTTCCTGCATGAACAAGGATGCTCCCATGATGGCACAGTTTACTGCGATTAACGGCAGAAAGATTCCTAACTGGTTGTAAAGTGCCGGGGCAAATTTTTCAACTATCATTTCCACGAGTTGCACGATAGCGGCAATGACCGCAATGAACATGATGAAACTCAAGAAACTCAAATCGATGTTTGCAGCGCTTTCACCGAGTAACCAGCTTAAAGCTCCGGCTTTCAACACGAAGTTATCCAACAAATAGTTTACCGGGACGGTGATTAATAACACGAATACAACGGCAATACCTAATCCGAATGATGTCTTCACGGTCTTTGATACGGCAAGGTATGAACACATACCGAGGAAGTAAGCAAAGATCATGTTATCGATGAATACGGACCGTACAAATATATTTAATAGATTTTCCATATCGTTATTTCACTTTTAGTTGACTATTTCTGTTCTATTAAATCCTTGTTCTTGGAACGGTGAACCCAAATGATCAGACCCACCAGCATCAATGCCATCGGGGGAAGGATCATTAAACCGTTGTTTTGATAACCCCAATCGTAGAATATTTGTGGGATTACTTTTACCCCGAACAAAGTTCCGGATCCAAGTAGTTCACGGAAGAAAGCCACGATAACGAGGATTAAACCGTATCCTAGACCGTTACCAATACCATCAAGTAATGAAGGCCACGGTTTGTTGCCCAAGGCGAAAGCCTCGATACGTCCCATGATGATACAGTTTGTGATGATCAACCCGACGAACACGGATAATTGTTTACTTACCTCGTATGCGAACGCCTTCAGTATTTGGTCCACCATGATTACCAAAGCGGCAACGACAACTAGCTGCACGATGATACGTATGCGTGTCGGGATTGTATTTCTCAATAGCGAAAGAATCACGTTAGAGAATGCCGTTACGGCTGTAACCGAAAGAGCCATCACGATGGCGGGTTCTAATTTTGCAGTTACGGCAAGAGCAGAACATATACCCAATATCTGTACCAGAACAGGGTTATTTTTGCTCAAGGGGCCGAGTAACAAGCCTCGGTTCTTAGCTGAAAATAATGTTTCTTTATCGCTCATTATTGTATTTGTTTTAAGAATTGTTCGTAACATTTTAAGTAGTCGCCAATCATGGTTTCAACACCTTTTGAAGTGATTGTTCCTCCTGAGATTGCGTCTACTTCATGAGCTCCGGTAGCGTTTCCACCTTTTTTTACAGTGATGGCTTTTAACGTGGAGTTCTCAAAAATCGTTTTCCCGCTGAATTGTTTTTGGAAAAAGGGTTGAGTGATCTCAGCTCCAAGTCCGGGTGTTTCTCCTTTGTGATCGAACAGAACTCCGTAAACCGTGTTCTTATCTTCGTTTAAAGAAATGTAACCCCAAACAGGCCCCCAAAGCCCAACTCCATAGGTCGGCAGGATATACTTGATGGCCCCGTCAATGTCGGCCACGAATACAGGGAATTTGACATCTGCTAATGCTTTGTCATCTTTGATCGT
>DYVS01000146.1:0-7350 GCA_020743075.1 Butyricimonas virosa | reverse complement strand
ATAATACCCTTCTCTGTACCGGTTTCAAACCGTCCCTAACATCAGGTAATGCACGCGACACAATCACCGACATTGAATAGTCAATGTACGAAGATTTCATCTCCTCCTCGATGTTGATCTTGATAATTTTTTCTCCGACGTTTTCCATTTATAATATTAAATTACACTATTAACGCATTGTTTTATAGGGCATTATTCTAAATTTCACCCCTATATTACTAAAATCCCACAAATGTAATAAAAACAGTGGATTAACGGAAATTTTAAGTCCTTTTTTATTCACATTCACTCTTGCCTTTCAGCAAGCATTTAACAAAAAGGAAACCGGAGCGAGTAATAAGATTTTAGAACTCAAATGATAACATATCATGAGCCAGTTGTATATTTTCAGGTAATTCCCGCAAGACCTCTTCGTGCAATCCCATCTGATGACCGATATGCGTGATGTAGGCCTGTTTCACGTGTAAGGTTTTCACTACATCAATGGCTTGATTCAGCGTAAAGTGAGAAAGGTGGACTTCTTTACGTAAAGCATTAATCACCATGTATTCGACGCCTTTCAGTTTTTTCATACTTGCCTCCGATATGAAATTCGCATCCGTGATATAAGCAAAGTTATCAATACGAAATGCCGTCACGGGGAGCTTGTAGTGCATCACCGTAATAGGTTCTATTTTAATATCCCCAATCCAGAATGGGGCTTCATCTATCACGTGAATGTTCATTTCAGGTACACCGGGATAACGGAATGCTGCGAAAGCGTAGTCATAATCCTTACTGATAACGTCTTTCGTTCTCTGGTTACAGTAGATGTCTACCTCACCATTTTTGACCCAGTTAAAAGCCCGAATATCGTCCAGTCCCCCGATATGGTCTTTGTGTTCATGTGTCAGCAGCAAAGCTGTCACGTCCTTTACACCCGCCCGTAGCATCTGTGTTCGGAAATCAGGTCCCGCATCTATAATTAGTTTTTTATCCCCAATATCAATCATGGCAGAACTCCTTAAACGCTTGTCATTCTCATCCGTAGACTGACAAACAGCGCATTCGCAAGCAATAACGGGAACCCCTTGTGAAGTTCCACTTCCTAAAATCGTTACTCTCATCTGTTGAAGACTGAAAAATAATTATATTCTGACATCGAAAATTCCATACAGAACGTTTTATTGTGTCATGCAAAAATAATAAGATTCGGAATAATCCTGTATATTTGCCCCAAACATTTTATTATGGGAAAATTATATTTGATCCCCAACTTACTTGGGGAGACACCGATAGAGCGGGTTATTCCTGATGATGTAGTCCATATCATTAAGAATATCAAAGTTTTTGCAACAGAAAACGTGAAAAATACCCGTCGTTATTTAAAGAAAATAGATAAAGCGATAAATATTGATGAACTCGTTTTTTTAGACTTGAATGAACATTCGGATATAAAAGATATTGAAACTTATCTCCCCTATCTGGCCGATCAAGATATGGGTATTATCTCCGAAGCCGGATGCCCCGGTATTGCAGATCCGGGAGCTGAATTGGTGGCATTGGCTCATAAACACGATTATCAGGTAATTCCTTTAGTTGGTCCCTCGTCTATTTTATTAGCTCTGATAGCCTCCGGGGCTAACGGGCAAAACTTCTCGTTTAATGGTTATTTACCCATTGCTAAGCCAGAGCGCATTAAAACATTGAAAACTTACGAGAAACAATCCGCCGTGGAGAACCGGACGCAATTGTTTATAGAGACCCCCTATCGGAACGTGCAATTATTCGAGGATATGATAGCCACCTTGTCTCCCACGACACGCCTCACGATAGCCTGTGATATTACGACAGAAAAAGAATACATAAAAACCATGTTAATAAAGGATTGGAAACACGTGAAACCGGATATAAATAAACGTCCGACGATTTTCGTGTTATATGCCCGATCATTCTAAACCTTTTATTTGTCATGAAAACCTACAAGAGAGTATTATCTATAGCCGGTTCCGATAGCGGTGGTGGTGCCGGAGTTCAAGCAGACTTGAAAGCGATCTCCGCCTGCGGGTGTTTCGCCATGACCGCCATTACAGCCGTAACAGCTCAAAATACATTAGGTGTGAGAGCCATTGAACCTCTTCCCGTGAATGTCATAGAGGCCCAGATTAGGGCTTGTTTAGACGATATTGGCGTGGATGCGGTAAAAATTGGTATGTTACATTCCGTGGAAGTGATTCAAGCCGTCACGAGAGTATTAGCCGATTACCCGATCAAGCACATTGTCGTGGACCCGGTAATGGTGGCGACCTCCGGTGATTTACTTGTGCAGCAAGAGGCCATTGCCGTGATGCAAAAGGAATTATTCCCGTTGGCTACCGTGATCACTCCCAACCTTTACGAGATAGAGATTCTCTCCGAAAAGAAAATACGCTCTCAGGAAGATTTATATCTTTCCATTCCTGCATTGAAGAATATTGGCGCTCGCAATGTCTTATTAAAAGCCGGACACTTGGAATGTGAAGAGATAACAGATGTTTTAATTGATTGTGAGAATGATTTGGAATATCGTTATCCGGCAAAGAAAATAATCACCCCGAACACGCACGGTACCGGATGTTCGTTATCATCCTCCGTGGCCTCTTATTTAGCCCATGATTTTCCTTTGAACATAGCCGTGGAAAAAGCTTTGAATTATTTGCACGGGGCCATAGAAACGGCAGCCGGGTACCAAATAGGGCATGGACATGGAGCCATTCATCATTTTTACAAGTGGTGGTGAGCCTTTTAGTATACCCGTTTATAGGTAAAACTCGTGTTTTACCAAGGTTATGTTAGGGGTTTAATCTCCTTGCGCCCTTGCACCTTCCTTTCATCGCCCTTCTATTGCCCTTGGGAAAGGACGGGAAAAGAGTTCTACATGGGGGATTAAACGGTTACATGAGATTATAACCCTAGTATAACTCTATTATAGCTCATAGATACAAGGAGAAACTCATAATAAAGCCGCCTCTATCAACTAGAGACGGCTTTTTCCTAATATAGTGTGATTGTCAATGTGTTTTAAACCAGCGGAAGACATTCCTTACCGTTTTATCCAGAACAAGAGGATCTTCAAAATATTGTGCATGAGTAACGGAACCTTCCCATATCGCTAATTTTTCCTCCGCACAGATCGTGTCGTACACGCGTTGAGCAGATTGGTACTCCTTTTCGTTTTCACCTCCGTGAATAACGATTGTTGGTACTTTTACCCGAGATGCCTCTTTACGTTTGTAGCATCCTGCTACCAAAGCGATAGCTTTTAGTCGTTTTTCCGCTTCTGTACTGGCCAAAACTTCATTCGTTCCGTTACATATTCCCATGGCGTACATTTTATTCGGATCAACTTCATCTTTCAAGCTCAAATAATCAATGGCTGCTTTTACATTCTGAGTTTCCTCCATTCCTAAAACGACAAAACCATAGTTTGCCAATCGCGTGGCATATTGTAATAATACCGTGTTGTTCGAGGCGTCTTTTGGGCCTAAAACAAGTATTGCCGGTTTTTTACCCTTTTCTTGTGGATTACACAACCAACCTTTACTATCAATTCCTTTATCAGATAAAGTGACGTCTTCGCATCTATAAGTTCTCATACAATTCTCCGTGTTAAATTCAATTTCGAGTGTTGTTACGGGAAGTTATAAGGTAAAGTTACATAAAATACATGTAAAAAATGTATTATTTTATTAATAAAAAGAGATCGTCCAAGTCTTGACGATCTCTTTAATATTATAAAATAACCTACAATAGATTACTTAAAGTAACGATTGTATAAGCCTTCGAAACCTTTACCATGACGGGCTTCGTCTTTACACATTTCATGAACAGTATCATGGATAGCATCCAAATCCAATTTTTTAGCCAAAGTAGCAATACGTTTTTTATCCTCGCAAGCACCAGCTTCAGCCTCCATACGTTTTTTCAAGTTTGTTTTGGTATCCCAAACACATTCTCCCAATAATTCTGCAAATTTAGCCGCGTGTTCTGCCTCTTCAAAAGCATAGCGTTTGAAAGCCTCTGCAATCTCCGGATAACCTTCACGATCGGCCTGACGACTCATAGCCAAATACATCCCGACTTCTGAACATTCCCCGTTGAAATGCGCTCTCAATCCTTCGAGAACTTCAGGATCAACACCTTTTGCTACACCAAGACGATGTTCGTCAACAAACGTCAAAGCACCTTCGGTTTCAACTAATTCTTTGAACTTGCTTTTCGGTTGTTTACATTGAGGACAAATTTCAGGAGCTTCATCTCCTTCATGAACGTAGCCACATACGGTACAGATAAATTTTTTCATAACGCACTTTTTAAATGTTATAATAATATGTTTTTTCTTTTCTCTTCGGTGCATTTTTTACAATACCCCTTGTAATAAAGATGAATTTCTGTAATAATCAATTCCCCTACTCCTTCCAATTGTATCGCATCCTGATTTTCAACCGGAAGGTCATACACGCAACCACATCCCAAACACATGAAATGAGCGTGACTCGACGTGTCAATATCGAATCGCACGTTTTTTTCATCAATCACAAGAGCTTTCACCGCACCTTGTTCCGTGAATAATTTCATCGTATTGTATATGGTTGTTTTAGACAAAGTAGGCATGGTCGGATATAAAGCATTATAAATCTCGTCAGCCGTCGGATGTACCCGGTGTGCCATCAAATAATCCATAATTGCCATTCTCTGCAAGGATGGTTTGATATTATATTTTAGTAAATATTCCCGTGTTCCTTCAACTGTATTCATTATTTATTTGTAATTATTACAATTTTATATCGAGTGCAAATATCGTTATCTTTTTTATAAATGCAACATCTCGGATTGTATTTTGTAAAAATTTAGAACAGTTCTAATTAGTGATGTTCACATAGAATTTTGATCATTCCTATCTAATTATTTTATAGATTTGCATTATGTTTTTTATCGGACCATCGGCAAACATATTTGTTTATTTGCTTGTTTCAGCGTTCTTTGTGATATGTTTCTATGCACAAACTGAAATAAGACTCCCGGAAGGTATTCCGGGACAGGAAAGAATTATTGAATACCGAATTGGGAAAAACGAGACATACTATTGCCAGACGATGGAAGACGAAGAGGTTATACCCTCTCCAAACTCTCCTTATTTAAAAATAACAGACGATCGATCGAAAACTAAGCAATATATCTATTTCGGTCACTATGACGATCCTAACCTTATATTATTAACACTAAGGGCCCCTCCCGCTATCCACTTGTCGTAATCTTTTAAGAGGAAAGAGTGGAATAATTCACGGGGTATATTAATTTAAAACAACATCAAATGCGGATCATATATAGCATTCTGCTATTGACATTTATTTCCGGTCATTTGTTCGCACAACGGTCCGAGACCGTGCAGACGAATGATTCTACATTCAGTGTCATTAAACAATTGAAAGAAGTCGTCATTACGGCTGAAAAGAGGGAATTATCCATTAGCGAGATTCCTGTTGCTCTTAGCGTGATTAGCGGGAAAAACTTGTTGAACGAGAATAATCCGGATCTCCGGAACCTGTCGGGAATCGTTCCGAATTTCTATATGCAGGAAGGTGGCTTGAAACTATCAACACCGCTTTATGTTCGTGGAATTGGAACGGTATCCGGGACTCCACCCGTCGGTTTGTACGTGGATGGTGTTCCGATTTTTGATAAAAATGCCTTTATATTTGATTTGTATGACATTAGACAAATAGAAGTACTGCGAGGCCCACAAACAACCTTGTACGGTCGGAACAGTATCATCGGTTTGATTAATATTCGGACAAATCCTCCCGCGACAAAGTTTTCTTTGCAAGCAAAAGCTGGGGTTTCCAGTTATAATTCGCAGAATTACACGATTATGGCTAATTTGCCTATAAATAAAGTCCTGTATAACAAATTATCTTTTGCATATAATTGCACGGACGGGTATTTCAAGAATGATTTTACCGGGGGAAAATCGAACAAATCGGATTCATACGATATTCGTTATCAAGGAAGCGTGTTTACGGATGCAACATGGAAAGTGGCGTTTGGTCTGAACTATAATCATAGTTTTTATGATGGCTACGCTTATCATGCCGTTGATTCTTTAAAAGTACACCGCTATCGGGTTAATTATAACGCAGACGCATCCTATAAACGGGATTTATTGTCCACGTACGTGAACATTCAGAAACATTTTTCTCAAACCCTATTGAACTGGATCACCTCCTATTCTCGGGCTAAAGATAAACAGGTTCTGGATGCCGATTTCACGTATCACGATGTATTTCAAAATGAAAAGGAATCGAAACAGGATCTGATCACGCAAGAGATTAATTACCAATCCTCTCAAGGCGAGAAAATCGATTGGACATTAGGAACATTCGGTTTTTACAAGGACTTGACGAATGATTACCTAGCCACTTTTGGTACGGAACGTCACTTACTTCTCCCGCTGGATTTGGATCAAGCGTCGTATTATAACAACACTTCAACTTGGGGAATTGCCGGATACGGGCAAGTTACCGTGAAAAATCTCTTGCCAGGGATGTTCGTTACTGCCGGAATCAGGTATGATTACGAGAAAGCGTCTCTCTCTTACCGAGACAGTTTGTTATTTCACGATGCAGATCAGTTTACCGGTTATCATGATTGGGATGAAAACCATTCTTACGTGGCTTGGTTACCCAAATTTTCCATTCTACAAAAATGGAATGAACAACTATCCACCTATCTGAATATATCTAAAGGCTATAAAGCCGGTGGGTACAATATCATTTCGAATGAAATGACCACGCAGATAGTAGAACTGGAATATGGTAAAGAATCCTTGTGGAATTACGAACTTGGGGCTAAATACTTCAGCGCTAATGGACGTTTTAACTTGAACGGGGCGCTTTTTTATATTGATTGGAAAGACCAGCAAATCTTCGTCATGGAGATGATGGGGCCAATTATCAAGAACGCGGGAGACGCCCGCAGTATCGGTGCGGAGATTGATTTAAGCTGGGAATGTCTACCACGATTAGTTTATTTCCTTTCCTCAGGATATAGTAATTCGGAATACTACCACCACTTAACCAAGGAATACGAGGGTAATAAAATTGTCATGGCCCCGGAATTCACGATGAACACGGGGATATCGTACTCCAAAGCAATAAAGTCCTCATTATTTAAATCTTTCACGGCAACCACGTCTGTTACCGGTTTCGGAACCCAATATTTTGACGAGGCGAACACCATGAAACAAGATCCCTATTTCCTTTGGAACATGGATTTAGGTATTTCCAGTAAACACATCGATTTCCACGTGTGGGGTAAGAACATTTTGGATAA
>DYVS01000145.1:0-5722 GCA_020743075.1 Butyricimonas virosa | reverse complement strand
CCGTTATCCTCTCCCATCAAACCGGAAGGAATATCTATTGCCACAACCAGATGGGACAAACAGTTTACCCGATGGATTACATCTCCCAAAAATCCCGTTACCGGACGATTTAACCCGGCCCCGAAAATGGCATCCACGAGTACGCTATTTTCATCCAGCTGTAAATTATCCAGATTTTTCACCTCAATACAACATCCTCCCATATCAATGAATCGCTTCCTGTTCACAGCACAATCCGGAGATAAAATATTATTTCCATGCAAACCGAATACCTTGACATTCAACCCTTTTTCAAACAGTAATCTTGCCACGACATACCCGTCACCCCCGTTATTTCCGAAACCAGCCAGAATGTTAAAAATATGGTTATTGGGAAAAAAAATCAATAATTTTTCTGTAAAAACAATAGCCGCCCTCTCCATCAAATCCAACGATGTTACCGGCTCATTCTCAATCGTATATTTATCCAATTTTTGCAAATCCGAAGTCTTGAAAATTTTATTATTCTTCAACATAGCGATAGGTTTCAAACGTTTTCAATGACTAAAGATAAAAAAATAATTTATATTTGCAGACTATTAGCGTGAATGAAAAAATTTAATTATTTACCAATACAAATTAAAAACAAAAGTTATGTTCAAAAATCATCCTAAAGGGTTGCTTACTGCGGCTCTAAGTAATATGGGAGAACGTTTCGGCTATTACATCATGAATGCCGTGTTAGTGTTATTCCTATGTTCCAAATTTGGTTTGAGCGAAGCCGCCAGTGGTACCATTTATTCCTTCTTTTATGCTGGTATTTACATTTTAAGCCTTGTCGGAGGTCTTATTGCAGACCGCACGCAAAACTACAAAGGAACCATTAAGACTGGTCTTGTAGTTATGGCAATAGGGTACATTATCCTATCTGTTCCAATTCTTGCGACATCGCAAAATACAACCTGGTTATTGACTCTTACTTGTGTTGCCTTGTTTCTTATTGCATTTGGTAACGGTTTGTTCAAAGGGAACTTACAGGCCATCGTGGGTCAAATGTATGATAATTTTGAAGCAGAGGCTGCAAAACAGGGGCCGGAAGCTCTCAAAATCGCCAAAGACAAGAGAGATTCAGGTTTCCAGATTTTCTACGTATTCATCAACGTGGGCGGTCTAATTGCTCCGTTCATTGCTCCGGTTTTACGCCAATGGTGGTTGGGTGTAAACGGATTATCTTACAACGCACAACTTCCAGCCCTTTGTCACGAGTACATTAATAATGCTGCAAACATGGCTCCCGAAGCACTTGCCAACTTACAGCAACTTATGACGGCTGCTGGTGGAGCTATTACTGATATGACTGCTTCTTGTCTCCAATATCTGCAAATTTTCAATGAAGGGATTCACTACTCATTCATTGCCTCTGTTGCAGCCATGCTTATTTCTCTTGTAATTTTCTTTGTTTCACAAAAAACATTCCCGAATCCAGCAAAGAAAGCTACTGCACAGAGTGTAACCTACACGGCAGAGGAAAAAGCTGCAATGGCTAAAGAAATTAAACAAAGAATGTATGCCTTGTTTGCAGTATTAGGTATAGTGATTTTCTTCTGGTTCTCGTTCCACCAGAATGGAATGTCTCTTTCATTCTTTGCCCGCGATTTCGTTGATTCTTCCGCAGTTGCCCCTGAAGTATGGCAAGCTATCAATCCATTCTTTGTCATCGTTCTTACCCCAATGATCATGGCTATCTTTGGATTCCTTGCAAGACGTGGTAGAGAAATCTCAACCCCAAGAAAAATCGCAATCGGTATGTTCATTGCAGGTTTGGCTTTCTTGTTCCTTGCAGTATTCTCAATGATGAAAGGCTATCCTTCTGCAGATACTTTCAAAGGTCTTCCTATCGCAGAACAAATGGCAGCAAAAGCTCATTGGTGGGTTCTTATCGTTACTTACTTCTTCTTAACTGTTGCAGAGCTATTTATCTCTCCTCTAGGATTGTCATTCGTATCAAAAGTTGCTCCAAAGAGCATGCTTGGTTTATGTCAAGGCTTGTGGCTTGCTGCTACCGCTCTTGGTAACCTTCTACTTTGGATTGGCCCGCTCATGTACAACGCATGGCCGATTTGGCAGTGCTGGTCAGTATTCTTGATCGTATGTCTTGTATCTATGGGAGTTATGCTTGGTATGGTGAAATGGCTTGAAAGAGTTACAAAATAACCTTATTTATCGACATATAAAAAAGAGTTCAGAAAATTCTGAACTCTTTTTTATATTAAAATCAGTTCTTAAAAATTGATCTGAAGTCCTACCCCCAACACTTCCTTAAACTGCACTCTCGGCCCTGCCGTTCCGTCTTCTTGGGCGATCTTCACATCATTATCATATAACAAGTTTGTTGATAAAGTCGTTGAAAACCATTTATTAATGGCCATATTTAATTGAACCTCCCAGCGAACATCTATGTTCTGAGGATCTTTCAAATAATTGGAATACAATTCCAGACGAGAATAAACTTTCATATTAGGCAAAAACTCATAATTCACCTCTGCCTTCAAGTTTGCACCAAACTCAGATAACAGATGTTTTCCCTTATCCACACCGAAAGCTCCTTCATCCGACAAACGACTATCAGCTACAATAGTTCCCCTCCAAGAAGCCGGAGTAAAAGTGGCCGTAAATATCTTATTCGGACTCCAAGTAACACCGGTACCAATCATCAAGTATCCCGGAGCCATGAACTTTGAAATAAAATCAGAATCCTCAATATTATAATCGTATCCTTTCGCAAACTGCGTATTAAAGTTCAATAAAGCACTCCAGTAAAATGTTTTGTAAATCTGATACCCATAAGTGGAAGCAAAATATATCTTATCGTTTGTTTTCCGGGCGCTCTTACCATCATTTTTCGTCAAACCGTATCCCAGTTCCAAACGATTTTGCCACAACTGACGATCTCGCTTAAAATCGGCACTATATGTTATTTGGCTATCAAATGCCAAAGCAGACTCACCTCCGGCAGACCAACTACTCAAACTTACTTGTGTTAATTTTAACCCGAAGTAACCGGCTTTTGTCCACGCCGTATCTCTTACCGGCTGCGCATACAATTGTCCCAAACCCAATACAAATAGGGCAATAACAAAGAATCTTTTCATCATACTCTTATTAAATTATTTAGGTTTAAATTATACTATCTTTTGACTGATAAACGTGAAACAACAAAGATTTGTTATAAAAAAAGCAGGTTATTTTCTAACCTGCTTTAGAAAAAGTCTTTTTTCACTTATATTTTAGCACATAGTTCGGATATCTTCACAATCACATTCACGATTTTTTCCATAGAGGACACGGGTATATACTCGTAACGTCCATGCCCGTTATGTGCCCCATTGGACAAATTCGGTGTAGGCAATCCCATAAATGACAATCTTGCCCCATTAGTACCTCCTCGAATAGGAGCAATCAAAGGTTTAATCCCCAGTTCTGACATGGCCTGTTTTGCTATTTCCACAATATATCTTACCGGTTCCAAACGTTCTTTCATATTTGCATACTGATCCTTCATTTCCAAAAGTACTGGTAAATCATACTTCTTTGAATATTCACGAACTCCATTTTCAATGACATCCTTTCTCCATTCAAAACGTTCCTTGTCAAAATCACGAATCAATATTTCTAGCAAGGTCTCTTCTACAGTCCCCTTGATAGAATAGATATGGAAGAATCCTTCATAACCGGAAGTGTATTCCGGAGCATCCTTTTTAGGAAGGCTAGCCATGAATTCATTAGCCACCTTGATTGAATTGACCATTTTATTTTTGGCATATCCCGGATGGAAATTACGCCCTTTAAACGTCAAACGAGCCAAAGCCGCATTAAAATTTTCATACTCTAACTCACCGATTTCTCCCCCATCCAAAGTGTAGGCAAATTTAGCCCCGAATTTTTTCAAATCAAAATGATCAACACCTTCCCCGATTTCTTCATCCGGCGTAAAACAAACAGCAATACGTCCATGCTTGATTTCCGGATGTTGAACCAGAAACTCCATTGCCGTCAGGATTTCAGCAATCCCCGCTTTATCATCCGCTCCTAAAAGCGTATTACCATCCGTAACGATCAAATCCGTACCGACATAATTCATCAGTTCCGGAAAATCATCCGGTGACAAAGTGAATCCCTTTTCCTTATTCAACAACACGTCATTTCCCCTGTAATTCTCGATAATCTGAGGTTTCACGTGTTTACCCGTCATGTCCGGACTGGTATCCATATGAGCAATAAACCCTATCGAAGGACACTCTCTGTCAGCATTAGAAGGTACAAAACCCATGACATATCCGTAATCATCCACAGCTACATCCTGCATTCCTATTTTCTGCATTTCCTCGCAAAGAAGATAGGCGAACTGCAACTGTCCCGGAGTACTCGGAACTAAACCAGTCTCCCGATCCGATTCCGTGTGAATCTTAGCATACCTGATAAAACGCTCAACTACTGGCAGCATAAAATAATTTTAGATTTTAAATTTTAGATTTTAAATTGTTGAATTTAGATTCTAGTTTTTCTCTCGGCTTGATTCATTCAATCTAAAATCTAAAATCATTCAATTTAAAATTAGTAGGCTCTCGCAATCAATACCCTCTTATGAGAAGGTTTACCTGTTACCATACATTTACCCTCCTCGTCGGGAGCATCGAATGGGATACAGCGGATGGTTGCTTTCGTCTCGTTCTTGATAAATTCTTCGGTTTCCGGGGTTCCATCCCAATGGCACAGGAAGAATCCACCTTTCGTGTCCAACAAAGTCTTGAACTCCTCGTAAGAATCCACTTTCGTAATCAATTTAGAACGACGTTCCAAAGCCAATTTGTATATATTTTCTTGAATTTCCTCCAACAACGTCTCGATATGTTGTTCCACCCCTTCCAATGGCAATGTTTCCTTGGTCAAAGTATCACGACGAGCTACTTCAATCGTACCGTTTTCAAGATCACGCTCTCCCATAGCCAGACGTACCGGAACTCCCTTCAACTCGTAATCGGCAAATTTCCAACCCGGCTTTTGCGTGTCACGATCGTCAAATTTCACGCTGATTCCCGCAGCCTTCAATCTATCCATCAACCCACTAACCGTTTGACGGATTTTTTCCAATCCTTCCAGACTCTTATAAATAGGTACTATTGCCACTTGCAGCGGGGCTAATTTCGGGGGTAAAACCAATCCGTTATCATCAGAATGTGACATGATCAGCGCTCCCATCAAACGGGTAGAAACTCCCCATGAAGTTGCCCATACATATTCCTGTTTTCCTTCCTTCGTGGCAAATTGTACATCAAAAGCCTTCGCGAAGTTCTGACCCAAGAAATGAGAAGTTCCAGACTGAAGAGCTTTCCCATCCTGCATCATAGCCTCGATTGTCAAAGTATCCAATGCTCCGGCAAAACGTTCCGTTTCACTCTTATGCCCCATAATCACCGGCATTGCCATCCATTTCTCGGCAAATTCTGCATACACCCGAATCATTTTCTGGGCTTCCTCAACAGCTTCCTCTCTCGTCGCGTGAGCAGTGTGCCCTTCTTGCCACAAGAATTCGGCCGTACGCAGGAACATACGCGTACGCATCTCCCAGCGCATCACATTCGCCCATTGATTACAAAGGATAGGAAGATCACGATAAGACTGAATCCAATTTTTATAAGTATTCCAAATAATCGTTTCTGAAGTCGGACGAATAATATATTCC
>DYVS01000144.1:0-4745 GCA_020743075.1 Butyricimonas virosa | reverse complement strand
CCTTGGGGTTAATCCCATATCGAAATCAAGAGCATCAGCCGTTCCTTCCCCGTAAATACCATCCACGATGATATTGGCTCCCGTCGAATTCGTTAAAGGAGTTCCATCCGGTTTAAACAATCCAAGCTCGTATAAAATATCTTTTGTTCCTTCTTCTCCCTGTTCCGTGCGAACCATCTTAACAACAGCCTGTTGATCCTCGACAACCGCTTTACCCACGGGTTTCACCAAGTAACTTTGCTGCGCATCCGAAAGCACAAGTTCAAATTCTTTCATCCCTTCGATCAAATTATTCGCTTTCACGGACACCTCTATATCTTGTTTTACCAGATAACGGTCAGCCGTCCCTCGTGACGGGGTAAACGAAAGCTTACCTTTCACCGGTGTAAAATTATTCGCAATATTAGCCGTTTTCTCTTGGGTAGCATATCCCACGCTTACCGGAATTGGCGCACCTTCTTTCGTCGTGGCATATCCGGTCAGAGTCACGGTAAAAATAGCTGTAGCAATTCCGTTCACCGGTTTCGTGATCTTCACGTCCGAAACATAAAGACCATGTCCCAATTTCACGAGACGACCTCCCGTTCCCAAGAAAAGTAACTCCCCGGATGAAGCGGTATATGCCTGACGATAAGCTGTCGGTTTATTATCCGTCACGTAACGGTCAAACTCCTTTTCACCCGTGGAAGAAAACATACAAACCCGTCCTTCTGAAGAAGATAACAATAAAATCTCCCCGCTGTTGGTCACTTTCATTTTGTCAAAATTACCATCCAGAGAACGTTCGAACTCCACTTTTCCGGTCGGGTGAATACGTATAAACGTGCCTCTACGTCCGCCCATGTCATAAGTCGTCACCACGGATTCCCCGGTTGCCGGGTTCATCCCGATTCCCCGCACATTTCCCTTGGACGTACCCGAATACAAGGCTGTTCCGTCATTACGCAACAATGCGTAATATCCTTGACTTCCGCTACCTCCAACCAGAATGTTGCCATTACGGGCTACTTGAAGATGATCCAGCATAGTGGCCCCTTGGTTGGCGGGAATCATATTCTTTGCAAACACGATGTCCCCCTCCGGGCGAATCTTATAGATGATCCCCCCGTCTGTCGGTGAATTACCAATCACAAGTACCGAACCATCATTAATATTGGCATTCAACCCGGTCACGACAAACTGTTTTGCCGGGATCGTCGTCATGTAATAAGGTTTTCCCTTATCATCCAAACGAACCACGAGAGCTTGCTCCTTATCCTTTCCAGCAGAGAATGCCGCACAAATGTATTCTATCGAATTTCCCATCACCGCAAACTGGTCACAATAACCACCTCCGGCATTTTTGTACTGGTAAACCACGCTACCAGTAGGGTCCAGTTTTAACAGTATTCCCTGACGACCGTCCGCACCTTTCGGTTCCGAACCGGACACCACGAACGCCCCGCTCCGCAGCAACATTCCTTTCAAGAAATTACTTCCCTGATCTCCGGCATAAATATCGGAAACGATACGTCCGCCTCGATTAATCACCACGATACGTCCACATAAAGTAATTTTATCCTTTTTACCTTTTACATTCGGTACACTGGACTGCCCAACCACCAAAACCCGGCTGTTATCCAACTCCACAATCTCGTTCACGGCAGTAAAGCCTGTCAATGGAAGCGAAAAAATGACTCCACCTTCCCGTTCCACCCATGTCAGGTTATACTTTTGACCTTCTTTACCTACTAAAGCAACCTCATCGCCGGGCAACGGACAAACCAGTTGAATCTGATTCTTATCACCATACACCTTATCAAACACCACCGGCATATACTGAGCCTTCACCTGTAAACAAGTGACAACGCTCAGCAGGAACAATATCCACACTCTATGAATTCTTGTCTTCTTCATATTATCGTTTACTTTTTAATTCTACCTCTTATGATATATCTCAACACGTCTTGCCCGACGATTCACCTGTATCCAATCAATATTTCCCTCCGATTGATTTCCCATTTCTTCTTTTATCTCTTCGGGAGAAAGCTTCACCTTACCGTGAGCTTTTATATTGAAATCTATATTGACACCGTGATCCCGCAAAAATTCGGCAACCCTCTTCGCCCTCCTTGCAGACAAACCATGGTTGTAATTGTCACTACCCATTTCGTCCGCAAAACCGTCAAACCTCAATTCTGAAAAATAATAAGTACCCATTTCATTAATAAACCGCTTTAGGCATTGAATGGATTCTTTGGTCAATTCATCCGAATCGAAATTAAAGTAAAGAGTCATTAGTAAACCTTCCGGTGCATATTGTTTTAGTGAAATAGTTTCTTTGGCAACCGCTTCCGTGGCCCCGTTCAGTAACAAAGCCCCGCCTAGAATCGCACTTTCTTCGCTCATCCCAAAATGAGGATCACCCTGTTGAGTCCCCAAATCTTCCTCGGTTTGCAAATAATAAATGTCATCCCGGGACTCCATTTCCCGGTCCGAAACAAAATAAGCGGTTCGCAAATCTAGCGGACACATAAAATAGTCGTTGAAAACCGAATTCACCGGATAAGGAAAATGACGCACACTGCCCGGAACTACTCCTTCGTGATCATAGTCGGCATTGAACAAGTCATATCCCCCGAAACCCGGTAACCCGTTAGAGGAAAAAATAAGACGTCCTTCGTAAAGTACGGGGAAAATCTCGTTCCCTTCCGTATTGACATCCGCACCCAAATTCATTGGGGTTCCCCACTCCTGTGTCTCTTCATCCCAATGAACGACGTACAAGTCAAACCCGCCAAATCCTCCCGGCATATCAGAAGTGAACAACAACGATTTCCCGTCATTCAACAAGTAAGGATGAGCGTATGAATTTTCCGGGTCTTGCGGGAAAACCGGGATGTATCTTCCAAAACGTTTACTCTGGCTCTTGATCACGGAATAGTACAATTTAGTACGGAAAGGACGATGTTTTTTGTCCACCATCTCCACCGATACATTCTTTTTATCGTACTCGATCACTGTGGTCACCATCACCTGCATATCCGGAGAAAACGTTACCGGTCCATTCTGCAAATCCACCGGAATCTTCCGGAAGTAATCGGAATATCGCGGTGATTTCTGCGACATCACCTTTTCCCCGGCCTCCTTTAACTCGTAATAGTGAGTACGATGGAAAAATAACTTTCCGGGATCGTTAAACTTACTGTAACTAATGGCATAGAAAGGTTGTTCCCCGTAATTTCCGATCCAGAACTCGGCATTCGGCGTGTTCAAAGACAGCCGTTTGGCCGTGAAACCGGGGAATTCCTGCACGGAATGGCGCATGGCAAGTGCCTCCAATGTATTCTGGTAACGTTGGTACCTGCTATACTGATCTTTATAGGCATTGTCCAAGCAAATAGCCTCGGCTTTCCGTGCCTGACCTTGAAAACGCAACGCGTCAATGTAATCACACACGTCATCCACGAGGAACAAATTCCGTTCCAGCTCCATCGCCTTCTCGTAATGTCCGATAGCCCAACTATAATCCCGTACCATGAAATACAAGCGTGCGATCTTCAAGTGAAGAGCGGCCTGATTTTGCATATTCTCTTCTTTTTTAAGAGCCGTTTCATACTGCGACATCGCTTTATTAAACTTCTGCCTTACAAAATTACGGTCAGCCCGTCTTTCCACCCGTCCCAGCTTACGCTCCTGTGCCTCGACAGGAATTACTCCATCCATCAGGAAAAGGAACACGGCAACCGACAAGAGAATTTGTATCTTCTTTTTTCTCATTTTCAGCAACATTTTATCTGTAACACTAGCGGAATATATTGTATGTAAGACTCACGCCGAACTTCGTCGGACCAATCCATTGCTTGGTCTTCTTGAGTTCCAACGGGAAATTCACGTATTCTCCTCCTAGTTTATATTTATCATACTGGAAATGAGCATATCCAACACCAATATTCATATCCAGCGCCAGACGGGAGTTAAAAGCATATTTGTACCCGAAAGTAATACCTCCCGATACCCACCATCCTTTCCGGCGATAACTCCGGAGCGGGTCATTGTGTTTCAACAACCCGATATTAAAAGTGCCATACATGGCATAAGGACCGATATAAAATCCATCCCATGAATCATTCGTGTAAAAATTTTGCGGATTCCAATAGTATCGTAACTCCGCAGATCCCATCAACACTCGAAAAACTTCTTCATTCTTCTTAAACATATACGGTAACCACGCCCCCTCGGCATTCACCGTGAGCTGTCGCGTTAACGTGTATTCAAAACCGATATTAGGTGAACCGGTCAACCATAAAGGTATATTTACCTTAACACTTTGCGCCCGTACCCCGCCAAATAAACAAAGTAAAACGGAAACAAGTAAAATATATCGTACAACTGGTTTCATATTATTTTCTTTATTCATGAATATCATATCATTCCATGTTCGTATCTCCACTCTCAATATCTTCATTCCATCCCACGATCGAAACTTTAATCACCACGTAAGAATCAATTTCAATAATGATTCGTCGGCCATGCAATAGCCTGAGTGGCAACCCGGTTAGTTTATCTTTCACTTCCACCGGTAAATGATTGACGGCAACACCGTCACTATCCAGGAATGTATAATTCAGTCTCATAAATTCGCCTTCTACAGACGGTAAATAACGATGATCCACCTCTAGATAATCAGCTGTTATCTGTGCCGGTAACTCTCCGAAATGAAACATATGATCATCCTTAGTCTGTCGGCCAGCGATAGTATCATA
>DYVS01000143.1:0-11219 GCA_020743075.1 Butyricimonas virosa | reverse complement strand
AATACTACCATAAATAAAGTTTGGAAGGATTGTTAGGGGAGGTTTTATAATTACCTTGTGAGGCAGGAATCCATTCTGGTTTGTAACCATGTTTGTCCAGATAAGCTATTTTAGAGTTTATGTAGTTCTCGTCGATTTGTTTATCTTCATCCTTTACCAGTCCTATCAATTCCATGTAATCGAGGATAAATTTATATATATCACTTTTTCTCTCCATGCCAGAACGGTTTACCAGTAAACGGTATATCCCTACCATCACGAGATTCTGTGCTGGGTTATCTGCCTTACGCCCTTTCCTCGGTGAATAGACTTCTTTCAATTCTTCTTCCGCTTCTTCAATAGAATTTACTCCCAAGTATACATGAAGGTAAGAATCTAGGAGATTGGTAAACCAGCTCTCCATGGCGTTGTTAATGGTAATCTTTTCTTGATTATTACTTAAAGTGATTGATTTATCTCTCTTCCTTTTATCTCTTTCAAGGAACAGGTAGAGTTGTAACATTTCAGGTCTTACTTGCTGGAAATAGGTATCCATGTTATACGTTTCTTCCAGTAATTCTGGATCGAGGATAGGTTTGAACGCTTCATGCTTCTTGTAGATAATGGCTAGCATCCAGAGGGTGTAGAATATGGTATTCCTGTTTATATCTGGCAATTTACTAGTCAACTCCTCTATTTTCTTTTTCAATCCATCATCTTCAAAAAGGATACCTTTTATGTTGTCTGTCATGTAAGCCAAGGTATCAACCACTTTTATCATCTTTTGCTCTCTAGGAGCGTAACGTTGCCAATCAAACGGGTTATCACTTGTTGCCAGTTCATCTAGCGTGCTAGGAACTTCTATCATGTATTTATCCTCTACCTTACCCATGAATCCCCACGTGGCTAGATACATTTTTTCTATTTCTGTATATAACATAGTCCTGTTATAGGCGAAATACTCTACTAGAAATGGTTCTACTTGTAGTAAGGTTGCGACTGGATAGATAATATTGTTTGCCATGGTATGTATACTTTAAACAGGTATAAAGGTAAAAAAAATACCACCTCCCCAGAAAGAGGAAGTGGTATAAAATTTCAAAGTTTTAATCTCTATATGGAAGTGAAAATATTTCCACCAAATCAAAGTAAATTACTCATGGCTTCATCTATCTGCTCATTCTCGAAACTATCCAGATAAATTTGAGTTGTTTTCAAATCGGTATGTCCCAAAGATTCAGAGATTATTCCTACATTTACACCAGAGCGTCGTAATACCGTGGCAAATGAATGGCGGGCAACATAGGTTGTAATATCAATATTAAGATTTATTAATTGGGCAATTTCTTTTAACCTTTGATTTGTCTTCTCTAACACATAGTGAATTCTCGTTTGCTTTTTCTTCTTTGTTGGATAAACTTCATCATTTAGTATCGGAAATAGGTAATCATTAGACCGTTTATACTTGTTTATTATATCCAATGCTTCTGGCAGTATTTTCAATTTAATTTGTTTTCCAGTTTTTTGACGAAGATATATCAATTGCTCTTCAACTATATTACTGTCTTTTAAATGAGCAATATCAACGAAATTAATGCCTCCGCACAAATAGCTAAATACAAATATATCTCTAGCAAAATTCAATTCATTTCCTTTCAAAGCAATATTCATGATTTTCTGAATATCTTTTTTGGATATAGCACGTTTATTTGTTGAGGTATCAAATTTACTGACCTTATATTTCTTAAAAGGGTAATAGCTTTCATTTACAATTCCTTCGTCTATTGCTTTATTATAGGCAGCACGTAACGTTCTAAATTGAATGCTCAAAGTTGTATCTTTATTCTCTCTCTTCCTTAACCATTTCTCGTAATTATTTAACCAAGTAACATCTATATCGGAAAAATAAATATCTAACTTCTTTTTTGTAAACTTCAACAAAGAATTGTATGAACTCACGTATATACGCCAATTTCCTAATTGTTCATCATTTTCCATACTTGTAAGCAATTGTTCATAGAATTCTTTTACAGTCTTTTTTGTAACTTGTTTATGATTAAAAGTTATCAGAGATTGGGCAGAGTAATCTTTATCCTCCACTTGAAAAGTTAGTATTTGTTGTTGATATTTCTTGAGATGCGTTGAAATAACATTTTCTATCTTTTCTCGTTCAGGACAATTACGCTTGGGACGCCCTTTTTCAAAATCCCAATATCTAGGGTTGACGGATATGCCAATACTTATATACTTCTTTTTACCGTCTTTACATACTCTAAGCATTAGGGGATGCTCTCCATTGGCTAGCGTTTTAGATTTGTAACACAATACATTAACCGTTGCATTCATGTCAATTTTCGGTTTAACTCTTGGTTTAACTTTCCATCCAAAAACCGCCTAAAATTGTTCTTGTAAGCAAAAAGAAAAGGAGCTACATTTTATCTTGTAACTCCTTGATTTCTTGCGGAAAGAGGGGGATTCGAACCCCCGAAACCCTTTAGAGGTTTACACGCTTTCCAGGCGTGCCAGTTCAGCCACTCCTGCATCTTTCCAAATGCGGAACAAAGATAGAAATTATTTTTAATGAACGTGTATATTCGAGAGGATTTTTAATAGCAAATCGTTGTGGGTTGAAAATCAGGGGGCGATGGATGAAATCAGATAAAGAACAGAAAAAATTTATGGTGTTACTCCATTGATTTTCGGTTAACTTCCCGTTAACTTACTAGCGAGACACCTAAGAGTGTATATTGTAATATGAGCGAGCGTGTAATGATTAGAGGCAAAAAGCGGCCCCACTCGGAGACCGCTATGTCAAGGAATCAAACTAAGATCACTTTTTTGGTGCGTGCTTCAGTGACCGATTGATTAAAAACATTAAATAATCGTAGTGTGCTTTTCGTATCAAGATTACTCACTCCTTGACCAAACAAATATAGTAATTTTTTATTATTCAACAATGCTAATCTCGTTTAGTAAATTTGAAGCCCCCGCATATTTGTCTAGAATCCATAAGATAAAACGAATGTCGACGCATACACATTTATTATATTTAGGGTTATAATAGAGGTCTCCGGCCATGGATTCCCAGTTGCCGTCATAGGCCAAACCGATTAATTCTCCTTTGGCATTGATCACCGGGCTACCGGAATTTCCTCCCGTGATGTCGAGATTCGTGGCGAATCCGGTATAAAGTTTGCCGTCTTTGTCGGCATAACGTCCCCAATCTCCTTTTTGGATGGCAGCCCAACAGTCCGGGTTCAAGTCAAATTCAGGGTCATTTTCCACGTATTTTTCTTTGTAGCCGTCGATAGAAGAACGGTAGTCGTAAATAACACCATCTTTGGGGGAGTAACCGCCAACTGTTCCGTAAGTGATTCGCATCGTTGAATTTGCGTCCGGAGGAAGCACGGTTCCCTTGTTCATCTCGACAAGAGCTTCCATGTAAAGCGTGCGTAAAGTTCCTATTTTTTGATTATTGTCTTTTAAATAGTCACGTAACTCGTAGTTTTTCGTTTGTGCGGACTTCGTGATTAAATATGCCGGGTCCTTGTCGATCGTTTTTTTATCAACGCCCTTGTCTAGCCAGGTAAACAAGCGATCTTTCGTCGTTAGTATGGAATTTTTGTAAACGTAATCGGTCAATTTATGGTAATTACCTTTGAATTTTTTTACTAGGTTACCGATCTCTTCCGGGAAGAATTTCGGGTCGATATTCTTCACGTACAACTCGATCATGGCAGTAAAGATTTTACGGTCAACCTGCTCGTCGTAATCTTTGAAGTATTGTTCGCAGAAATGTCTTAGGTTTTTACATTGAGCACAATCTTTGTGTAGGACACAACATCCTTGTTTTTCCATGGTGCTTTCAAATCCTTTAAAGCGCATAGCCAAGCGGGTCAAGTCAGCCCCATTTACGATAGCTTCCCGGTGATAGATGCCCGTGGCCATATAAGGGGCGGCGAATGCGTAACAAGCTCGAAGTTCCTCGATTAGGTTACCATATTTAGCTTTGCGTGTCGGATCAGCGTTGATCCATGCGGTTAGTTTTGCCTCCTCTGCTGTTTTGATACCAACAACATCATATTTCTTCGTGTACTCGCATTCGCCAATGGCATATTTCCAGTAGTTACTGTTCATGAAGTATTTGGAAGCGTATTGTATGTTGATCTTCTCATCGGCATTCATGGCTTCCCGTAGGATGGCTAGTTTCGTGTCTCGAACCTTGATCATGGCGGGATTCGTGATATTAATTTTCTCGCTTACCCCGAAAGATGGTGTGTAACGGGCGGTTGATCCAGGGTAGCCTAAAACCATGGCATAATCACCTTCCTTAATCCCGGCTGTTGACACGGGTAGCACGTATTTCGGCGTGATCGGTTGATTATTGGGTGAGTATTTTGCAGGATTTCCATCCTTGTCGCCATATACCCGGTACATGGCAAAATCTCCTTTGTGCTGTGGCCATGACCAGTTGTCCGTGTCTTTCCCGAATGCCCCGAAACAAGTGGGGGGAGCCGCTACAAGACGCACGTCCTCGTACACTTTATAGTAAAATAAGTAATATTTATTGCCGCGCAACATGGCCGCACATGAGGCTTCGAATCCTTTTTTTGCGTACTTTTTCTCGATCACGGAATTGGCTCTTCTGGATGTGTATGGGATGGTTCCGTCATCTTTCTCGAAATTCTTCAGTACTTCTCGGTATTCGTCCGTGACGTCGATCACCCGATCTAGGAACATGACTGTTTTACCCGGTATACGAATTTCTTCGCTTTGATTTTTTGACCAAAAACCATTTTTTAGGTAATCGTGTTCAAGACTACTCAACTTCTGGATGTCGTCGTAAGCACAATGGTGATTCGTGATCATCAAACCGTTTTTGGAGATCATGCTTCCCGTGCAGCTTCCGAAATCCAGGGCCACGATGGCATCCTTTAAGGAAGGAGTGGTTTCACTATATATTTCTTCTGCCGAGAGTTCAACTCCTTTGGCTTTCATTGCCTCGTAATTGGTTTGAGCCATAAGATGGATCAACCACATCCCTTCGTCTGCCTTTGCTGTAAACGTGCTACTTGCAATTAAGAGAGTAGCAATAATGCTTTTGATAAATGTTATTTTCTTCATCCCGTTATTTTTTTGGTAGTAATACGAATTCCATTTTATTTTTCTGTCCAAACACGGTTTTGGCGAACTTACGAATATCTGATGGAGTTAGGTTGCTCATCTTGTTTTCGTAATTCGTGAAATTGTCAATTCCGTGTAGGTAATAGTCTGATAAAGTTTCCTGCCAATAGGCATTGGTGGAAATGTTGGTCTTGTAAAGCTTGTTAAAATAGCGTTGAGCATTTTCCAGTTCGGAAGATGAAGGACCGTTTTTAACAAGATCGTCGATTTCTTTTTGGACAATTTCCAGCATCTCATCGGCCATGAAAGGAGCCGTGTCGAAATTCACTTCTATCGCGATCTGGTTGGTCGGAACAGCCTCTTCCGTGGCGTTCACGCTTACGCTGTATGCTCCCCCTTTCTCTTCGCGGATGGATTTCATGTACCTGTCCCGAAGGATATAGCAGAAAGCGGCCGAGAGGATTTTGTTGTCGGCGGAGTAAGGGAGTTTTGCCGTGTAAAGCACGCTGATTGAAGCTTTGTCGGTTGTCAACTCTTTCTCTATATGACGGATGATTGTTCCTTTGGCGTAACGCACGTGGTTATCTTTGTATTCCTGCTTAATTCCTGTTGTCGGTAGAGAGGCAATGTACGTCTCCACGAGTGGTTTTAATTTTTCCAGTTCAATGTCTCCCGTGAAAATGAATGTGAAGTCTCCGGCATTGGCAAAACGTTCTTGATATATTTGTTTTGTCTTTTCGAAGGTGATCGTGTTCGCTTTTTCAAGGGTCATACTTGTTTTCCTTGGATGCTGGTTGTATTTCACGCCTTGAACTTCTTGGCTGTATTCGGCTTTAGGGAGGCCCTTGCGATTATTTAGCGTGCTTTTTATTTTTTCGATTTGACGATTAAACTCTTGTTGATCAAAGTTCGGTTCCGTGACGTAAAGGTAGATCATTTGCATCAAGGTTTCTAGGTCACGTTTGGCTGCGTACCCGCTTAATGTTTCGTGATATTCCCCGATTTCCGGTGTAATGGAGATTACTTTGCCGACATTGATTTGTTTTAAATCACTCCGTGAGAAATTCTTCACTCCCATGAGTTGGCAGAAATTGTTGGCCATGAATCCATTGGCAAGTTCTTCTTCCGGTAGAGTAGAGGTTCCTCCTTGGCTGAATCCTTTGATGTCAACAATATCTTTTTTCGTTGGGTACGATTTTATGATGACCTTTGCACCGTTGGAAAGAGTCCATTCAATGGTGCCCATCGTGTCATTTTTCTTTTCTTCGAGGATGTGCCCGGCTTGTGGTGTCTTCGTGATTAGCCGGGTGTCTTTCAGTGTCCGGTGAATGTAAGGTGTGAGGTTTTGGTCCTTGGCGTTCCGAACGGTGGCGATTAACTCTTGCTCGCTGGGATAACTGATGTTTTCTCGCCGGGGTCCGAGTACCGTGATAAGTATGTTGTCATCAGAGAACATCTCTAGGGCAGTACGGTTCAGTTCCTCCAAAGTTAGATTTTGTAACGTAGAGATGGACATCTTTTCAAGAAAATCATTCGAAGGGATTGGAGCGCCCGTGGTGAAATGGGCCAAGCAAGCTTTCACCATATCTGCGCTTTTAAGGTCCTTTCTCTGCTTCATTTGGAGTTTAACGGATTTAAGCATATTGGCTTGCAGTTCATTGAATTCTTCCGGCGTGAATCCATGTTTTTTTATTCTTTCCACTTCGATGGCCAGTTCATTCAGGGCTTCATTGACTTTATTATCTTTCACGGCACCCATGATGAACACCATCTTTTTATCGGGCGTTAAATCCGTGTAATTAACTGATCCCTGACGAATATAGGGATTTCCTTGTGCTGCTTTGTTGATGATTCTTTTTTTGAATAATTCCGACACAAAGCTTCTTTCCAAGTCGGTTTTGTAGGCCTTCACGGTTTGTCTTTCGCTGGGAGAAGGAAGGTCTAGCTTGTACATGAGTCTGACCACCATGGCACCTGCATCCGGATCAGTTGAGATACCGACAAGAGGCTCTTGATTGTCGGGAACCGAATACACTTCTTTTTGTACCGGATGCAGTGCTTTAGGTAGTGGTGATAGAATTGTCTTGATTTTACTCTCCATCATGTTCACGTCAAAATCACCGATCACGATCACGGCCTGCAAGTCGGGTCTGTACCATTTGTGATAAAAATCCAACAAAGTCTGACGTTTGAAGTTCATGATGATATTTATGTCCCCGATCACGTTGCGTTTTGCGTACTTCGAGTGGTTGTACATCACGGGATTCAGTTGTTCCGATAGTCGCGTACGGGGAATGTCCCGGGTTCTCCATTCTTCCCGGATGACCCCTCTTTCAGCCTCGATTTCAGCCGAATCACAGGTGATATAACTGGACCAGTCGTGAAGCATCAGCAACACGGTATCGATGATCGTTCCCCGAACTAAGGGAACTTCTGAGATATTGTATGCCGTTACGTTTCTGGACGTGAAGGCGTTCACGTTGGTTCCGAATCGTACGCCGATACTGGCAAGGTATTCCAACATGGTTTTCTTCGGGAAATGTTTTGTCCCGTTGAAAGCCATGTGTTCCAGGAAATGGGCTAAGCCGTTCTGGTTGTCCTCTTCTTGCATGGCCCCCACGTTGTGGACAATGTAGAACTCCCCCCTGTTTTTAGGATTCTCGGAATGACGGATGTAATAGGTCAGTCCGTTATCCAACTTCCCGATCCGTATATCGGGATCCATTGGGATTGTTTGGTCTGCACCGATGTCCTGAGCCACCAAGGGACTGATGGTCAAGGTGAATAATATGGTGTAGATAATGTATTTTATCATGGTGATTTACAAATTGTATGGATATAAGTCTTGCGGGGTAATCCATTTGGATTACTCTGACAAGATGAAAGCATGGTAAAATTGTTTTGAGTTTCCCGTGAAGGAAGTGTCAAAATGGATTTTGACACTCCTTCTTGGAAACAAGTGTTTATTCGACGGTTTTACCCGGTGTTTTGAAGGTTAGAGTAGCATCAATTTCTTTGGTAGTCCCGTTCGTGTAATGGATTTCCCATTTCGGTGTTTGAAGGATTTCCCAGATTTTATCATCGTCTAGTACCTCTTTCACATACGTGATCCGGATAACCGGTGTATCGCCGTTCAGTGCCGTGGCGAGTTCCATCACTCCATCTTGGGTGGAAAGGAAACTTCCCAAATAGGGAACTTGACGCTGAACTAACGGTTTGTCCAATCCCGGGTAAGGCATTTCGTAAACAGCCGTGGCGGCATCTTCCCCGTATTTCTTCAAGGCGATTTGGAAACGTGATTTGGTTGCCGGGAACATCATTTCGAGGAATTCCTGACGACCGATCGTATCCACTTGATTCGAGATGTTTACCAGCTCGTAGTCACATTCGATTTTCTTGACCCCGCCGCCATGTACCGGCATTTCGAATTCACGGGTTTCGATAATACTTCTTAATTCTTTTTTGTCGATCGGTTTATTGATATCCATGAATAATTTCACTTTTACCGGGCAGTCATATTCGGTTTGGATTCCATAGAAGCCTTCTTTTTCACGAATAATATTTCCCAAGAAGGTTACGTCCATCTGGTCAAATAGTTTTTCAACACCCAAAGTGATTATTTTTAATTGTTCCACTCCGGCAGGAGGTGTATTCAGTTTCCGTTTCACCGGGGTAAACATGGCGTTTTCTACTTTTTCTTTACTCGTTTCACTCGGGTCATAGTAAACCACGACAGCGAATCTATTCACGTAGGTCGTTACCCCGTAGACACCTGGAACGTTTTTCATACGGGCTGCAAATGCCTTGGAGCTACCGAAACATTTCACGGTTCTCATTCCTTCACGTTCAAATGATTCGAGGTGTTCTAATTTTGCAGGATCTCCCCAACGTTCGTCAATAGTCGGCAATTCCCAATGGGTACCCATCCACAGCCCGACGAAGAAGAGAACAACGACTAGAATTGCGGGTAACCATCGGAATGCCGGTTTACGGTTTATCTGTAAAGCATTTTTATTACATGCTCCCATACATTCACCACATAAAGTACAGTCAATGTCTTTTACGACTTTCAAGTTTGCCACGTCAATTTGTTGCGGGCATTTTTTGCTACACAAACCGCAATGGGTACATTTTTCGTCATCTCGGGTAATGCGGAGTAATGGGAATACTTTACTCTCGTGGTAAACGATTTCAAAGATATAACCGATTACACAGCTTGCACCTAGTAACCAGTACCATTGCATCGGTAGTCCGAAATAACCTAGGATTAACGAGAGTATCAGTAGCCCCAGAAAGGTAAGTGTGAATTTGAACACGTTGCTTAATGCCCCGAGCGGACAGATATATTTACACCAGAACATATTGATAAACAAGTTACCCAAGAATAAGCAGGCGATAGAAATCACCGCCATCCATGCGGTAAGTTCGCCTTTGAATCCAGTTGCAATAGCGTAGTACGGGTCAAAGTTCTTACAAAATAGTTCACTGCTGGAAATTGTCATGTAGAATATCCAGAATAACAGGATGTACTTGATTGCTCTTAGAATTTTGTCAACAACTGAACCCGTGGTGATGTTGATGTTTATTTTCATCTTTTTGCGTAACACGGCCATCCATTCCGTTACCGTACCTAGGGGGCAGAGGTAGCCACAGAATAGTTTACTGAAAAGAATAACACCGATTGCCAAGGTTACTCCCATCATAATCTGCACGATCGACATGCTACATGCAAGCGTGTTTGAATTCAAGTAAGTTACGAGGGATTGTAGGCCCCCGAACGGACAATAGGCTTCAACGTTGGCAGGTTCTCCTCCGAAAAATACTTTCAGAATGAATCCGGCAATGACTGCAATTACACCCAGTTGCAGTACGTGTCTCCATAAATTTTTCTTAATCTTGCTCATTTCTTTTTACTATATTTGTTATTTTTGATTCCCTAGAATGATAGTCCTATCGTGGCTTGTAAGGTTGTCCAGTCCTTGCCGTCATACAGGCCGCTGGTGGACTTTTTATAATTGACATTACCGATAGCGTACAAGTTCATCCCTTTTTCCTTGTTGAGGAAATAGGTGTAACGAACGTTTACCCCTCCGGCTATTTTATCCGACGTAATGTATTCGAATTCTTGTTCTAGCAAGTCTTTCCGTTGTGGGTATTCGTCAATATTTGGCAAGACCGTTTCGGCTTCCAGTTTCATTTTTAGCATTGTGCCTCCCCCGATCGTGTAAGCACCATTTATGCCGCAATCCAGCATTCCTTTTTTGAACAGGAAGTTTTTTTCGAGTGAAAGATAACCTTCTGTGTTTCTCAATATTTGTTGGAATTTGGCAGGGTAGAGGCGGTACACTCTTTCTGCGTAAAAGCCTTTAGCCCCAATTTGTGCGTTCCAGCAACTGTTGTATGAGGTACGATTACGGAATAGGTTGTAATTTGCATCATAAACAATGGATTCGATGGAAGATTTATTCTTTTTCCCGAATTGTGTCCAAGTGCTGTTTTGGTTTATGACTTCTTTTTGTTGGATGTTCTCGTAGCCTAGCATGTTCGAAAAATCGGCTTGCAGGTTAATATAATGACTGTATTTTTCTCCGCTGACATTGAACGCCCCGGTGTAATTATATGCACGTTGTTTCATTTCTCCCCCGCGCTCTTTATTGTAGTTGGCCTTGAAAACTTCCTGTTTCTTTTCTAACATGGAGAATTGGTTAAAGAAGCGGATTCGGCGGGAATGGAATTCCACTTGTGCGGCACCGCCCAAGGATTCATCCCGAATGTCCCGGATAATACTGGTAGTTGAATTTACTTGTTCCGACGTGTAGAACCACAACCCTTCAACGGAAAGAAGCTCTGGTGTCCGTCCTGTTCCAATTGTCCTGATGTCAATGTTTTCGGTTTCTTTCTGGTAAATGAAGTTCAGTCCCAAGTTCAGGTATTGGGAACGGTAAACCACTCCCGGGTACACTTTCAGGTTCATGTACGTGTTTTTGTTCCGGGCATCTTTTTTCTTGGCGTTACTAGCGGTTAAGTAATCGATTTTGGCTCCGATGCTCCAGCGTTTCCCGAGCATGTAGCCGATACCGCCTTCCAGGATGTAAGTCTCCATGGTCTGGCGTCCC
>DYVS01000142.1:0-7869 GCA_020743075.1 Butyricimonas virosa | reverse complement strand
AACCCGCAGGACTGTGGCGTGTCACGAATCAACACGTACGCCAGCAGGGCCACGAACAAAGCCACGGCAGCCGGGAAAATATAGGTCCCTATGATAAAGTACTTTGAACTGTTCACCCCGTAGAACCACGACCCGAACCACATGGCGCCGTACACGGCCATCGGGCCGACCAAGGCACCACCCACGTTGTGAGCGCAGTTCCAGATAGACATTTTTGTTCCCCGTTCTTTCACGGAAAACCAGTGAGTCATCACCCGGCCACAGGGAGGCCATCCCATCCCGTTAAACCACCCGACAAGGAAGTTCAGTACCGCCATGATCACGATGGAAGTCGTGCTTGCCCCGAACAGCTCGATCGGCACGGCCATGAACATCATGGACAGGGCCGCCAGTACCAACCCCAGGGGAAGGAACACCCGCGCGTTGCTACGATCCGAGACGCTCCCCATCAAGAACTTCGACAGGGCGTAGGCCACGGCGTTTAACGATAACACGACACTCAGCGATCCCTTGTCGAACCCGTAAGGACCGGCGGGATCTGTTAGAAACGGCATCGCCATCGAGAAATTCTTCCGCACGATGTAATAGCCGGCGTAACCGATAAAGATGCCGACGAAAACCTGCCAACGCAAGCTCTTGTAAGTCGAATCGATCTTACCTTCAGGTAATAAATCCTTGTGAGGTGCTGGTTTTAAAAAATTCCACATGTTATTAGATTTTATTGTAAAAACCATTTACAGTCATCTAATAACTTAATTACAAGCATATTAACAAAATTCGATTGATAAAGAGGTAATGCCTTAGTAGCTATTCTAACTTGTATTTTGTATCATAAAAAGGATGGATAAAACCTCACAAATTTATTCATCCTTTTTGTTGTTCACGACAAGCCTAGATTGTCGCTGTTAGTTGTTTTTCTAATCCAGCTAATTTCTGTGAAAGAAGTTCCATGTCCCTGCTCACCTTCTCGTTCGTTATCTTTGCATAAATCTGCGTGGTTTTTATATTTGTGTGGCCTAGAATTCGGCTTACGGTTTCAATGGGCATACCTTTTGCCAATGTAAGCGAAGTTGAAAAGGTGTGGCGTCCCACGTGAAAAGTAAGTTTAATCTTGAATCCACATTGTTTACCGATGTTTTTCAATATATTATTACATGACCAGTTACTTGGAACGGCAAATAAACGATCATCCCCGGTTTTGCCTTCATATTTTGCAATTATTCGTTTGGGCACATCCAATAGTCGGATATTCGAATCGACATTTGTTTTCTGCCTACGCGTGATGATCCATAAATGGCCATCCAAAAATGTTTGCAGATTATTCTTGGTTAAATTTTTAATATCGGAATAGGCTAATCCCGTAAATGCCGCAAAAACAAATAGATCACGTACAAGCTCATAGGATTTATTTTTCATGGGGGCTTTCATTAACAATTGTAATTCCTCTTCCGAAAGAAAGCCTCGATCCACTTGTTCAGGACTAATCATATAACCTGCAAATGGATTAACAACAAGCAAACCTTCATTTCGTGCAACGGAGATAATATGCTTTACTCCGATCATATACAACCAAATTGTATTTGTACAACACTCCCGGACCGTGCGTAAAAAATGCTCGAAACCGTTAATAAAAGAGAGATTTAATTCCTTTAATGATATATCTTCACGATTATATTCTTTCAGAATGTAAGCTTGCATTAGTTTATAAAGATTACAATATTTTTTGTACGTATTCAGGGTTCGACCGTTACCTACCTTACGAGCAAATAATTCATTATGCCAAGCGAACAACTTGAGAAACATGTCTTGCTTTATACCAATTCCCAAATAAGCATTTTTTACTTGTTCTGCTGTAACACCTCCACCCGCTTGTATGATTTCTTGATAACGATTGTTTATTGTTACCCGAATTTGTTCCAACTGCCGATTTATATCTTTCGCTTTCTCACTTTTTCCCATGGCTTTCCCTGCCTTACTATCCCATAATTCAGGGGGAACACTCATTTTAAGACTGAATTGAACAATTCCCTTGTTTATAGTTATCCTTCCCATTAATGGTAGGCTGTTATCACTTTTGGGAACGTTACGCTTGACGTAAAATAACAACTTGAATGTACTACGCATAATTCTTAATTTTTTTTATAATTGATAAGAAGTTGAAATAAAGTAAACACTTCCCATTTGACAAATTTTAGATATAATGAAGTTTACTCTTGCATCATTTATCATTCAAGAGTACATATAAAAAAGCAATTCTTTCATCTCTAAAAAGTAAAACTTAAAGTGCAAGAATTGTTTAAAGTATATTTGCAGCTAGCCAAATCAAGGTAACAGATAAGTAACTGAACAAACTCACTATTATATTTCAAAATTCGAAGGAATACAAAAATACAACCTCTATATTTCATCTTGCAAAGATAAATTACAGAGAGTTTATTTAGTCCAATATTATATTACTCTTAAAGCTTTTCAAACAATTTTTCCAACAAAATAGTCAACTTTCCTAACAAGACTTCATTCATTGTCATTAACTTTCTGACTTCTTCATCTCTAGCTTGTAATGAGGACGCCTGTTTGTCTACAATTTCTACAAGATGGCGAACCGTGAGTTCGTTGTTATCCCGTACAGAAAGATCCCCAGAAGTTTCCGCCATTGCTACATCACCCTTACGATATTTGTCACCTTCACCTGTTAGAAGCCATCTTCGATTTACCCCCAATAAACGACTCATCACTTCCAACTTTGTGGTGTCTGGTTTTGTTTTATTCTTTAAGTAGTTGGAAATCGTTGTTGCAGACATATGTAAAGCTTTCGCTACTTTATATTTTGTATACCCCTGCTCGTCCATTACCTTTTGTAATCTTTCTGAAAATGACATATCGTGTATTTAGAATTACTATAAATTATATTACTTTGTCAAAAATAATCCAACATAAATTTGTTTTCATCCAAATTTGTATTACCTTCGTACATCGTTTGTTACAAATATAGCGATTATTGGTGAAATCCCCAAGCAATTGGGGTATGTTAATCGATTGGTGATGTGAGGAGACAAAGCATTTTCCCGTTATGTTTTTGTCTCCTCCTTGTATTTCTCAGGCATACCTATTTATTTATACACAAAATTCATATGCTATTTTAACAGTAACAATTAAATAATAACCACATCCTTCAATTTTCTTAATATGGAATTCAGAATCTATTGAAACAAGAGCAGCATATCTTTCTTTACTAGATTATTTTATTTCAATCAAAATACTTTTCTTTTGTTTCGATTGAAACAAAAAAAGTTGCTTTTTAATTTTGATATATTTCGTTTTATTCATTTCTTTGTAGTGAAAAATAAAATTTCATACACGTGAAACAGAAGGAAACTACACAATCGTTTGATGTGATAATCATCGGGGGGGGCGCTACCGGTGCCGGAACTGCCAGAGATTGCTCTTGCAGGGGTATAAAAACACTTCTATTGGAAAGATTCGACATCTCTACTGGTGCTACGGGAAGAAATCACGGTTTATTGCATAGTGGAGCCCGTTACGCTGTAACCGACAAAGAGTCTGCAGAAGAATGTATCAAAGAGAATATGACTCTCCGCAAAATTGCCAGTCATTGTGTAGAAGAAACGGACGGCTTATTTTTAAGCTTACCAGAGGATGACCTCAGTTATCAGTCCAAATTTGTAGAAGCATGTAATCAGGCGGGAATTCGTGCGGACATCATCGATCCGAAAGAGGCATTGCGTCTAGAGCCATCCGCAAACCGGGATATTATCGGGGCAGTAAGAGTTCCGGATGGAGCAGTGGATCCTTTCCGCCTAACTGCATCCAACGTGATGGACGCTAAATTGCATGGAGCAACGATACTCACGTACCAAGAAGTGATCGAGATTATCCGAGAGCAAAATCGGGTGATTGGAGTAAAAGCTCTAGATCATAAAACAAACGAAATCAAATCCTACTATGCTTCCGTTGTTGTCAACGCCGGAGGAATCTGGGGGCATAATATAGCGAAACTCGTGGATATTAATATAAACATGCTTCCTTCGAAAGGTGCATTGTTGATTTTTGGACATCGAGTTAACAATATCGTACTGAATAGGTGTCGCAAGCCAGCTGATGCCGACATTCTCGTTCCGGGCGACACCATCTGTCTCATTGGAACAACATCCAGTAAAGTGCCTTTCGAAGAAATTGATCACATGAAAGTAACCCCGGAAGAAGTTGACGTATTGTTACGAGAAGGGGAAAAGATGGCTCCCATTTTGGCTCAAACACGCATATTGAGAGCGTATGCGGGAGTACGTCCTTTGGTCGCATCTGACAATGATCCAAGCGGACGAAGTGTAAGTCGGGGGATCGTACTCTTGGACCACGCAACCCGTGACGGGCTGGAAGGATTTATCACGATCACTGGAGGGAAATTAATGACCTACCGCTTGATGGCCGAGTGGACAACAGACTTAATATGTAAAAAACTCAACCTTTCCGCCATTTGCACGACAGCCACGGAAAAGCTTCCTGGCTCAAGGGAAAGTATTGAAGAAATCAGCAAAAGAATCATATCTGTACCTCTTGCACAACGTAATTCAACTATTTACAGGCATGGGGATATGGCCGATCGTTTTTCTGAAAATACACCATTAGATAATAGCTTGATATGCGAATGCGAAGAGGTTTCTGTTGGCGAGGCAAAATATGCATTAAATGAACTGGATGTGAACAACCTAGTCGACTTGAGACGAAGAACTCGTATCGGAATGGGGACCTGCCAGGGAGAACTTTGCGCATGCCGTGCAGCCGGTTTAATGAGCGATATGAATAAAGTATGTACGAATAGAGCCAAGGCGGATCTTGCCTCTTTCTTGAACGAAAGATGGAAAGGGATGTCCCCTATTGCCTGGGGAGACACTTTACGCGAGAGTGAGTATACAGCTTGGATTTATGAAGGCGTTTGTGGTTTAACATCATCATCAAAGAAATAACATGAAATTCGATACAATTATCATCGGTGGTGGCTTATCCGGCTTGATCAGTGGGATTTACTTGTCTCAACGAGGACAGCGATGCGTTATCATATCCTCAGGACAGAGTGCTTTGCATTTTTCTTCCGGATCATTCGATTTATTAAATAATTTGCCAGACGGGACAAGCGTTCAAAAACCACTGGATGCGATAAGTGAACTCGTCAAACAAGCTCCCACGCATCCTTACGCGAAACTTGGCGAAAATAAATTTAAGGAATTAACCCGGCAAGCTGAAGAGTTTTTAAAAAACGCAGGAATTTCGACCCAAGGGAATTACAAAGAGAATCACTATCGAGTGACTCCCATGGGAACATTAAAGCCGACCTGGCTCACGCTTAAAAATTTATTGATAAGCGAAAACGAAAAATGTTTACCAATTCAACATCCGGGTATTTTTAACGTCACTGGATTTCTTGATTTTTACACGCAATTCATTACAGATGAATTCCTAAAGATAGGAACAAAATGCAGCATTCATTCTATCAATTTCCCGGCTCTTGAAAACTTGCGTAAGAATCCGACGGAAATGCGCTCTGTTAATATTGCCCGGGTATTTGACAAGCAAGAAAATATAAAAGAATTAATCCAGATTCTAAAAGCGGAAAGTGAAAATTGTGATTCAATTATTTTACCCGCCATCACGGGATTAAACCGGGAAGATGTGGTAGATCACTTACGAAAAGAAATCAACAAGCCTATCTATCTTTTACCCACGCTCCCGCCTTCTGTTCCCGGTATCCATACCCAACAAAAGCTTCGTTCCGTTTTCCAGCAACATGGAGGTATCTACATGTTGGGAGATACAGTTTTACGAGCAGAGATGAAAGGGGACAGAATTTCACAAATTTACTCTTTCAACCACGGAAATATCCCTTTTGTAGGACAAAATTTCATTCTTGCCACGGGAAGTTATTTCAGCCAAGGATTGATTGCCAGCACAGAAAAAATATACGAACCAATTTTTGATCTCGACGTGACATTTACCCCGAACAGAACACAATGGTACAACAGCGATGTGTTCGAATCACAACCTTATCAATCTTTCGGGATCAAAACCGACAACATGTTCCATTGCACCCGAGAAGGTAAAATCTTCGAGAATCTTTATGCAACCGGAGCAATCCTTGAGGGATTCAATCCTTTGAAAGAGGGATGCGGGGCTGGAGTTTCCATTTTGAGCGCCATGTATGTAGCAGAACAGATTTTAAGTAAATAAAGAAGCCATGAATCTCCAACAACATAATATCAGCGACAACAATTTTGAACAATGCATCAAATGTACAATTTGCACCGTTTATTGTCCTGTAGCAGCAGTAAATCCCAATTATCCGGGCCCCAAACAAGCAGGA
The DNA here is from genome assembly GCA_020743075.1 of Butyricimonas virosa. GTDB lineage: Bacteria > Bacteroidota > Bacteroidia > Bacteroidales > Marinifilaceae > Butyricimonas > Butyricimonas virosa_A. The sequence continues at coordinate 1,493 of DYVS01000142.1, read as the reverse complement.
CCCGACGGAGAACGCTTACGGTTGAAGAAATTCAACTTTTATGATGAATCTTTGAAATATTGTATCAACTGTAAAAGATGCGAGGTCGCTTGCCCTTCGAACGTGAAAATCGGAGACATTATCCAGGCCGCTCGAATCAAATATAGCAAAAAACAACCGAAACTCCGGGATTATATTCTAGCCAATACAGACCTTGTCGGAACATTATCCACCCCGTTCGCCCCGATCGTGAATACAACTTTGGGGTTAAAGCCGGTGAAGGCGATTTTGGATGGAGTTATGAAAATCGATCACCGACGCACGTTTCCGAAATACGCTTTCGGAACTTTCGAAAGTTGGTATAAAAAAGTTGCGGAGCAACAAGCCGCCTACCCAAGCCAAGTAAGTTATTTCCATGGGTGTTACGTGAATTACAACAACCCTCAGTTGGGAAAAGACTTAATCAAGGTCATGAATGCTTTTAGCATCGGGGTACAGCTTCTGGAAAAAGAAAAGTGTTGTGGGGTTGCCCTGATCTCGAACGGATTGATCAAACAAGCACAAAGACAGGCTCGCACGAATATAAATTCGATTCGAAAGTCCGTGCTGGAGAAAAAATTGCCAGTAATAGCAACTTCTTCAACCTGCACGTTTACAATTCGAGACGAGTACCCTCACTTGTTAGATATTGATAATGCAGATATTCGTGAGGACGTGGAATTGGCCACCCGGTATATTTATCGCTTATTAAGTCAAAAGAAAACAAAATTGAATTTTAAAACAGGGCAAAAAATTAAGGTAGCCTATCACACGCCCTGTCACATGGAGAAACTGGGATGGGCTTACTATTCTATCGAGTTGTTGAAATTAATCCCCAATATCGAATTAACCATATTGGATTCACAATGTTGCGGTATCGCAGGAACTTACGGTTTCAAAAAAGAGAATTACAAAACCTCTCAAGACATCGGGGAACCTTTATTCAAACAAATAGAAGCACTTGACATTGACTACGTGGTTACCGATTGCGAAACATGCAAATGGCAAATCGAAATGTCTACATCCAAACAGTGTGAACACCCTATATCAATATTGGCCAATGTTTTAGAATGATTTTTACCACATCACTCTAAGGTGTTTTTTAACTATATATCAAAAATCAATGTGTTAAAATCAAAATTTAAACGATTTTTTCTTGAAAAACATTTTGTTTTAAAATTCAATTCACATACATTTGTTGCACAATGAAACAATGTGATTGCGAAAAAGAAAGCAATCAATTTCGATTTCATTCGAGAAAGGAATAAGTGCGGCGTCCATTAAAAGAATGATAATTATGAATCGGAAAAGAAACATGATACAAGAATGTATTTTTTGGGAGTTTTAGAACAAGTCCGTAGAGCAAAAAAGCGTGGAAGTGTGTTTATAACAAAATATTTTTACAATAAAAATCTAATAACATGTGGAATTTTTTAAAACCAGCACCTCACAAGGATTTATTACCTGAAGGTAAG
>DYVS01000141.1:0-5893 GCA_020743075.1 Butyricimonas virosa | reverse complement strand
GAATATCGTGGCTCGCTATGAGTCTAAACTGTTAAGACGAGATGTTGTTTTTCTGGGATTTGTAGTGATTGCCCTTGTCGGTATTTCGTTATGGCAGATGATAAAGCAAGGAAAAGTAAATGTGTTTTGGTATAAAGTGGCTCTTCCTTCTTCTTTTCCTTTTTTTAGTATGTATTACTATAACCTGGTACAAGTCCTGATTGCTTTGTTTGTGTGCATGGAGGTCGTGTACCGGGAAAGGAAAAAAGATGCGATGGAAGTATTCCTGTGCCGACCGTTTCGGAACAGTGAATACTGCATCGGTCGTTTTCTAGGAATATTTAGGATGTTCCTTTTCGTGAATATATGTGTGCTGTTGGTATGTATGTATATAAACCTTTGGGTTGTAGGAGCCCCTTTTAACGTGTGGATTTATGTTTTCTATCTGTTTACTTTGTCCATCCCGACTTTAATTTTTGTATTGGGCTGTGCATTGAGTATATCGGCAATGGTCAAAAATCGTCCGCTATCTGTTTTAGTTCTGGGACTTTTGGGATTGGGTGTATATTTCTATTTGGATGAGTGGCAGTTTGGAGCGTTTGACTTTTGGGGCAGGAATTTGCCGAATATGTTTTCGGACGTGGTAGGACACCCTGATTTGAAGGGGTATTTGCTGCATCGCTTGACTTATACCGGGTTGGGTGTTGCCGGAGTTTTATTCTGGGTCGCTAACATGAAACGTCTGCGGGACCATAAAGAACATCAAGGATTGCAATGGGGAAGTGGAGGAGTGGTTGTATTGTGCAGCGTGATCTGTTTGTTTTTGTATTGGGATACAATTCGGCAGCGGGAGTACCGTTCAGAAGAGTATAGGCAAGCTTATGTCGAATATCAATCCCGACCTAAAGCACGGGTTACCAATCATGAAATCACCTACGAGTGGAAGGATGGAGAGATGTGGTTGGATAGCAGGATGACCTTACAGAATCGGAATCAGGAAAGGCTCTCGGAGATCGTGTTGTACCTGAATCCTTCGTTAGAGATTTATTCTCTAAAGGAGGCAGGTAACGATATGGGTTATCACCGGGATCAGCAGGTTGTCGTGCTTGAACGCCAGCTTTTGCCGGGTGATACCATTTCTTTGCATCTCTCCTATAAAGGTAAAATTGATGAGGCGATATGCTACTTGGATGTGCCTTTTGAAGAGTGGCATAATGTAGGAAGGTATGATCCCGGAAAGCGACGTGGATTATTCAATTTCGGAACTCGTTTTGCTTATCTGGGAGAAAACTATACCTTGTTACACCCGGAAATTCTTTGGTACCCGGTAGCTGTCCCCCCGATCAATATGGTATCACCTTATGCCCGTGAAATAAATTTCTCGGAATATACTCTGCGGGTAAAAACACGGGATGGACAACAGGTTCTATCGCAAGGCGAGCCGGAATATGAAACAGGTGAAGTATTTTTCAAGAATCGGCAGAAATTACCCGGGATAACGCTTTGTATCGGGAACTACCATAAGAAAGAAATCGAGATCGGTAATCTTCATGTGGAATTTTATTATTTCCCCGGCCATGAATTGTTTTTCGAGGGGTATACTGAAATTCAGGGAGAGAAATTGAGCAAGGTCTTGGCCATGCTCAAAGGACGTTTGGAGGCAAGAATCGGGCGGGGCTACCCGTTTCAAAAATTGATGTTGGTAGAAAGTCCTCTCTCGTTTGTTTCTTTTTTACGGAAATGGAAAACGGGTAGCGAATTTGTCCAGCCTGAATTTGTTTTTTTGGGAGAACGGGCAGCAAGTATTCCTTCCTACGTCCCGATGACTGTTGCGAAAAAATTTGCAAAGGAAAGACAGGAGAATTTGGATGATCCGGAAGGGATTTATAGTGTTGAACGTATGGGATTGCAATCTAACGTCACGTTGCTTCAACAAAAGTTACATGACATTTTGCCTATGTATTACGATTTCACGGGATTCTTGTCTTCAGGTACTTATCCGGCAGCCAATATGCTACTTAGTAAAATGTTTATTTCTAAAAAGAAATATACAATAGGAAATACCGGTCTCAGACCGGATGATATGTTAGCTATTGATTGTTTAAAGCAAGCCAGCTTGAAGGAAATTCTTTCTAACGATTCGTTACCGGATAAAGTACAGGCAAGAATTTTTGAGTTGGAAGCAGGAGCATTGGCAGCTTATTTATCTACTTCTGTTGCCCCCGAAAAGTTGTACCAATTCTCGGAACAGCTCTCTTCCGGCGCTCAATTTGAAGAAATTACTTTAGAACAGATCGCTCGGAATTTTCAGGCTGATCTAGGGGTTGATTTACTTCCGTTTATGGATAAATTATACCAACGGGAGGGGCTCCCGTCTTTTGATATAAGAGATATTCAGGTACAGCAAATTATTACGGATGGCTTCCCGAAATATCAAGTTGGTTTTAAAGTATGGAATATGTCGGATATGGATGGGGTTATATCAATTCTTGCTGATGATGAAACGGTGGATGAATTTATGTCGAAACGAGAAGGAGGCATTGCCGTGGATTTTAATATGCCCCTGAGAGAGAAATATTACATGATTCCGGCCGGAGTATGCAAGGAGGTAAAATTTATCATGAACGGGGATCATGGTTACATCGGGACGAATTTGGCGACTAATTTTCCCGGTGATTATAATATTCCTTTAGTAAAAGAAGGAATTTCCAAAATAAGGGAAGGTATGGAGGGCATTTGGGATATTGATCGTCGTTTCTTCGAAAATTCCGGCGAGATCATTGTTGATAACCGGAGTGAACAATTCCAGTTGATTGATTCCGGGGAGCGGAAAAGATTACCGTTCTTGACAAAGGAGCGTAAATCGACTTTTAAGGCGTCATTGGAGAAGAAGGAATGGACAGAAATGTTCACGGCAGAAAGCTATGGAATCCCCGTGCGGAGTGCTTTTGGTAAAGTTTCCGGAACCGGGGCGGGAAAGGCTATTTGGACGGCAGATATAAAGGAAGCCGGGAAATATGAAGTCTTTTTTTATCATCAGGTTTCATCACTTACTTATCCCCCGATTAGTTCCGTTTTCACGGGTTCTTTGCTGCATTACAAGGTATGTAATAGCTTGATGGAAAAAGAGGTGATCGTGGAAGCGGATATTATTCCGGTCGGGTGGGTTTCCTTGGGAAAATTCGATTTTCCGGTCGGGAAGGCTCAAGTGATTTTGGATGACAGGGGTGGTGAGATCAAGGCTGATGCAGAGGATAAAAGTGCCGGTTTAGTGCAAGTTCATGGCGTGCCGGATGATAAATTACCAGTTAAGAAGCAACTGATCATTGCTGATGCCGTGAAACTGGTGCGTGTGAAGGAGTAGTTTGTCATTTAGGATTTGAAACCTGTTATATTTTTCGTAATTTTGGAGAATCATTTAAAACTACAAGAATTATGAGAAAGTCATTTTTATTTTTAGCGGATGGTTTTGAGGAGGTAGAAGCTCTCGGGGTTGTAGATGTTTTACGTCGGGGAACGATCGAAGTGAAAACGGTTTCTATTTCCGATAAGAAAGAGGTTACAGGTGCGCATGGAGTTCCTGTGGTGGCCGATCTTTTGTTGAGTGACGTGAAAGAAGAAGAGGCGGAATTCTTGATTTGTCCGGGCGGAATGCCGGGTGCCAAGAATCTGGGAGATTGTACGGCATTGGTGCAAATGATTCAGAAACACTTTGACAAAGGTGGTTACGTGGCGGCTATTTGTGCAGCTCCAGCTTTGGTGTTGAGTAAGATAAAAATGAACAAAAGATATACAATGACTTGCTATCCGGGATTTGAAGAATATTTACCGGGAGCCGAAATGCAACCTCATGGCGTGGTGGTTGATGGTAACGTGATCACGGGTAGAGGTCCGGCGTATGCTTTCAAATTCGGTCTGGCTATTTTGGAGCAATTAACTTCCAAGAAAGTGGCTGAAAAAGTTGCGGCTGGAATGTTACTGGATTAATATGAAAAATTGCATTACCCTCTGCATCGTCCTGTTTTGTTGTCTGCAAGGGATAGGGCAGAACACTTTGCTCCGGGCGGATGGAAAAGAAATCCATACCCGGATTGTTCCCCCCGAGGGATATGCGAGGGTAAACGTGAAGGAAGGTTCTTTTGGTGAATACCTGAGGAACCTTCCTTTGCGTTCTCACGGGACTAAAGTGCATTATTTCGATGGCCGGGAGAAATGGAACCGGAGCGTGTATTGTGCCGTGGTGGATATGGAGATCGGTAAGCGGGATTTGCAACAATGTGCCGATGCCGTGATTCGTTTGCGGGCGGAATACCTGTATAAGCATAAAGCGTATGACCGGATCCACTTTAACTTCACGAACGGTTTCCGTGCCGATTACACGAAATGGGCAGAAGGTTACCGGATCAGCGTGAAAGGAAATCAAGTTTCCTGGTACAAATCCAAAGAAAAAGATTACTCTTATAAAACTTTTAGAGCCTATCTGGACGTGGTGTTCGCTTATGCCGGGACTTTATCTTTGGCGAAGGAATTAACGTCCGTACCGGTGACTTCCATACAGATCGGGGACGTGCTTATTCAAGGCGGTTCACCCGGGCATGCGGTCATCGTGGTCGATATGGCAGAGAATCCCGCAACGGGAGAAAAGTTGTATTTGCTGGCCCAAAGCTATATGCCGGCCCAAGATATTCAAGTGCTGGAGAACCCGAAAGAGCGTGATAAATCCCCGTGGTACACCCTCAAGGGAGAGGGCAGTATTTTGACTCCGGAATGGGGATTTACTTCAGCGAACCTGAAACGTTTTAAAGAATAAGAGTTGTAGTGTGTTATATTTTACCGAGGTAAAGAGATGATGTACTTAATGATTGAATAGTAGTGAAATTTAGAAAATACTGATACTAAACCGTGCCAGTCGAATGAAATATATTCATGATTGGCACGGTTTAAATTATTGTTTTTACTCTACTAACGGATGCAGATAATTATTTTCTTTCTCTAAATACAATATCAATCGGTTTGGCGAATCCTGGGTATTCTTTATATAGGGTTACTTCGTCATTCATTCTCTCCTTGATATTTAACATTCGAATCATACCTCCGGTTTCACCTCCTTTGGTTGAACCTACGATGAGACAATATTCACTTTGACCATATCCGTTCGGATCATTTCTGTTCCCATACTGAAGGAGGTTAAACTTGATAAATGTGATTTCCTCTCCGGAGAAGTTAATATCATTACCATCCTTATCTTTAGGAGTTAATTTTCGGCTTTCTTTGGTAACCATATCAAACTGATATATTTGGTTATCTACGACGTAAAACAGAAAATAATAATATGTGTGAACTGCGAACAATTTGGCTCGTTCGATGTCTGGAGCGTCTAACTGATAGTAATACTTTTCTAGTTGGGCAAAGGAATTTTGGTAAATGTTACCTAAACCGTGTAGCCATAATTTATTATTATTATCTCTTAGAATAATGAACGAGCTGGCGTAATTCTGGCGTGTGTTCGTGGCATAGACGAAGTCTTTCCCTGTAACCATGGGCCATATTTCCTTCTTTAAGGTCGGGATTCTGCAAGAGGTTCCGTTCCAGGTTAAGTCGAGTTGAACAAAGCGGTTGTTATCCGTGTCATAAAGTATCACTGGTGGCTCCCATTGAGAGGTTATATCTTCCCCACTTGTGATAACTACCGGAGCAACTTTGAATGTTTTTTCCTCTTCAAGAATATTATTTTGGGGTAATTCGTAGATATATCCACTTCCGACATTTTTGCAATATACTTCGGTGGTAGTTAATAAAATGTTTCTAGTATAACTCCAATCCCGGGGAGCAATGGAAGTTACGCAGGTCGGAATGAACGGTTCAGGTAACATTCCCATTTCGTATTTTAAATCGAAGGCTTCCTCCCATGTGA
>DYVS01000140.1:0-19997 GCA_020743075.1 Butyricimonas virosa | reverse complement strand
GGAGAAATGGCAATGCTGGAATATTTATTCGTTGATTACTGATATGTATAGTCCAAAACCGGAGAGAATCCGGGATTGGGTGAGTGTTCCGAAGGCTAATGGTTACGAGGCCTTACATCTTACCGTTATGGGGCCCGGGGGGAAGTGGATAGAGGTGCAGATTCGTTCCCGCCGGATGGATGAGATTGCCGAGAAGGGATTGGCTGCACACTGGAAATACAAGGGGGATAATGCTGAAGCGAGTAACGAGGTGGACAAGTGGTTGGCGGGTATCAAGGAGATGTTGGAGCAACCGGGAACTGATGCGTTGGAATTTTTAGACGAGTTTAAACTTAATCTTTTTGCCAAGGAGATCCGGGTGTTTACCCCGAAGGGGGAGATGCGAACACTTCCGAAAGGAGCTTCCGTTTTGGACTTTGCTTATGATATTCACACGGAGATCGGGAATTCATGTATAGGCGGCAAGGTGAATCACAAACTGGTCCCGATGAGTCATCGGTTACAGAGTGGTGATCAAGTTGAGGTGCTGACCAGCGATAAACAGAAACCACAAAGTGATTGGCTTGATTTTATCGTTACAGCTAAAGCTCGGAATAATATACTTATGGTTTTCCGGAGGGAGAAAAAAGAGCAAATCCGTATCGGAACTACCATGTTTGAAAAGTTGCTGGAAGATATGAAACTGCCTTTCGGGGCGGAAAATCTGAATAAGGCTTTATTACATTTGAAGTTGCAGCATAAAGACGATCTATACGTGAGTCTTGCTAAAGGGCATTTGGACATAGAGGAGGTGCGTAAAGCCTTAAAGAAAAAGTCAGAAAATAAATTTGTTAAGTATTGGAAACTCCAGTTCTTTAAGAGCGACAAGGATAAGTCTGTGCCGGACAAAGAGAAAGAAGAAGAAAAGGGGAAAGTGATTAATGACATTACCAATGATGCTTCTGACTTTATCATTGCTCCGTGTTGTAATCCGATCCCGGGTGATGATGTGGTAGGTATGAAGATAGGTGGGGATAAAATTACCGTGCATAAACGGAAATGCCCGGAGGCAATCCGCTTGATGTCCAGTTTCGGGGACAAAATTGTTCCCGTGAAATGGGTCAGTCACAAGATCATGTCTTTCCTTGCCGTGATCAAATTAAACGGCATTGATAGCATCGGAATCGTGAGTGATATTACGATGATTATATCAAAAGAGAGTAACGTGAATATGAGGACGGTGCATTTTGAAACCAAGGATGGGATTTTCGAGGGGATGATTCATTTGTACGTGCATAATACGGCGGATTTGAACAATTTAATGATGAAGATCGCTTCTCTGAAGGGAGTGGAGAACGTTTCTCGGGTAGAGAATTTGGATGTCTAAATTAAATTTTGTCTAAATAAAGATAGAACTTCGGATAATTATTGTAACTTAGCGATGTTGTAAATAGAATTAGCTTTGGACTCAATGGAAAAAATAAAGGAGACGGTGAAAGAGATTTTTACCACTTACCTGCAGCAGAAAGGGCATCGCAAGACGCCAGAGAGATATGCTATTTTAGATGAGATCTATTCTCATTCCGGGCACTTTGATATAGAATCTCTGTACGTGTTTATGAAGAATAAGAACTACAGGGTTAGTCGTGCAACATTGTACAATACGATTGATTTGTTGTTGGAATGTAAGCTGGTAATCAAGCATCAGTTCGGGAATAACATTGCGCAATTCGAACGTGCGTATAATAACCGGAAACACGAACATATTGTATGCAAGGTGTGCGGGAAAGTGGAGGAATTTGCTGATTCACGATTAGAGGAAATTGTCGAACACGTGGAAGAAAAGTATGATTTTACCGTTCATCATCACATGCTTTATATTTATGGTATTTGCAGCACTTGTAAGTTGGCAGGTAAGAAATAAATATTAATTTTGCATGTTTGTTTTATAAAAATATAGTATCAGATGAAAGTAGATGTATTGTTGGGATTACAGTGGGGAGATGAAGGTAAGGGAAAAGTAGTTGACGTGTTAACCCCGAACTATGATGTCGTGGCTCGTTTTCAAGGAGGGCCTAATGCAGGGCACACGCTTGAATTCGAAGGTCAGAAATATGTACTTCGTTCCATTCCATCCGGAATTTTTCAAGGAGATAAAGTCAATATCATCGGTAATGGTGTCGTGATTGATCCTGCTTTGTTTAAAGCGGAAGCAGAAGCTTTGGCGGCGTCTGGGCATGATTTGAGAAAAAGACTTCATATATCCAAGAAAGCACATCTGATTTTGCCGACCCATCGATTCCTTGATGCGGCTTATGAGGCTGCCAAGGGTGATGCTAAAGTGGGGACTACCGGAAAGGGGATCGGACCGACATACACGGATAAAATTAGTAGAAACGGTGTTCGTGTAGGTGATATTCTACATGATTTCGATATAAAATACGCAAAGGCGAAAGCTCGTCACGAACAGATATTGAAAAGTTTAAACTTTACTTACGATTTAGCAGCTACGGAGAAAGAGTGGTTGGAAGGAATCGAGTATCTGAAACAATTCGAGTTAGTGGACAGTGAGCATGAGATTAACCGATTATTAGATGATGAGAAATCCATTTTGGCTGAAGGGGCTCAGGGGACCATGCTAGATATAGATTTTGGTTCTTATCCTTTCGTGACTTCTTCCAACACGGTTTGTGCGGGGGCTTGTACAGGATTGGGAGTTGCTCCTCGTCGTATTGGAGAAGTTTATGGTATCTTCAAAGCATATTGTACCCGTGTAGGTAGCGGACCATTTCCAACGGAACTGGAAAATGAAACGGGTGAAAAACTTTGTGAGTTGGGACATGAATTTGGTGCCGTGACTGGTCGTAAACGTCGTTGTGGATGGGTAGACTTGGTGGCATTGAAATACGCTATCATGATTAATGGAGTGACCCAGTTGATAATGATGAAGAGTGATGTGTTGGATACTTTTGACACGATTTCTGCTTGCGTTGCTTACGAGGTGGATGGAGAAGAGGTAGATTATTTCCCGTTTGATATTACGGAAGGAGTAAAACCGATCTATACCGAGTTACCGGGTTGGAAATGTGATATGACAAAAATGACTTCAGAGGACGAATTCCCGGAAGAGTTCAATAATTATTTGGCATTCTTGGAAGAGGAGACTGGGGTACCGATCAAGATTGTGTCCGTGGGACCGGATCGGGAACAAACGATTATTCGCTATATGGAATAAAGAATATTTAGATAAAATAAAAAGACCGTCTTGCCGTTTGGTAGGACGGTCTTTCTTAATTATAAAAGAGATTGTAGATAATATACGCCGATTCCGGCCAGATAACCGAGAAGGGCAATCCAGGTGATGTGCTTCATGTACCACATGAAATTAATACGTTCCATACCCATAACGACAACTCCGGCTGCAGAACCGATGATCAGAATACTGCCACCGATTCCGGCACAATATGCTAAGAGTTCCCAGAATGCTCCATCCGTTGTGAAATTCATGAGATATGGTGATAACGTGACGTTTGTGTGAGTCAAAGGATACATTCCCATGGCAGCGGCAACGAGCGGAACATTATCAATCACGGAGGAGAGAAAACCTATGATCATGTTAATTAAGTAAATATCGTGTATCTTGTTATTTAAGAACGTGGACATCTGGTCAAGTAAACCTGCTATTTGCAAGGCTGCAACGGCCATAAGGATTCCCAGGAAGAATAGGAGTGTACTATAATCGACTTTCGTAAGAATGGATGGAATGCGGTGTATCTTTTCCAAGGGAAGATTCCTTTTTCGATTATAGAGAACTTCCGAGTATGTCCACACGCATCCCAAAGCTAGCATGATGCCCATGAATGGAGGGAGATTCGTGAATTCTTTAAAAACAGGAACAAATAGGAGGCTGGCAATGCCGATGATCAGGATGGTTATTTGTTCTCTGCGACTGATGGCTAAGGCCGTGCTCGTGTTTGTTGCTTGTTGTGGTTGTGTTTCTCCTTGTAGCCAGAAGGTTGTGATGGCTAGTGGAATGATTAATGAAACCAGACTTGGGAGGAATAAGTGATGGATAATATTCAGAGAGGTGATGTTATCATTAATCCAGAGCATAATCGTGGTAACGTCCCCGATCGGGGTCCATGCTCCACCCGCATTAGCGGCAATAATAACGATGCTGCCGAATATCCATCGTTCTCTTTGCTCGTTAACTAGGCGGCGAAGTAACATGATCATGACAATGGCTGTGGTTAAGTTATCAAGTACGGAAGACATGATAAAAGTGATCAAGGCAATGATCCACAATAATTTTCGTTTGTTACGTGTGGTGATATGGTCCGTGATCAAGGTGAACCCGTTGTGTGTGTCAATCCATTCCACGATTGTCATTGCCCCGAGCAGGTAAAACAAAATCTCGGCAGTATCTCCGAGGTGATTAATAATTTCGTTGTCAGTATGTGGAATGAGAGTCCATAGCAGTATCCCTAGAAGGAGTGCTATGGCACTTTTATTAATTCCGGTCTGATGTTCCAGGGCAATCAGAATGTAGCCGCTAATAAACAGAATTACGAGTAATAATGCCATATCTTATTGTTGGGTTAATAAAGTTTTTTTATCCTACTGTATCTTTCATACGCAATTTTGCGTAGATTGGTTTATCTTTGTGTGAAGATAAGAATCGAGTAAAATAGATACGGATATGATGACATGGGATTTCTTCTTTAGATTACTTGTGGCCGGAGTTTTAGGGGCTATCATAGGCTTGGATCGTGAATACCGGGCGAAGGAGGCGGGATTTAGAACTCATTTCTTGGTAGCTTTGGGTAGCGCTCTTTTTATGATCGTGTCGAAATATGGATTCTGGGATATTCTTGGGGATACGGGGATCGGTCTTGACCCGAGTCGTATTGCGGCTCAAGTGGTGAGTGGTATCGGGTTTCTGGGGGCCGGGACCATTATTATCCAGAAGTTATTTGTGAGAGGATTGACCACGGCTGCCGGAATATGGGCTACTTCTGCCATTGGTCTTGCTGTTGGTGCCGGACAATATTGGTTGGGAATCAGTGCGATGTTATTGACTTTGTTGGGTTTGGAAGGATTGGGATATATATTCCAAAAGTTCAGTCAGCGGAATGTATTGTTGATATTTACGACAACAAGTCAAGAGGTAATCAAGGAGGTTACCGACGAGATAAAGTGTAAGAAGCACACGATCAGTTCGTATTCTACCGAATCATCTAAATTAGGAGATATGACTACTTATCGGGTGACGATGGTTATTCGTACCCATAAGACGGGGGATGAGACTTTGTTATTCCAGTTTATACAGCATTTGCCGGATGTGATGATTGATCGGATGGAATAAAAAAAGCGACCTAAAGTCGCTTTTATTTAATTCCCATGTTTGGAGTGTAGTTTCAGTCGCATCAGACGAAGATCTTCTTCTGAGTAATCACCTTCGAATTCATCATAGGCATCTCCAATATTGTCGCTTTTAGCTTCCATGAAGTAATCCATGATTTCTTGCTGTTGTTCTTCATCCAGAATTTGGTTGATATAGTAATCAATGTTAAGTTTGGTTCCGGAGAAGACGATGGCTTCCATTTCTTTGATCAGTTCCTCGAAGCTAAGGCCTTCCGCAGAAGCAATGTCTTCCAGATCAATTTGGCGGTCAATATTTTGAATGATATATACCTTGAATTTCGATTTGTTGGCAACAGTTTTAACAACCAAATCTTGTGCTCTTTCGATTTCGTTGTCTTCAACGTATTGTTTGATTACTTCTACAAATTCCTGTCCGTATTTTTGAGCTTTTCCTGAACCTACACCTTGTATATTGGCTAGCTCTTCCAACGTGATCGGGTAATTGGTACACATATCCTCTAGGGACGGATCTTGAAAAATCACGTATGGTGGCAGATTGTTCTTCTTGGCAATCTTTTTCCGTAAATCTTTCAAGATAGCAAATAAGGTGTTGTCGAGTGCTGATACTCCCCCTTTTTCCTGAAGTTTATCTTCTGATTCTTCAAAGTTATGATCTTCCATCAGCATAAAATCTTTAGGTTCTTTTAAAAATTCGTGGCCCTTTTCAGTTAATTTTATGACCCCGTATTGTTCAATATCTTTTTCTATATAATTAGCAATTAAAGCGCGTCTGAATACCATGTTCCAGAACTGTGAGTTCTTCTCAGAACCGACACCAAAAGATTCCAGTTCGTCATGATGATACGATTTTATCATGGAATCGGTTTCCCCGAGAAGAATATTTACCATGTGATCCACCTTGAATTTCTCTTTTACTTCAAGGATAGCATTCAATGCATCGATTAAGAATTCTTTGCCTTCGAATTCTTTCTTCGGGAATAAGCAGTTATCACAGGCTCCGCAATTCTCTTCATCATAGTTTTCACCGAAATAGTGTAACAGTACTTTTCTGCGACAAAGAGAAGTTTCTGCGTAGGAAACTGTTTCCATGAGGAGTTGTTTCCCGATTTCCTGTTCAGCAATCGGTTTTCCCTGCATGAACTTTTCCAGTTTTTGGATGTCTTTGTAACTGTAGAATGTTAGGCAATAACCTTCTCCACCGTCCCGTCCGGCTCTTCCGGTCTCCTGGTAATAGCCTTCGAGGCTTTTCGGAATATCATAATGAATGACGAAACGTACGTCCGGTTTGTCAATGCCCATACCAAAAGCGATTGTTGCCACGATAACATTGACTTCTTCCATCAAGAATTTGTCTTGGTTTGCACTACGGGCGGAGGCGTCCATGCCGGCATGGTAGGAGGCAGCCTTAATTCCGTTCACGCAAAGAACCTCCGTGAGTTCTTCCACTTTTTTGCGGCTCAGACAGTAAATGATTCCTGATTTGCCTTCGTTGTTTTTAATAAATTTGATAATATCTTTTGTGGGGTCTACCTTCGGACGGACCTCGTAGTAAAGGTTTGAACGATTGAAGGAAGACTTAAACACTTGAGCATCCAGCATGTCCAGGTTTTTCTGAATATCGTGTTGGACTTTCGGGGTTGCGGTTGCCGTTAAAGCGATAATCGGGGCTTTCCCGATTTGCTCCACGATCGGTCTGATCTTGCGATACTCTGTACGAAAATCGTGTCCCCATTCGGATATACAGTGTGCTTCGTCCACTGCGAAAAAGGAAATTTGTACTTTCCGTAAGAATTCAATATTACTTTCTTTGGTTAGTGACTCTGGGGCTACATATAATAGTTTTGTTTTACCACTCAACACGTCTTCTTTCACTTTTAGAATATCACTTTTGCTAAGAGACGAATTCATGAAGTGGGCAACACCCTCCGATGCGCTGAACGAGCGCATAGCATCAACCTGGTTTTTCATTAAAGCAATTAGTGGTGATATCACTATTGCTGTTCCGTCAAGTATTAAGGCTGGTAACTGGTAACATAAAGACTTCCCACCTCCCGTTGGCATCAGCACAAACGTGTTGTTCCCGGCGAGGACGTTCTTTATTATTTGCTCTTGGTTCCCTTTGAAGTTATCAAAGCCGAAATACTCTTTTAGTTTAGCATGTAAATCTATTTGCAATCCCATTGTTTTTTTTATTTTCACACACCCCATTTTTACACGGGTGCGCAAATTTATAACTTAATTTGTTTCTACAAACAAAATCTTCTATAATAAATCTATCATCACTCGTTTTTGAGCTATCATAAAAAATGATACTTTTGTCCCTAGTAAAGTTATAGCAAAAAATGATAAGTGCAATAGTTTTTTTCTTTTTTTGCTGTAAGGACGACTTTTGAATGAATATTTATAATTAGATAGTCATGGTAGATATAAAATCGGTTGCGCGCAAAGTGATTCAAGATGAGACAGTAGCTATTCAAAATCTGATAAACTACATAGATGATGATTTTGAGGCGGTCGTTAGATTAATTTATGAAAATAAGGGGCGGGTGATTATCACTGGTATTGGAAAAAGTGCAATTATCGCGACAAAAATCGTGGCAACGATGAATTCCACCGGAACTCCGGCTGTGTTTATGCATGCCGCGGACGCTATTCATGGTGATTTAGGAATGATCCGGGAAGAGGATGTGGTAATTTGTGTTTCTAAGAGTGGAAACACTCCGGAAATAAAAGTTTTGATCCCGTTGATACGGAATAACGGAAATAATAATATCGTGGCAATGGTGTCAAATACGGACTCTTTTCTGGCTAAGAACTCGCTTTATGTGCTGAAAGCGAAAGTGGAAAAAGAGGCTTGTCCTTTAAATTTAGCTCCGACAAATTCAACTACGGCACAGTTAGTGCTGGGAGATGCATTAGCAATGTGTTTGGTAGAGTGTCGCAGTTTCTCAAGCAGGGATTTTGCGAGATTCCATCCGGGCGGAAGTTTAGGAAAACGTTTGTACACGCGGGTTTCGGATGTTTACGATGGAACGAATCGGCCTTGTATCACGAGAGAAACGGGAATTCGCCCCGTGATTCTGGCCATGTCCAAAGGACGTTTGGGTGCGGTGGCGATCGTGGACGAGGAAGAACGTTTGGAAGGAATTATCACGGATGGTGACTTGCGACGGATGATGGAGAAATATGATGATGTGGACGGGTTGACGGCAAAGGATGTCATGTCAAAATCCCCCAAGACAATATCGGAGGACGAACTGGCGTACAATGCCTACCGGATGATGGAGCAGAATAGTATCACTCAACTGGTTGTTGTTGATAATGATCGTCATTACAAAGGAATGGTACACATACACGACATATTGCGTGAAGGAGTGGTTTAATGTATGATTTGTGATTGATGATTTATGATGGGGTATTATCTTCATCTTGAATGGTTGTTCCTGATCTGAAATCGTAAATCTAAAATCGTAAATTTTTTTGTAATGAAATATTTGAAGTTGTGTTTTGTCTTACTATTATTGGCGTGGGTATCTGTTGTAGAGGCACAGACGACGAAGGTTAGGGGAAAAGTAGTAGATGCAGAAACGGGGGAGCCGATGCCATTGGTAAGTATCGTATTTGTGGGTACTACGATTGGTGTAACGACTGATTTTGACGGGAATTATGATATCGAGACTCGTGAGGATGTCAGCGAAATCATGGCATCTTTTGTCTCTTATGAGCGTCAGACGGTGGCGGTCAAGAAGGGTGCTTTTAACACGATCGATTTTAAACTGGTACCAATCGTGACTCATTTGGATGAGGTGAAGGTAAAACCCGGAGAGAATCCGGCTCACGCAATCTTGCGGAATATTTCAAAGAATAAGAAGAGAAATAACCCGGCAGAAAAGGATTCGTATAGTTACACTACCTATACTAAGATGGAACTGGATATTGCGAATATGAAGCCGGAGTTTAAGAATAAAAAATTACAGAAGAATTTCGGTTTTATTTTCCAGTATATGGACACTTCGGCCATCACGGGAAAGGCTTATCTACCGGTGATGATCTCAGAGGCTTCGGCAGATTACTATTATCGCCGTTCCCCGAAATTATCAAGGGAGATCGTGAAAGCCAGTCGGATTTCGGGTATCGAGGAGGATTACAGTTTGGCCCAGTTCACGGGACATCTACACGTGAATGTGAACTTGTATGATAATTACATTAATATTTTTGAGGTAAATTTTGCCAGCCCGCTGAGTGAACACGGGTTGATGTATTACAAGTATTTTTTGGTAGATAGCATACAGAAGGAGGGGCGAAAGATATACAAGATTCGTTTTCATCCTAAGGGGAAATCAACTCCGGTATTTGATGGGGAGGTAAATATAGACTCCACGACATGGGCGTTGGAATCTGCCCGTTTACGCATGGCCAAAGGATTGAATGTGAACTGGATCAGGGATTTGGCTATCGAGAATACAAACGAATTGATTAATGATTCCACCTGGTTTTTGAAACAGGATAAAATATTGGCCGATTTTACCGTGCAGATGAAGGACTCGTCCAAGTTAATTTCGTTTATGGGGCACCGCCAGATTGACTATTCGAACGTGAAAGTGAACGAGGATATTCCTGCCGAGATTCAGAAACTGGATAATGATGTGATCATTAATAAAGATGTTCTTCAAAATGACGAAAATTACTGGCAATCTGTGCGTCCTTACGAGTTAAGTGAGAAGGAACAGAATATATATAATATGGTGGACTCGATAAAGAATGTCCCGCTATATAAAAATATATATGACATAATACAGACCGCCTTGCTTGGATACTATAACACGAAGTATATCGGTTTCGGGCCTTATTATAAATTGATGAGTTTTAATAAGCTGGAGGGATGTCGTTTCCAGTTGGGGGTCAAAACTACGAGTGATTTTAGCAAGCATGTACGGCTTACCGGATACGGGGCGTATAGCACGAAAGATGGTGAATTTAAAGGCGGCGGAACCGTTGAATATATTTTTAATAATCAACCGACGTCGAAGTTCACAATTAGTGGTCGGCATGATGTGTTACAGTTGGGAGCCAGCGAGAATGCTTTTACCACGGGTAATATATTGAGTTCGATATTTTCTAGGGGAAACAATGATAAATTGACATTAATTAATTCATTTGAAGTGCGTTACGAGAAGGAATGGTGGCAGGGTTTTTCGAATTCCTTTACTTTGGAATATCGTCAAATGTTTCCCACGAAATATGTTGATTTTGTTCGCCCGAACGGAGAGATCGTGGATCAGATTCACACAACCCAGTTGCGTTTTGGAACACGTTTGTCGAGGAACGAGGTTGTCGTGCGGCAAACTTTTGATAAAGTTTCCATGGGATCGGATTTTCCGATCGTGGGAATTGACGTGGTGGCCGGGTTAAAGAATGTATTAAACGGGGATTACGAGTATTACCGTCTGGAATTGTCCGTGAAACATGATTTCAATATTGCTCCGTTAGGGTACAGTGATATCATGTTATCTGGGGGAAAGATATTTAACAAGGTTCCTTACCCGTTGTTGAAGTTGCACGAGGGGAATGCCACCTATTTTTATGATCCTTACGCTTTCTCTTGCATGAATTTCTACGAGTTCGCATCCGATTTATGGGGGGCTGTGTTCTGGGAACATCATTTTAAAGGATTTTTCTTGAGTAAGATCCCGTTGATGAAACGGTTGAAATGGCGTGAGGTGGCAACCGTGAAGGCTTTGTGGGGTACGTTGTCGGATAAGAACAACGGTAGTCTGCCTAACACGGATGCCATTTTCCGGTTCCCGGAGGGTATGTCTTCCGTGTCGAAGCCTTATATAGAAGCCGGTGTCGGTATCGAGAATATTTTCCGTTTTATTCGTGTGGATGCCATCTGGCGGTTGACGCATCGGGGGGATCGTTCGGGGCAGGACGTGGATAATTTTGCGATTAATTTCTCGTTACATCTAAATTTCTGATATTTTTCAATTTTCAATTTTCAATTTTCAAGTGTAAAAGACTATCTTAGCGCGGTAAAATAGTAAGATATGAAATTAAGAGCTGAGGACTTAGTAAAAAAATACAAGAGCCGTACGGTGGTAAAAGGAGTTTCCGTGAACGTGGAACAAGGGGAGATCGTCGGGTTATTGGGACCGAACGGGGCAGGGAAAACCACGTCATTTTATATGATTGTGGGATTGATTAAACCGAATGGGGGACGTATTTTCTTGGATGACACGGAGATCACGACAGAACCCGTGTATCGTCGTGCCCAGCTTGGCGTGGGGTATCTTGCTCAGGAAGCTTCCGTGTTCCGGCAGTTGAGCGTGGAGGATAATATCAAGGCCGTTCTGGAAATGAGTAATTTACCGAAAGATTACCAGCGTCACCGGTTAGAGGAGATGTTGGACGAGTTCGGTTTGCAACATATCCGCAAGAGCAAAGGAATTCAATTATCGGGAGGCGAGCGTCGCCGTACGGAAATTGCGCGAGCGTTGTCGATAGCCCCGAAATTTATCCTGTTGGATGAACCTTTTGCCGGCGTGGACCCGATTGCCGTGGAGGATATTCAGAGTATCGTGATCAAGTTAAAAGAGAAAAATATCGGGATTCTGATCACGGACCACAACGTGCAGGAGACTTTGTGTATTACAGACCGGGCTTATCTGTTGTATGACGGGCGAATTTTACAATCTGGTTCCGCGGAGGATTTGGCTAATGATCCGGAAGTTAGAAGGGTTTACCTGGGGAAAAATTTTGAATTACGCAGGAAAAAATAAAAAAACGGTCAAATCGTTTTGCTTTTCACGAAAAAGCAATATATTTGCACCGTCAAAATAGCAAGCGGGCGTGGCGAAACTGGTAGACGCACTAGACTTAGGATCTAGTGCCGCAAGGCGTGGGGGTTCGAGTCCCTTCGCCCGCACTTGAAGAGATGGCCGCCTTACAATGAGGTGGCCTTTTTGTTTGTTTTATCAATTATTGTATTATCATAGAGAAGTATGAATGTAACAAAGAACCAAATCGATGATCTTAATGCAACCATTAAGATTCAATTGGATAAGGATGATTACGCAACTCGCGTGAGCGACGCGTTGAAAGATTACCAGAAGAAAGCGGTGATTGATGGTTTCCGGAAAGGGAAAACTCCTTTCGGTATTATCAAGAAAATGTACGGTAAAGCCGTTTTGATTGAGGAGATCAACAAGTTGATCGGAGAGAGTTTGTCTAATTATATCCAAGAGAACGATTTGAATATCTTGGGTGAACCACTTCCGAGCGAGACAGAACAGAAGGAGTTGAATCTGGACGAGGAAAGCTTCGAATTTGTTTATGATATCGCTTTGTCTCCCGTGATGAACGTGAAATTAAGCAAAAGAGAGAAAGTTCCTTACTACATCATCAAGGTAGATGATGAAATGATAGACAAACAGATTGAAAGCATCTGCAAGAGTAATGGAGAATTGACTCCGGTTGACATGATCGAGGGATCTGAGTATGTGAAGGGTGAGTTGATCGAGTTGGGAGAAGATGGAAAGCCTAAAGAAGGCGGAATTCATGTTGAGGATGCCTCTTTGTCTGTTGAGCACATGAAGGATGAAGAGCAAGTGAAAATCTTTACCGGTAAACAGGCCGGAAACGAGGTGATTTTCAACCCGTCAAAAGCTTACCCAAACAAAACGGATTATGCAGCTTTGTTACAAGTAAGCAAGGAAGAAGCCGAGCATGTTACTTCTGATTTCTGCTTTATCATTAGCGAGATCAAGCGTTACGTTGAGGCGGAAGTGAATCAGGCTTTATTTGATAAAGTTTACGGGGAAGGTAACGTGAAGAGCGTTGAGGAATTCCGTGCCCGTGTGAAAGAAGACTTGGCTAAACAGTTCAGAGCTCATAGCGAGTACCGTTTGACGGTGGATGCTCGTGACAAGATGTTGAAGAAAAACGAGGATGTGGTTCTTCCGGAAGCATTCTTGAAGCGTTGGATGTTGGCTACCAATAAAGAATTAACCCAAGAGGCTGTTGATAAAGATTTCGATTCTTATCGGGATGAATTCAAATGGCAGTTGATCAAGGGTGACATGATCAAGGAAAATAACATAAAAGTTGAGGACGAGGATATGAAGGCGGTGGGGCGTGAAGTTGCCGCCGCTCAATTACAACAATACGGGTTGTACGGTTTGTCTGACGAGCAATTGGATGGTTTTGCCGTTCGTTTGCTTGAAAACGAGAAACAACGTGCCAGTCTTTACGACCGAGCATTGGAAAACAAGATTTTCAATGTTATTAAAGAGGGCGTGAAATTGGAAGAGCAAGAGATATCCATGGAGGATTTCGGAAAGTTGTTCGAGAAGTAATCAAGACTATATAATGGTGACCCCGTCTCGTTGAGGCGGGGTTATTTTTGTGTGATTAGAGTGGGCAAAACTCTATATTTTCCCCCTAGGGACTTCCTCTATAAACAGAGGGAGAGTTTAGTTACTCCTTATTTTGAGTGATAAGCACCAGTTTCTCCTCTGTTTATAAAGGAGGTGGCAGCGAAGCTGATGGAGGATTTTTACGTGAAAATAAGTCTTGAACACCTCCACGGCTACTTCTTGCGTGACTTGTTACGGGGTGCTGGAATACGGTGATGAACCCTTGTAGTTTCGATTAAAACAGTGGATATCCTCGGTGTACTTTCGCTACATCTTCGGTGCACCTTCGCTCGTGGAGCGTCCGTGTGGCGTAGGTGTTCCGTGAATGTGTTGGGGAAGAGTATTTATATAGATGGAATATGAAAGGGATTACATCGAATTTTCATTAGTTTTTGTGGATGAATAGCTGACACGAATGTGTTGAGTATAAAAAAAGCTACCCTTTGAGGATAGCTTATTCAGTAGTTCAGAATTTCTTATTTCATGTGCAGTTTTGCACGAGTGATGTACTTTTCGATGTCACGAGCTTCATAAGAAGCGGGGAATTCTTTCTCTAATCTTTCGTACATGTTCAACGCACTTTTATAGTCGTTAGCTTTTTCGAAGGCAAGTCCGGCTTTCATCATGATCACCGGGGTTGTAGCCATGTTGGTCGTTCCGGTTGTCGCTTTTTGATAATAGTTGGAAGCTTTTTTGAAATCGCCTAACTGCATGTAAGCATCACCGAGGTTTGCCGTTACCATG
Source organism: Butyricimonas virosa (assembly GCA_020743075.1). Classification (GTDB taxonomy): domain Bacteria; phylum Bacteroidota; class Bacteroidia; order Bacteroidales; family Marinifilaceae; genus Butyricimonas; species Butyricimonas virosa_A. Next base: position 5,475 of record DYVS01000140.1, on the reverse strand, counting down.
CTGGAAAAAATCACATCGTCAGAAGAGAATTTTTCCAAGTGTTTGATGGCGTTTTGGTTGTCCCCCAAATGTAAATAGCATATCCCTGCATAGTAGTTTGCCAAATTCCCGCTAGGTGTAGAACCGTATTTGTCAATGATTTCCAAGAAACCGGGAGCGTTTCCATCACCGTTAAGAGCCATGTTGAAGGAATCTTTTTCAAAAAGGTTCTCGGCAATGAACATTTGTTTCAGCGCTTCTTGTTCCATCGGGGCCTTGTAGAATCTATAGTATCCCAAGATCGCACCTACCACGATGATTATAACGAGGACTCCTCTTACCAATAACTTTTGATTTTTCTCGATAAATTGTTCGGTCGAAATCGTGGCTTCTTCAATTTGTTCAAAGCCATCCGCACGTTTCTGTTTCTCTTTTGACATGGTTATATGTTTTTGTTATTTACTTTTCTTATTCCTAGACGTATCGCTCGTCAACGTGCAAAATTAATTTTTTTTTTGATACCAAAAGGGCCTCCGCGAAATTTTATGCAAAAAATTATCTGTCCGGCGGATTATATCCTTCTTTTCCTTACTTTTGGTCATCTGTTTCACGTTTGTGTTGAAACTTGTTGCTTGTAACCACTAACAGTTGAAGTGAATGATTTTAAAGAATTTGAATGTTGTCAACTATAAGAATATCGCCGAGGCGAGTGTTGCGTGTTGTTCCCGGTTTAATTGTTTTATCGGGAATAACGGCGTGGGGAAGACCAATATTCTGGATGCCGTGTACCAGTTGTCGATGTGTAAAAGCTATTTTAACCTGCCCGATGCGCAAAATATTCGCCACGGGGAGGCTTTTTTCGTGATCGAGGGGCAATACATGCACGGGGACGAGGAGATTGACGTGTATTGCGGGGTGAAACGGGGACAGAAGAAGATTTTTAAAAAGAATAAAAAGGCTTATACCCGGCTTTCTGATCATATCGGGTTGTTGCCGTTAGTTATTATATCCCCTGCGGACGTGGTATTGATTGATGGTGCTAGCGAGGAGAGAAGACGTTTTATTGACGGGGTGATCAGCCAGTGTGATAAAGAGTATTTGCAATTATTGATTCGCTATAACCGGGTGTTGATACAGCGAAACAGTTTTTTGAAGGAATATGCGGGACAGTCTATTGATGCGGATATGTTGTCCGCATGGGACGAACAACTTGCGGATTGCGGGCGTGTCATTCTTGAACGACGCAGGGCTTTCGTGGCAGAGCTGGAGGGAATGTTTCAAATGTATTATGGCCGGGTTTCGTTGGGAAGGGAAAAGGTTATGCTGGAATATTCAACGACTATAAAGAATGATGATTTTTTGGCTTCATTGTGCGGTAGTTTCGATCGGGACCGGATATTGACTTACACGACAGTGGGTGTACATCGGGATGATTTGAACTTGAGTCTGGAAGGGTATCCTGTGAAAAAGCTGGGTTCCCAGGGGCAGAAAAAGAGTTTCCTGACAGCGTTGAAATTGGCACAGTTTGCTTATTTAGTGAAGCAGAAGGGGGTGAAGCCGTTGTTGCTGTTGGATGATATTTTTGATAAACTAGACACTGACCGGGTAAGCCAGATCATTCAAATTGTTTCAAGTACGGACTTTGGTCAGGTTTTTGTTACGGATACCAATCGTGAACATATTGACGAAATTTTGAAGCAACATGCCATGGAATACAAGATATTTCATGTTGAAGGGGGAGAAGTGATGAATTTGTGATTTATGATTTACGATTATGTGATTCTTTACCACCGAATACACGTTCTAATCACGGAATTAGAGTATCTAAATCGTGAATCATAAATCACTAAATTTGGAGGGATTTGAAATTTAAAATCTAAAATTCATTCGGGTTGTTCAGAAAATCGTATTTTTGTAGAATGAATTTAACTGTAGAATCATAATAAAGTAGGAATATTTTGAAGCAGGGTAAGACGTTGACAATGGATGAGCTGGTAAATCTTTACTTGGAGCAGATGGGGTTATCCCGTCAGTTCAAAGAGAGGGAGGTGTGCCAGGTTTGGCCGGATGTCGTGGGGGGAATGATTGCTTCCCGGACGAAAAGTTTACGGATTTCAGAGGGAAAAGTGTTCGTGAGTTTCACTTCTTCCGTGGTAAAGAACGAGATTCTGATGGTGAAAGAGGGATTAATAAAAGCTCTGAATGATCGGGTCGGGGATAATGTAGTGAAAGATATTGTAGTGTTCTAGTCGTAGAACATTTAATAAAGATATAGATGAAATTAATTGATACGAATGATTTTTTGCTTGGCTCTCATGGGTTGAACCGGTTTCGGGAAAGCTTGGTATCCAAGTTGGTGATGTATATTTTGCGGTTGCATAAGCTGGATAAGTTGAATGTGAAGTTGAATGATGATGATCCGGAAGTTCTTTTGGATAGTTTGATCGAGGCTTTGGGGGTGACGATTGAGGTGAGCAAGGAAGATTTGGAGAAGATACCCAAGAACGGTACTTTTATCACAGTTTCCAATCACCCGTTCGGGGGACTGGATGGTATCGTGCTGGTGCGTTTGCTGTGCAAATTGCGTCCGGATTACAAAATCATGTCTAATTTCCTGTTGAAAAAAATTGTTCCATTGCAGGACTATATCCTGGGATTAGATCCGGAGGAGAGCAAGAGGGACTCGAATATGCGAGTGATTAAAGAGGCGATACGTCATGTCATTGACGGGAAACCCTTGGGTATATTCCCTGCCGGGGAGGTTTCTTCTTATCAAGCTGATTCGAATCACGTGGAGGATAAGGAATGGGATTCTTCCGTGTTGAAGTTGGTGAAAATGGCGAAAGTGCCGGTTATACCGATTTATTTTAAGGGGTCTAACAGTTTGTTATTTTATTTGCTGGGAATGATTCACCCGGTATTGAAAACGATTAAGTTGCCTTCCGAGTTGTTGAACAAGAAAAACCGGGTGGTGAAGTTAAGAATCGGAAACCCGATCAGCGTGGAGACTCAGAATACATTTCATGATATTGCCCAGTACGGTAAATTTTTGCGGGCGAAAACTTATTTGTTGGGATCTGCGTTAGAAGTAAAGAAGTTTTTTATTAAATCACAGAAAGCAATGCCTAAAGCAGAACCGATTGCGGCAGAGACAGAGTGTGCGGTATTGAAGAAAGAAATCGAGGGTATCGCTGAGGACTACCTGTTGTTTAACATGAAAAATTACGATATATATTGTTCTCCTTCCGTGAAGATTCCGAACGTGTTGAACGAGATCGGTCGTTTGCGGGAAGTTACTTTTCGAGCGGTGGGAGAAGGTACGAATCGTAGTATCGATTTGGATGAATACGATCTATATTACTATCACCTGTTTATTTGGGATCGGGAGGAAGAGAAAATTGTCGGGGCCTATCGTGTGGGAAAAGGAAAAGAGATCATTGACCGTTACGGGATGAAGGGATTTTATATCAATTCGTTGTTTAAGATGCGGAAAGAGATGCTACCCGTGTTGTACGAGTCGATCGAGTTGGGACGTTCTTTTATCACGGAGGAGTATCAGCGTAAACCGCTCCCCTTGTTCATGTTGTGGAAAGGTATTCTTTATTTCTTGTTGAAGAACCCGGAGTACCGTTATCTGATCGGTCCGGTGACGATCAGCGGGAAGTACACGGAAGTGTCGAAAGAGTTGATCATGCGTTTTATTCAAGAGAATCATTATAGCCATGAATTGGCGAAATACGTGATTCCGCGCTCCAAGTATCAGGTACATTCGGAAGAGCCTGGGGTTCAGGTGATGCTGGATGCCGCTCAAAAGGATATATCCGTGCTGGACAAGATGATCGGGGATATTGAGCCGTCGAGTGATAAGTTACCGGTTTTGTTGAAGAAATATATTTCGTTGAATGCCAAGATTATCGGTTTTAATATCGATCCGAAGTTTAATATGTGCTTGGATGGTTTACTTATTTTAGATATTTTTGACGTGCCGATGAAAACGATCGAGTCGTTGTCAAAAGAGATAAATGATGACACGATATTGAGCCGATTCTCTTCGGATAGTGTGGAACTGTAAATTTCCGATAGAATAGCATGTACGATATATTGTATCTTTTCAAGGGAATGTTGGTTGGTTTAATGGTATCGATTCCATTAGGGCCAATGGGTGTATTAATTATCCAAAAAACCTTGCATAAGGGTGCGCTATCAGGTTTCATTGCCGGCATGGGTGCTGCTTCTGCGGATTTCTTTTATGCTTCGGTGGCGGCATTCGGGTTGGGGTACGTGATAAATACCGTGCAGACCCACGAGCTGTTGTTACAGATTATCGGTGGAATTTTTCTTCTGTGTATCGGGTTAAAAATTTATTTTGATAACCCGATTCGCCAGATCCGTCAACGACGTCAAGGTCGGGTGAGCAAGACCGGGTTGCTGGGGGATTATCTTTCGTTGTTTTTCTTGACGGTATCCAACCCGATCACGGTGGTCGTTTTTATGGCTGTTTTTGCCGGGATGTCTGTTTTCGGGGAATCTTCTTCTTTGCTTGGTGAGTTGCTGGTGGTGATCGGGGTGCTGTTAGGTGGTGGCGTGTGGTGGTACACGCTTTCAACGCTGGTAAATATTTTCCGTAAGAAGTTCCGCTTACGCGTGTTAATCACGATTAACCGGGTGTCCGGGTTAGTCATCACGATCTTGGGTGCGCTGGTTATTTTAGCCGCTTTTGCTCCTTTTAAGAATTTAGTAATTCATTAATTACCCGGTTCGGTATCTTGGATTTGATTTTCAGTTCTTGATTGGAAATGTCGTGAATCTCCCCAAGCTCCGTAGGCTACTATACAACCGCTTTTTAAAATGCTTTCTTCCAGTTTGCGCATGGATTCTGCGGCTCCCTCGTGTGTCCCCGGTTTGTTCTCGTAGAGTTTGTAAAGGGTGCGGTTCGTCGTGGGAGTAATATTTGGCATCACCACGTTTGCCCCGATTTCCAGTGCTTTTTCTCTTCCGGTAGGGTCAATGGCTTGAAGGGCCGTGGTGGCTGCGATATTAATGTCCGGCATGAGAAGCCGGAGTGCCGCTACCATGTGAATGGACAGGCGCAATCTTTCCTGAAGGGGAAGGAGCAAATGGCGGTACTCGTACAGGGGGGTCGCATGGTGTTCCAAGTAAGGCCCCATGCCTACCATGTCGATGTCCATGGATTGCAGGAACAGCAAGTCGTTTGCTAGATCGGTAATGGTTTGAAACGGTAGCCCGATCATCACGCCGGTGCCCGTTTGATACCCGCTGTGTTGCAGGCTTTCCAGGCATTTCAAACGTGTTGAATGGGAGTGGAGTGAGTTGTTCGGGTGAATCTTGGCGTATAATTCGGGATTGGAGGTTTCGATGCGTAGCAAATAGCGATGCGCTCCGGCATCTTTCCAGCGTTTGTAAGTGTCTTCCGTTTGCTCTCCCAACGAGAGCGTGATACCTAATTCGTCGTTACTGTTTTTTTTGATTTCTTGT
>DYVS01000139.1:0-3776 GCA_020743075.1 Butyricimonas virosa | reverse complement strand
CGTTATGCCGGAGAACTGTCTCGTATCGTGGAGACGTTAAAGGAGTTCCCGGGAGTGAAGGTTGACATTCGGGGTTACACGGATCACACGGGTACCGATCGGGTGAACCTGCCGTTATCCTTGAAACGGGCCGAGGCCTTGAAGACTTACCTCGTGAGCAAGGGTATCCCGGCAGACCGGATGAACACGTTCGGGGAGGGTAAGGATATGTCCGTGGACAAAAAAGATATTTACACGGAAAAAGCTCGTAAGGTTGAGGTGAAAAAACACTAAGACTCTCTATATGATTACAGGAAAAGCCACTTTGTTATTCAAGGTGGCTTTTATTCTATCAATAGCTTGAGAATTTTTTCTTGGTCTTTCTGTAATTGAGCCCTCAATTCTTCAATATCGTTGAATTTGCGTTCTCCCCGGATGCGGTCGATGAAATTTATCGTGATGTTTTTTCCATACAGGTCCCGGCTAAAATCGAAAATATATACCTCGCAGGAAACTTGCCCGTTATTGCTGACCGTGGGCCGGATTCCGATATTAAGCATTCCGTTGAAAATTTCTTGTTCGATAATTACTTTTACGGCATACACGCCTATGGCTGGTAATAATTTCCGTTCGTCGGAAACTTGAATATTTGCTGTCGGGAAGCCGATCTTGTGGCCTAGATGATGCCCGTAAACGACTTCTCCCGTAACGGAATAAGGATAGCCGAGGAAGCGATTTACTGTGGTAATATCTCCCACGGCCAAAGCGTTACGGATTTTCGTGGAGCTGACATTTACATCGTCTTCTTCAAAAACGACTTCTTTTTCAAGGAAAAAACCGTATTCATTCGCTAGTTCCTGTAAGTTCTCGAAATTTCCAGCTCGATCTTTCCCGAATCGATGATCATAACCCACGACAAGTCCTTTAATTTTTAGTTTGTCAATAAGAATCTTTTTCACGAAATCATTATAAGATTGCTGGGCGAATTCAAGCGTGAATTTCAAGATAATCAAGTGATCAACGCCATATTTTTCCAGAATGGTAATCTTCTCTTCCAGCGTCGTTAGGATTCCTATTTTTTGTTCCCGGGGATAAAGCACTTCTCTCGGATGGGGTTCAAAGCTGATAATGACGGATTCCCCATCAATATTGGCTGCTTTCTCTTTTAGATGTTGTATCACGCAAGCATGACCTAAATGTACACCGTCAAAACTTCCAATCGTGACGACCGGGCATTTGATCTCTATATTTTCAACTCCGTAGTGAACCTTCATTTCTAGTCGTTTGAATAGTTAAGGGCAAAAATAATACAAATAACTGAATTATGGGGCTAAATAAGCCCTAATCCCTACATATATATTTATCAACGAATAATATAAAGTTGATAGTGAGAGGATATGGCTAAATAGCTGCGACTGAGATGAAATGTCCTAAATGAATATAATGTCCTACACATCAGTGAGTTGTAAATATTATTAAACGAACGTTTATTGATTGTTGAAATTGTTAAAAACAAAGACGTAATATTAAATAAATATTTATAAAAATATACATTTATGTAAGGCAGATATTTTAATGAGAAAAGTTACGTTTTAAGGTGACTTGATATTTTTTAATTACCAATATAATTCTTTTAAAGTATGAACAAAAAACGGAATTTTGCAAAAATGGCACTTTTGGGTGCTTTACTTTGTGGTCTTGCAAGTCCAACATTCGTCGGTTGTAAGGATTACGATGACGATATAAAAGATTTGCAGGAACAGATTGATGCTAATAAAGCAACGCTTGAACAAATTCAGGAATTAGTAAAAGCAGGTGCAGTTGTTACTAAAGTAGAATCTGATAATGCAGGTGGTATTTATTTGACATTATCTGACGGAACGAAACACCATATCACGAAAGGTGAACAAGGAGAAAAAGGTGAACAGGGGATACAAGGTGAACAAGGAATACAAGGAATACAGGGACCGGAAGGACCGATTGGACCTAAAGGAGATGTTCCGACATTCTCGATCGTAGAAGGAAAATTAATCGCAACATGGTCTGATAAAACAACGACTGATTTAGGACAAGTTATGCCGGAGATTGTGCTTCCGGATTTTGACTTTGCGATTGATGAAGATGGAAATTTGACATTAAATGGAGATCCTTTAGGTCAAGTTGTTGGAACTCCTGTTGCTGTTGATTTTAAAATTGATGAGAATGGGGATTTGTATAAAAAGATCGGTGATGGAGAATGGACTCTTTTAGCCAATGTAAAGGGAAGTGATGCAACAATGCCATCTATTAATTTCCAGATGAATGGAAAAGACCTACAAATAAAAGTTGGCGATGGTGAGTGGAAGAATGTTGGTACAATCGGAGTTAATGCAAGTGATTTCGATTTTGAAATTGTAGATGGAAAATGGAAATTAAACGGAGAAGTTATTGGTGATGCAGTTACTTACCCGGATGTGAATTTAACCGTTGTCGATGATCTTCTCTATTTGAACGAGGTAAAGATTACACCTGAAATTCGAGTAAATCAAAGTATATACGTATTTGATAATAATGGTGTACTGACGATCAACGTGCCCAAAAAGGATGGAACCAGTTATGAGGGGGTTGAGATTCCTAAAATGATAGATTTTACGAATTTGTTAAATCGTATTCAAAGTTTAGTATACGTGCCGGAATATTCTGATGGGAAAGCTACTGTTTATAAGTTTGGCGAATTGATGAGTGATATTTCTTTCGAATTCTTGGTAACTCCGAATGCTTTATCCGAACAAATTGTTGCTCTTGCAAATGAAGAAAATTCTAAAGCTGTTTCTATGATTATGCAAGAAGTTCTAAGTAGAGCAACAGCTCTACCTGCTTTAGAAAACATTAAAGTAACTTCTGCAGAAAAAGCTGGCCGCTTTGTTGTTAGGGCTACTCCGAAGAATTTTGAAAAGGGTAAGAGCTATAGTACTGCTCTGTTACTCCAATCTGAGAATGATAATCGTACATCTAGCTTTATAAATATTGCAGCTCCTAAAGAATTAGTGGCAGGAAATTTATCTGTTGTAAAGAAAACTCAAGAGGTCGGAAAGCCTGTTGAATTGAGTGATGAAATTATTTATACAAATAATGCAACTGTTATTGATGTACTTGATGTAAATACTGGTATTATTGAAGCTGCAAAGTATGTACGTGACTTTAATTCTGTGTTCTCTCAAGAGGTTTCATATGAAATTGTATCAGTAAAAATTGGAGACGCCTCAGAACTTCCTTATGGAACTGAAACTGAAAAGAAGGCTGCTGTTGCTGCTTTGAAAGCTGCAGGTTTTGTTTTAACTGAGGATGGAGATGTGAAGTTAACACAAGAAGCTGTAGGTAATCGTACTTTTATTAATAATCAATGTACGATTAAAGTAAAGGCTTTTATTGGAGAAACGGAATTAGTTTCTAGCGATTATAAGATTAAGATTGTGGCTCCTGCGACAAAAGTTGATTATGAGGTTGTAAATGATAGAAAAGATAATAAAGGAACTCCGGTATTTGTTTGGAAAAATGGTTTAGAAGATGCAAGTAATAATATCATTTTGAATCCAGCTATTCTTTATAACAAGATCGAGGGTATTACAAGTGAAGCTGAATTACTTACTGCATTAGGATCCGATGTGACTGAGGCTAAATATTATGTACTTGAAGATGGTGAGTACGTAGAAAAGACAGCTAATAGTGCATTACTTATGGTAAATGGAACACATGGAATATTTATACATTTGCCTGCCGGAGAGTCTTGGAAATCTTATGATCTTAAAACGACATTT
>DYVS01000138.1:0-13849 GCA_020743075.1 Butyricimonas virosa | reverse complement strand
AACATTATTCACAACCAATGAATCACTTCCAACGAAAGCATTATTAGAAATAATACATTTATTAGAAATTGTAGAACAGGGACTAATCCATACATTATCTTTTATTTCAACAGACCCCATTAATAGAGAGTTTCCTGTAATCACTGCATTTTTCCCAATTACACAATTATGCCCCACATGCACTTGATTATCAATCTTTGTATTATCCCCTATTGTAACATATCCTTCAAATAAAGAATTACATATTGTACAATTATCTCCAATAAATACATTTTTACCAATTGCCGTTCCTCCAACATGAGTTACAGTAAAAGGTACATGATGTTCATCATATATTAATTGAAAACCTTCACTCCCAATAACAGAACAACAACCAACAACAGTTTTATCTTCAATAATAGTCCCCCTTTTTATTACACTATTTGCACCTACTCGAACTCCATTACCCAAAATCACACCATCTTCAATTACTGCAGTTCTATGTATGAAACAATCATTCCCTATTTTCGACTTAAAATCGTATTTCTCATAAAAACTTGTTTTATGCAATAAATGATGCAAATAATAGAACGAAACTTCCGGATTTTCCACAATAAACAATGTAGGAATCTGAAATGAACCATCCATTTTTAATTCATCATATACATCACTCGAAATAAATAAAGCTTTTACTGATTCATTATTCTTCAATAATCCCAAATATCTAGTCGATGCAATATATGACAATATAGAATTATATCGTGTTTCTCTATTACAAAGGTTTAAACCTTCAATGCAAACATTCGCCCCAATAAAAGGGATACCTAACATTTCTGATATTTCCAATATTTGAATTGAATGTTTTTTCATTATAAATTCAAATTTAACCACCACCCACAAGGAATGGCCACAAATTTTTTCATAAAATCATTCACACCACATAATTTTTCCGTATTTCCAAATACAGAATAACAATTGTTATTTAAGTGGACCCCAGAAGCGTAATAACCTTGCTTTCGAAAATCAAGCATTACCTCAATTTTACGATCACACAAAAAACCGTACACCCAATAATTAGGTTGTATCTCGTCCCTTTGGTTCAACCTGTAAAACCTTGGATACGTTTGCTCTATAATAGCATCCCATCTTCTTGCATTTCTCTGCTGACTCTCTAATAACATCATAATTTCGTCCATTTGACAACAACCGATATAGCTATTCATATCGCTCATTGTCGCCCCATAACCAAGAAGGGAAATATCACATTTAGCAGAGATTTCATTATTTTCATCTCGAAAAATATCCCTTCGAATTCCAAAATCACGAGTCAATAACGCTTTCTTATAAAGGTCTGAATCTTTAAACACAATCCCCCCTCCATCTATTGTATTGGGTAAACGAACTGTTTGAAAAGAAAAAATAGTCACGTCTGTTCCCAAATTTCCAGTATAATTCCCTTTATATTTACTACCAAAAGCCTCTACACAATCATCTATCACAGGAATTCCATGTTCCATACCAATCATGTTAACTTCATCAACATACCCCACGTAACCACAAAAATGATTATGGAAAATCAAACGAGTTTTATCTGTTATTTTCTGACGCACACTTTCCGGATCCAAAGTTCCCGTTAACGGATCTATATCTGCCCACACGATTTTCAACCCAAATGTTTGTAAAGGTTGATTCGAAGCCAAACAACTCATTGGAGAAGTTATCACTTCATCTTCTGGATGTAATCCCAATACCGTTAGAGCCACTTGAATTGCAGAAGCATAACTATTCGTGGTTAACAGGTTCTCTATTCCTATAAAATCCCGTAACTTATTCTCGAATGATTTTCCCCATCTCCCATAGGACAACGCACCTGAATGTAGAATAGATTCCAGCTCCGGCAAGTTTTTTGACATATAAGGCTTATAAAGTGGTACCATTACCAACCTTTCTTTATTGTTTCCACTATTCTTTCTCTTTCTTCGTCACCAACCCACCAACCGCAAGGAATATGAACGAACTCTTTATACCATTTATCCATGTTCGGTAAATTTCTTTTCGATGTTCGAAATATACTATGCGTGTCACTACGATGATGCAAAGGAGAAGCCATCACTCCATTAGTTTCCATCATTCTTATAAAATTCTCTCTATCTTTTACTTTCATCGTGTACAACCAATAAGAAGCTTCCGTGTCGGGAGAATATTGTACCAATTGCACTCCATCCACTCCCGCTAGTACTCGATCATAATATTTCCCGTTTACAATATAACGATTAATAACATCTTCCAAATAACGCATTTGTACATTACCGATTGTCGCATTCACGTTATTCATGGCGTATTTGAATCCCACTTCCGTGATATCATTCTCCAAACGAGAACGTTTTTTATCTAACCCAAACCATCGCAATCTTCTTGCCCTATCAAATTCCTCTACATTCTGCAAGCATAAAAAACCACCATCAACCGTTGTCATATGCTTGATTGCTTGCAATGAAAAAATAGTATAAGGAGAATTACATCCAGTCATTCGTCCTCTATATTTACTACCTAATGCATGGGCCGCATCTTCAATAATAGGAAGATCATACTTTTGAGAAATACGATAAAACTCGTTCATATCACACACCATTCCGGCGTAATGAACTAGCACGATCGCTTTTGTTCTTTCAGATATCATCTTTTCCACGTCATGCGGATCTAACAACCCATTGTGAGGATCAACATCTCCCCAAATGACCTTCCCCCCAACCATCGCAATCGAAGTATTTGTTGGTTCGGCTGTCATTGGAGTACTGATCACCTCATCTCCGGATTTCACTCCCGCCAAGATTAAAGCTAAATGAAGAGCATCTGTTCCTGAATGTAAAGCTAAGCTTAACGGATTTTTTAAATATCCTCGAAATTTATCTTCAAATTGATACACGGCTTCCCCTTCGGCTATATAACCACTATAAAGGATCTTTTCCAATTCTGGCATCAACACTTCCCTAGCCGGAATAAACGGTTTAACTAATGGTATCATGCTTATTTTCTATAAGTTTTTAATTCCTCCTGTACGTAATCAAGAGTTAGTAATAATTGTTTTAACTCCTCGATAGACAACCGATGAGTATTTTCCGAATTATACTCATCATGAATTAGTTTCGGACCATCCTTTTGTACGTATTTTGTGTAATTCAAATCCCGAAAATCTGCCGGGACACGGTAAAAACCATCCAAGTCTATAGCTTTGGACATTTCCTCTTTTGTACACAATGTTTCGTACATTTTCTCACTATGACGTGCCCCTATAATTTTTATCTCGTTATCCGCTTGAAATAATTCCCTTACCGCAATTGCTAGATCACCAATTGTAGCAGCCGGAGCTTTTTGAACAAAAAGATCTCCCGGTTCCGCATGTGCAAAAGCATACAAAACTAAATTCACCGCATCATCTAAAGACATCATAAAACGAGTCATTTCCGGTACAGTCACCGTCATTGGAACTCTTTCTTTAATTTGTTTGATAAACAATGGGATTATCGAACCTCGGGAACACATCACATTACCATAACGCGTGGCACAAATAACACCTCCGTTATCTTGAACTCGCTGATCACGAGCCTTAGAAATAGCCAACTTTTCCATTAACGCCTTTGTCATTCCCATGGCGTTAATTGGATAGGCAGCTTTATCCGTGCTTAACACGACTACCTTTTTCACGTTATTTCTCGCCGCTGCCTCCAAAACGTTTTCCGCACCATACAAATTTGTACAAATAGCCTGCATCGGATAAAATTCACAAGACGGTACTTGCTTTAATGCTGCTGCGTGAAACACATAATCCACCCCTCTCATTGCATTATTTATACTATCAAAATCCCGGACATTACCTATTATAAAGTTCAATTTATCATTCTTCAATTCAATCCGCATATCCTCTTGTTTTTTCTCATCCCGAGAAAAAATACGAATCTCTCTCAAATCAGAATTTAAAAAATGTTTCAAAACAGCATTACCAAAAGAACCAGTTCCTCCGGTAATCATCAATACTTTATTTTTAAACATGTTACAATTATTTATCGAGCAAGTAATATTTTATATACAAGCGAATTACTCTTCAAATAGTAGTATTTCCTCCCAAAGTTTCATATCAATTTAGGATACCGTAAAGGTATCCTTTGACTATTCGCATATACTATAAACAACCTTGAAAGTCAAACTAGGACGTAAAATAATTATTTCTCAAGCTAAACTTGAATATTAAATCTCTATATTCATTTTTCCGTACAACGAATTGCATTCTGTAAACTTTTGTTTTGCTAAAACATAAAATAGGTTTATCAATGATTCTAATGCTCCCAAATTACATTTTGTTATTTCATCTTCCCACTGTTGTACACGAACTGCCCAACGTACACACTCTTTCGTCATACGTCTTTGCTCTTCAACAGGAACTTCCATTTCCCCTACAACACTCTCATAAAAACCAATTGCATTCCACCAAGCAACCAATTCCTCTAGACTTGTTATACGACTTAATCCCAAAGTCTCCGTCACAAGGCTTCCCGCTAACAATCCACATTCATCCTCCCCCGTAAAATAATAGCAATTACAAAGCAGTCGGCAAATATTTGGAGTACGGCAAGGCAACACAATCTTATCGCTCCCTTTAGGAATAAGAATTTCATAAGCAGCATCCAATGCCGTATCCAAAAATTTTACATCCGAATACAACAAGTAAGCATCCATCAAATCCACCACATACCCTGCACGAGTATCCACCGGAAGATCTTTATCCTTCAACAATTCCTGAATAACCCGGGCTATCTCTCGTATTCGATCGTGAATATCCCAAAGACTACCATAATCGTCTTCTAACCATGGATACACCCGTACCATCGAGTAAACCGACAAGTAACCGTGCAAGAGTCCCGACAGAGACGAGGGGGGACAATCTTTCAACGCCAATCCACACACCTGCTTGTACACTTCTCGAAATAAATTCTTTTCCATTATTTCCTATTACTCTATTTTTTCCAAAAACGAACTCGGAATATAAGACGTGGCAATAGATGCCACGCCATCCAATCGAATGACAACCCGCTTGTGTCCTTTCAAGCGTACTAGTTCCCCTTCCAAGCCCAACAAAGGCCCTTTAATTACTCGTACCCGATCCCCTCTTTTCAAGTCTTTATTCAGCACCTCTACACCATCGGTAGAAAAGTCTAACAAGAACATGAAATCTTCCATTTGTTTATCCGGAATAATCAATGAACAACGTCCTTCACGATCTTTCAAATAAACAATATTCAACAAGTGATCATTCAGTAAAGAGAAACTAGTCGTCTTATCTGTCCGGATAAAGATCAAACCATGAATTAGAATTACCCTAATCTTCTTTCGACCGAGTGGAGTCTCACGTACTCGCTCTTCCTGCGGCAGGTAATTTTCTACCCCTAATTCATCTAATTTCTTTTTAATGACCAATTCTTGATTTACACGGGTATAGGCGGCATACCAGTTTAATTTATCAGTCGTTATCATGGATTGTTTTTTAACAAAAGCTCGTGTTTATACCGGCAATTTCGAAGATTACGACTCGACTGGATGCGCTTCGCGCACTAACCCTACCACGAGTCCTGATTTATTGCCATGTGTCCTACACGCTATACTTAAACAGCAATAACGCATAGAAGCTGTCCGCATAAATATCATTTCCTATAAAAAAACGATCGTTTAATGATAGTAACACCTGATTGATTTTTGCATTTTCTAACAGAAACGTTAACAAGCTGATTGTTAAAACGAAGAAAAATATTTCACATCCATTTGCTCTATATAAAAATTTAGTATATTTGCAGCGCATTAAACGATCGTTTTAAGACATCTAAACCATTCTTAAATCAAGCTTTACAGTCATCATTTCGAATCATACAAATTCAAATTATATTCATTACTATATCTTCATCACACTATTCATAAAATCGAATTCAACACCTCCGATTCTCACCCTAAACCAACCCAAATAAAGAAGTAATCTAACCCAAATAATCCCCTTTATTCAGAGCTTATTCGAAGCTCACACGTAGCTCATGCATTACCGATTGAATAAACTCCGAGTAAGCTTCGAGACAGCATCGAAAAAGTGGGATTATCTCCCTAGCATTTCCATTATTTCTCTTGAGCTTCTCTCTAGAAATTACAAAAAATCTTAAAACACCCCAACAGGCGCAAGTTTTCACCTAATATCCTTGTCAAATTTGCAAAACGACAATACAGAAATATGAAAAAGCGCATCACACAGATACTCTTCAGTCTCCTTACTTTTTGCACGAATACAGACATTTACGCCCAAGAAAACGAGAAAAAGGCCAAAAACCCATGGAGCGGTTCAGTTTCCCTAAACTATGATTTCACGAACAATTTCACGGGAAACGTAAACCTAGGATATACTCAAAAGAATTGGGATTTATTCCTGGATTACTCCGGCCATTCGGACCGGATTGAAATTAGCAGTGAACTATTCCGTTCTTTTTCGACAGAAACATCTCAACTATTAGAAACAGAACAGCACCATTTAAGCCATTGCATCGCCCTCCAACTAGACATGCGACCTTCCTCGCACAATCTATTCCTATGGAGTCTCAAACTACAATTCCCCAAGATCACGACAAACCGGGATATAAATAACCGCACGCAAGCAAACGAATATGACCTACACCACCGAATAGCATTCAGTCGGAAAATAATTGAAGGTTCTTTATTCTACAAACACGTATACGAAAAAAACAAACACGAATTATCCCTAAACGGCATCTTTTCCCACACGAAAGATTCCCGTCCAAGCACGTATCAAATTGATGATCTTCTCACCTATACCTCCACCGGAAACGAGCAACCCGAATTCGTCCGCTTGCAAATGGATTACCTCTACACGTTCGCAAACCAAGGACAACTCGAAAGCGGAATTCAATTTTTCTCCAGGTGGAATAAAACCCGGTACCATCTTCACGACAAGAAAAAAAATCCCGATAATTGGTTGTCGAGTTTAAATCCCAATAACGGCCTAAACCATAAAGAGTACATTTACACGGCACATCTCTCCTATTCCCAACAACAAGGAGAATCCTGGCATTATAAAATAGGTGTACTCGCCGATTACGATGTTACCCACACCAAACTCGTGGAAGCCACTGACAAACATAATTCTGATCGACTATACTTTTATCCTCACCTAACCCTCCGGTACATGCCTTCAGACCAGCAAGAACTGGCCTTTCATTTTACCAGAAAAGCCTCTCTCCCGGATTACACCCAACTAAACCCGTTTACAAGCCCGATCGATCACCAGACCTTCGAGCAGGGTAACCCGCTGTTACGTCCCGAAGTCACGAATCGAGCCGAGATCAACTATCTTTTATCAAGGGAAAAGCTCCAACTGAACGGGAATCTTTATTTTACTTCTACGGAAAGGTTTATCACCCCGATCACGTTATTCTCAGAAGACAACACCCTAACGCTATCTTATACAAATGGTAACATGGAGAATAAGGTCGGCTTGGACATCAATCTATCCGGCTCTCCCACCTCATGGATGACGATCACCCCTTCCATATCCCTCGTCCACTCTCATACCAACGGGAAATTCCAAGGAATAGACCTTCATGCCGACGATTTTTCCTGGTCGGGGGACCTGGAATTAACTTTGAATTCTAAAAAACATACCGAGTTGCAAGTCCTCTTTTCCTATCAATCACCTACAAAAATTCCCCAATTCAAAGTGGAAGAAAATTATTACTTGGACTTGGCCATCAAACAGGGATTTTTTAATGACCGCCTTCAAATCAGCTTCTCCGTTTCCGACGTATTCGACACGTCCGAATGGCAAGCCCGTTCAAATACAGGGTCGTATCGCCTGGCAAATTATAGTAAAGAAGCCACTCATGCTTACTGGATCGGGCTAACATTCAATTTTAACAACTTCAAATCCCGTCCGTCAGCAGACGATTCTCACCCGCGAAAACGTCAAGTAATACAACTCGGACAATAAAATCAAAAACATCTTGTAAGTAAACTCCCATTTCAATATGATCTGGCTACAACAAATAAACCATATAAACCGGTAGCACAAAAGTTCTCCTTCTTTCTCGAGAACTTTTATCCTTTCAAACTCTCCTTATCCATCAAGAACTCGTAGATATTCATAAAGATAATACCACTATCATCATGGTATTTCTTTATAGGCTCTTCCGTTATAACGAACTTTAAGAAACTATCATCTATATTCTTCAAAGAACGAAGTTCCTGTTCACGTTTTTCCTCTGTAGGCAGCCGTAAAGCAGATTGAATGTAAAACCGTTTGCTTCCTTGATTGCATACGAAATCAACCTCTAATTGTTTGCGTTGGCTAATCCCTTGTTCATTTTTAGTATTAAGAACTACGACACCCACATCCACGGCCAAACCACGAACACGAAGCTCGTTATAAATCATATTTTCCATCAAATGTGTCACTTCTTGCTGACGAAAATTAATGCGGGCATTTCGTAAACCAATATCAGAGAAATAGTATTTTGCCGGAGTATCAATATATTTACGCCCCTTAATATCATAACGAACCGACTTTTCCAGCAGGAATACATCTTGTAAAATATCAAGATAATTTTTGATCGTGTTATACGATATCTTACTATGCTTGACCGTCGCAAATGTATTCTCAATTTTTATTGGATTAATCAATCCTCCTACCGATGAAGCGACGACATCAATCAACTCTTCCAAATCACTATCATTCCTAATTTTGTAGCGTTCCTTAATATCCGTGAGATATACTTTCTCAAACAGGCTATTCAGATATTCCATCTTTTTTGTTTCATCGGATAAGGTTACTATTTGAGGTAATCCTCCATAAGTCATGTATTCCTCTAAAGCCTGCTCCCGGCTACCATTATAGACCGACATAAATTCCCGAAAACAAAGTGGAGATACTTTTATTTCTTCTCCTCTTCCACGAAACTCGGTTATAACGTCTTTAGACAGAAATTTGGAATTACTTCCCGTTACATACACATCCGCATTCTTTACTTTTAGATAGCTATTAAGGACATCCTCAAACTCATTTACGTGTTGCACTTCATCAAGAAGAATATAGTACATTTGGCTATCAGTCATTTTACCATCGATATATTCCAAAAGAGCATCCGGATTACGCAAGGCTTTATTACGTCGATCCTCCAAATCGACTTGTATTATGTGATTGTCCTCCACTCCATCCTCTATCAAGTAGTTGTAGAAAAGAGTAAACAACAGGTATGATTTACCACAACGACGCATACCTGTTATGATTTTAATCATATCATTATGCTTACTGTCAATAAGCTGCTTAAGGTAAATATCTCGTTTTATCTCCATAAATAATATAAAATAATTGCGTATTTACGCATTTTTTCTCAACAAAGGAAAGCAAATAATACCGACTTTCCAATACTTATTGAAAATAATTGCGTATTTACGTATTTTTTCTCTCTAGGATAATACAAGACGGACAATAACCTTTAAAATTTACTACTGGTGTTCTAAGATGTCTATCCTAAACAAAAGGGAATTCGATTCATTAAAAGGAGAAATTTTCAACGAGAGGTATGTCAAAACACACCTCTCCTATGAACTTTACAAACTCTTTACTTCCTATTTCCGGTAATCATAGAAACCGATTCCGGTCTTACGTCCTAACAAGTTAGCACGAACCATTTTCCGTAACAGCGGGTGAGGACGATACTTGGAATCACCGAATTCATTATACAGCACCTCCATGATAGCCAGACACACGTCCAATCCGATCAAGTCACCTAACGCCAAAGGTCCCATCGGATGGTTAGCCCCTAATTTCATCGCCTCGTCAATCTCTTCCTTGGTAGCAACACCGTCTGCATAGATACCGATACCCTCGTTCACCATCGGGATCAAGATTCTATTTACCACGAATCCGGGAGCCTCGTTCACGCTTACCGGAGTCTTACCCACTTCTGCAGCGATTGCCATCACCTTGTCGTGAACTTCTTGAGAAGTCAACTGCCCTTTAATCACCTCTACCAATTTCATCATCGGTACTGGGTTAAAGAAGTGCATTCCGATCACTTTCTCCGGACGGCTGGTTGCGGCAGCGATTTCCGTGATAGAAAGAGAAGAAGTATTCGTAGCCAGGATCGCCTCCGGTTTACAGATAGCATCCAAAGTCTTGAATATCTCGTTCTTCGTAGCCATATCCTCGGCAACCACCTCGATCACTAAATCGGCATCCTTACAATCCTCGTATGCCATCGTGTCTTTGATGCGGGCATTGATAGCATCTTTCTCGGCAGCTTCCATCTTGCCTTTTTCTACCAGCTTGGAAAGGCTTTTCTCGATAGCCTTGTGAGCTTTACCTAAAGATGCCTCTGAACGACCTTTTAACAACACGTCATGCCCGGCCTGAGCAAAGGTTTGGGCAATACCATTACCCATCGTACCTGTACCTACAACGCAAATTTTCATTTCCTCTTAATTTAAAACCTTCAATTATATAATATCAAATTCTCTATTATCGTACCAGACGCCAAGTTTTTATCTTTTCTTGAATTCCGCTCCTCTCTTGCCTAGAAATGCCTGCATTCCTTCTTTCTGATCCTCGGTTGAAAAACAGAGTCCGAACAAATCACTTTCGATAGAAATACCCGTGTCAATATCCGTCTCTACTCCCCGGTTGATCGCTTCTTTCGCATAACGTACAGCCAGCGGAGCTTTCGAAGCAATCTTCTTCGCCATAGCCATACATTCATCCATCAGTGCTTCCGGTTCCACCACCTTGTTCACCAACCCGATACGATAAGCCTCCTCGGCAACAATCACGTCAGCCGTGTAGATCAGTTCTTTTGCCTTACCCAAGCCCACGATACGCGGTAACCGTTGCGTACCGGAGAATCCCGGTGTAATTCCCAAACCGACTTCCGGTTGACCGAATTTAGCCTTCACCGAAGCAATACGGATGTCACAAGCCATGGCCAATTCACACCCTCCCCCCAGGGCAAAACCATTCACCCCGGCAATAACCACCTTGTTCAACAATTCGATTTTACGGAAAACAGCCGCTCCCAGCTCTCCAAACGCTTTCCCCTCCACCGCGTTCAACGTGCTCATCTGGGATATATCCGCACCTGCCACGAACGAACGTCCTTCACCCGTCAAAATAACAACATCAACACTGTCATCCTCCCCGATAGCCGTGAAAGCAGCATCCAATTCTTTCAAAATCGTCGAATTCAAAGCATTCAACGCTTCCGGGTTATTAATTTTAACCGTGCAAATATTATCCTGTTTCTCAACAATTAGTTTCGTATACGCCATAACTTTTCTATTTTCATTCATTTTGATAACACCTCTTGTTTCTGTATCTTTGTAGGCAAAAATAACCTTTAATCAAGAATAAACCAATCTTTTTGATATGAGTTTTTCAGACATTAGTATACAAGAACTTGCAAGTGCATTCATGGTCCTGTTTGCCGTCATTGACATCACGGGAGCCGTACCTATTATTAATGAAATTCAAAACAACGGGCGTAAAATCAGTGCCATCAAAGCGGCATTGGCTTCATATATTCTTCTCATGGCATTCCTTTTCGTCGGTGACGGACTGCTCAACCTATTCAGCGTGGATATATCTTCGTTTGCCGTGGCAGGCTCCCTCGTGATCTTTGTATTGGCAGTAGAAATGATCTTCGGAATTCCGATTTTCAAAAACGACGGTCCATCGGGAACGGCATCCATTGTTCCACTCGTATTTCCCTTGATCGTGGGAGCCGGAACATTAACAACCTTGTTAGCTTTACGGGCAGAATATCATATCATTAACATTATTATCGCCTTGACACTAAACATTATTGTTGTTTATTTTGTATTAAAAAATGTATCCCTAGTCGAAAAGATTTTCGGGAAAGGAGGAGCTTACATATTACGTAAATTTCTGGGAATCATTTTACTTGCCATTTCCGTTAAACTCTTTACCAGCAACCTCACATCACTGATAGATATTTTCAAATAACAAGTGACTGGGATATACCAGCCACTTGCGATATATTTCATACGATAATTTCGGTGTTATTTTTATCGGGATACCATGCTCCTCACTTAATTATATATACTTTTGTCCCCGGAAAAAATTAATCACCAATTTTATTTAAAGTATGAAAAAATTATTATTCATTTTGGTCGTTGTACTCTTCGTTTCTAACTATGTATCAGCGCAACAAAAACCTAAAAAGGGTTCATTCGGTACTGAAATTCAATTCAACCCTTTCGATCAGGATGGCAAAACATTCCAATTAGACGGACTCAAATTCCGTTATTTCATTTCTGACAGGGATGCTATTCGCTTGAAATTCGGGATCAATTCAACTCAAAACAAATTCACGGACTCAGATTCTCAAGAAGAAAACAATATAAAAACCAGCTACAAAAATGAATACAAAAACACAACCGGAGATTTCAACCTGGACTTGGGTTATGAACGTCATTTCGAGCTGGCAAAAAGATTAAATGCATACGTGGGTGGAAGCATCGGGTTCAAGAAACACTTTGCTTCAACCAAAATAGAGGGTTATTCCGAAAGAATAAGCGAATCAAACACCTTTTCCAGCAAGTTCAACGGCAAAATTAAAAACGGAGCTATACTTGAACTGGATGGTAACTGGAGTGAAACAAATCTACTCAATGCGGTAAACGATCCCGCAACTTCCGGCGCAACATTCGCCATATTCACAGGATTGGATTTCTACTTGTACAAAGGTTTGTACATTGGAACAGAATTTGGGTTAAGCCTCAAGACTGAAAGCGGTCAAAAAGCAAAATACACCGGAAAATCAACCACGAACAGCCAAGGAGAAACAACCATCACGGAATACGATGAAAAAATGACGGCAAAAACACGTCAAACAAATGTCAAAACATACATCGAACCGGTTCTTCGATTAGGCTGGACGTTCTAATTCCTAGCAATAAATACATAAAATAAGCGAGCCAAAATCGTTTGGCTCGCTTATTTTATTTAAAACCTTTATCGACAATAGCGATTAATATAAGCATTCACGCTTGTTACCCCCAGCGATTTAGCTTTCCGCCAATCGGCACATGCCTCCTTACGCTTTCCGGTACTGAAATAAGCAATTCCCCGATTCGCATAAATAGCTCCGTTATCCTTGTTCAGTTTTAATGAATAGGTATAATCCGGTATTGCCTTCGCAAATTCACGTTGTTTCAGATAGCAATTTCCCCGATTCAAATAATAGGCATATACCAACTCGTACTCTTCCCCGTTTTTCTTGGCATATTGGATTGCCAGAGAATACTCCTTTATGGCTGCCGCATAATTCTGCTGATTCTGGTAAATATTCCCCAAATAATAACAAAGCTCATCATCCTCCTCGAATATCCCCTTTCCTTTCACTAAAAACTCCTTCAGCAAAGAAATCTGGTTCGTGTGAGTACAAGCTGTATTCAAAGACGAGTAAACCTCTCTCAATTTCGGATTCAATCGATTAGCCGCAATCAATTTTTGAACAGCATCTTTATAATTTCCATTCTCAATATCCGTGTTTGCCTCGTTCAACAATTCAATCGGTTTATTGACCGCACTCACATCAACCTGACCAACCGCAACATGGGTCACAGCGACCAAGGTCATCAACAATAAAGTGACTTTTCTCATAGTTTGGATATAAATTAGCGTTTGTGTGTTTCGAATCTCAAAAATAATGAAAAGGAATCAAAAAGCAAATACCCCTATTGAAAAAGTCTACATAGTCCACTAAATTCATAAAGCTTGTAAGGTTTATAAACCTTACAAGCTTTATGA
>DYVS01000137.1:0-5904 GCA_020743075.1 Butyricimonas virosa | reverse complement strand
ATTACGAACAGCCTTATAAAGATAATGTTTCAAATGATTTTCGCTATCGAAACACTCTTCCCCATTCAATAGTTTCATAAACACATCTTGAACCACATCCTCCGCCTCATCTTGCTCCTTCAGATAATGACACGCAAAATAACAAAGTATCTGATAATAACGTCGAAAATAACGATCAAACACTTCCCGCTTCCGCATATTTATCTTCTCAACATACTGCATTCCTGATAACAATAATCAATCCTTAATCCATAACCAAAGGCAAAGATATTACATTTAACGAATAACATACCACTTCTCTCCTAAAGAATTCCAATCTTCCTTTAAAGTATTTAATATATTCCCTCTTACCCACACCATCGCTTACCCCACACGTCCACTCCCCGCCAACACTTAAACATCCAACAACAAACCCCGGGATAACGTCATGTCTCAACATCATTATCCCGGGGTTTTACAATAAAAACAAGCAAGCAAATACTATTTCAGCAACTTCTCCAATTTCTCGATCATCTTGGCAAAAGACTCCTTGGTATAACCTATTTCAATCTCCACAATCTTTCCTTTCTTATCGATGATAAAATTTCTCGGAATTGTCGCTGTGGCAAACTTGGAGTAAATTTTACGTTCCAGATCAAGTCCCATCGGGAACGTGTAACCATTTCTCTCCCTGAATTTTTTCACCTGTTCCTTGGTTTCCTCCCGGGAAATTGCCAAAAACACGAAATCTTTCCCTTTAAAACGATCGATGATCTCCTTCTGTACCCGCTTCAACTCCTCTTGA
Organism: Butyricimonas virosa; assembly: GCA_020743075.1. Classification (GTDB taxonomy): domain Bacteria; phylum Bacteroidota; class Bacteroidia; order Bacteroidales; family Marinifilaceae; genus Butyricimonas; species Butyricimonas virosa_A. The sequence goes on along the minus strand of DYVS01000137.1, from coordinate 5,120 downwards.
CACGGGGGACACCACGTGGCCCAGAAATTAATTAACACGATTTTCCCCTTCAAATCTTTAATATCGATCTTTTGTCCATCAAACATCTCCACCACAAATTCGGGAACATCATCCCCGACTTTCACCAAAGTTTCCTTTTCCTGAGCATTAACCCGAGTCAAACCTCCCAGCATGAATAAGAAAACTACAAAAATAAATACCCTTTTCATGACCTTTTCTATATTTGGTTCTCAACAAAGATAAATAATATTTTCAATATTCATTCTTGAATAAATTAAATACATTTGCATTACATATTAACCAGCAAACAAAAATAGACCGTGCGCCTTATTTTTTACCTGTCACTAGTAATCCTCCTACATTCCTGCCGGGAAGCCACCTCTCGGCTCGACCGAGTATTGCAACTTGCCGGAAACAATGCATCAGAACTCCAAAAAGTGCTGGAACACTATTCCGATGATAGCCTTAAACGAGAAGCAGCTATTTTTCTTATCGAGAACATGCCGGGCCACTACACTCTCGACGGCCCCTACCTCCGACAATTCCAACGGGTCATCGACAGCATGGGAACACCCTATTTGATGAAAAAAGTCATTCTCATGCAACCTCTCCGCTATCCCCGTTCCCGCCAACAACTCCGGGCGGAACCGGATATAGAACAAATGAAAGCCGACTATCTCATTCATCAAATTGACCAAGCCTTCCGGTTATGGATCACCCGTCCCTGGCTCGAAAATCTCGCTTTCAATGACTTCCTTGAATACCTATTACCCTACCGGATTGGCAACGAACCCCTCGACTATTGGCGGGATTCCATGGATTCCCGTTTAGAGAGTCGTCTACAAGAGGCTAGTTTATACTTTGATAACCAAAAATACTCCCCCTACAATATGGCGCAGATCGTTTACGGTCATGCCGTAGGCCTCGATTTCGGAAATGACAACCTGGCAGGAATCCCCATATCGACCAAAGAATGTGTCTTCTCCAGCCAACTCCAATTACTGGCATATCGCATGGCAGGTATTCCCGCAGCCATAGACCATGTACCCTACTGGGCCGACATGAACGGTTTCCACGAATGGACGGTTGTCATAGATACCAAAAACAAAGACATTCTCTCCGGACAAATCGAGATGAAAAACGCCCCGAAAGTATATCGCCACACGTACTCGGCCAATCCTATCCCCATCCCTGAAGAGGATGAATACATTCCCCCGTTCTTCACCAATCCCTTCAACCGGGATGTCACCGATAAATACCTACATACCTCGGATGTCACTATTACAGCCTCCGTCCCAGTACAAGCACATCACGCCTATCTCGCCATATTCAACGGGCGGAAACTCCGGGTTGTAGATTGGAGCAACGTGCAACAAGACAAAGCCTGCTTTCATTCCATGGGTCCCGACATCGTGTATTTTCCCGTCTATTTCGAGAAGGAATACCAACAGAACTTTGCCTATCCTTTTATCTTACAGGCCAACGGAACAACCATAACGTTACGTCCCGATACGACACGACGACAATCTCTCGTTCTCACCCGCAAATACCCATTGCACCACAACAAAGTGTACCACGGCAACGCTCTTGTCGGGGCAACCTTCCAAGCTTCGAACGACCCAACGTTTCGGAATGCTGCACACATCCACGACGTCACCCGCAATCCCAACATGTACCCCGTCTTCGTCCCGGTTGACACCATGCGAAAATACCGTTACTGGCGATTCAATCACTCAAAAATCGTGGAACTCGCCGAATGGAAATTTAAAGACAATCGAGGCCGGGATCTAACCGGAACAATCATAGATCCCGAAGGCAAGGGTGCTCGTCTCGTCAATCTTTTCGACAATGACCCACTTTCCCACGGCAGAGTATCCCACCAACTCATCGTGGATTTCGGCCATCCCGTCTGTATATCGGAAATGATTTATTTACCCCGTAACGATGCTAATGGCATATACCCCGGTAACGAGTATGAACTTTTCTATTTCGACCTCAATGGTTGGCAATCCCTTGGTTGTAAAATTGCCACAGGCTATTCTATTGAATTTGAAAACGTTCCTTCAAATGCTGTTTACTGGTTACGCAATCACACGGTAGGTAAAGAAGAGCGCATATTCACCATTCAAAATGGGAAGCAACGCTTCTGGTAAAATAAAATCCGCATTTTTATTCTTAAATTCCCTTCTTCTTTCAAGAAAAATCGCTAATTTAGGCTATTCATAAAAGAACGAGGTTATGTTGGACACGATAAAACAGTTCCTCAAGGAACATGAGATTGACGAAAAAGCGGGATTTATCATCACCGTTAGCGGGGGGGCTGATTCAATTACTTTACTCCACGCATTCAAGTACTTGAACCTGCGCATACACGCCTTGCACTGTAACTTCAACCTGCGAGGCAAAGAGTCAAACATGGATGAACAATTCGTAAAACGATTCTGTGAAACCTACGGTATCCCCATGAGCGTGAAACGCTTTGACACGCAAGAATACGCCAAGAAAAAAGGCATTAGCATAGAGATGGCTGCACGAGAACTACGCTACAAATGGTTCGAAGAAATGCGTCAAAAAAAGAAAATGGACTATATTGTCGTAGGGCATCATGCAGATGACCTTGCCGAGACCCTCTTTATTAATATATGCCGCGGAACGGGAATCAAGGGGCTTACCGGTATCCGTCCAGTGAAAGACCGAATTCTGCGCCCACTCTTGTCCCGTTCCCGGGAAGATATCATCGCCTATATCGAGCAAAATCAACTGGGTTATCGTACTGACTCAACCAACAACTCGCTCGACTACGTGCGGAACAAAATTCGCCACATGATCATCCCCGTGTGCAAGGACATCAATCCCTCATTCCTTAATACCGTTCAAGAGAATTGTAATACCCTCAAAGAAGTAGAACAGATTTACCATTACGGCATCGACTGTCTAAAAAAGGAAGTGCTCAGCGAAGAGAACGGGGAAATCCTTATTGACATACAAAAAACACTGTCAGCCCCGGCTCCTTACACCCTCCTATTTGAAATACTCCGGCCATACGGTTTTAATGCCACACAGATCGAAGATATCCTAGCAAGTAGTGAGGCCATTCCCGGTAAACAATTTGAAGCAGAAGAATACTTGCTTACGAAAGGTCGAATCTACTGGCGCCTGTTCAACATCTTAGAAAAAGAAGACGAACGTACTCTTTTGGCTGATAGTGGAGAATACCACGTTAATGACACCGTCTTCCGGCTCGAAGAACAGGACATTGATGACTCTTTTATCGTTCCCCGTGATCTTGACACAGGGTGTTTTGATCTCGACAAAATCACTTATCCCCTCGTGTTACGCCACTGGTCCATGGGTGACTGGTTCTGCCCTCTCGGTATGAAACGTAGTAAAAAGAAATTGAGCGACTTTTTCACAGACTTGAAATTCAGCGCCAAGCAGAAAAAAGACTGCCTTCTCCTACAATCTGGCAAGGACATCATTTGGGTGGTCGGCCATCGCATAGACGATCGCTACAAGGTATCTCCTGCTACCAAAAGAGTTTTAATCATCAAACAAATAAAAGGAATTTAATACTCATTAAATGATCAATGCTCTAAATAGAAAAAGAGGCCCGTCGGCCTCTTTTAACACACTAACAATAAATTTACTACACTTATAAAAGCAAAAAACATTTCCTTCAATTGCTGGGCAAAGATAAATATTTAAAACGTTTGCGCAAACTTTTTTAAGAAAAAAAACGTTCGCGTATAACTAATCTAAAAGTTCTTTGTTTTTCATTTTTTTATCCATACTTTTGTGTGAGTTTACGACATTAAACGAGAGAGTTAACATCATTATTAACCAAATAATAAAAAAACAAATGTCAAAGATTAAAGTTGGTATCAACGGATTCGGACGTATCGGCCGTTTGGTTTTTAGAGCAGCAATGACAAGAGACGATATTGAAATCGTTGGAATAAATGACCTCATCGATGTCGACTACATGGTTTACATGTTGAAATATGACACCATGCACGGTCGTTTCAACGGAACCGTTGAGGCTAAAGATGGAAAACTCGTTGTAAACGGACACGCTATCCGTGTTACAGCAGAGAGAAACCCGGAAGACCTGAAATGGAACGAAGTAGGTGCAGAATATGTAGTTGAGTCAACCGGACTTTTCTTAACCAAAGAAAAAGCAGAAGCTCACTTGAAAGCCGGGGCAAAAAGAGTCGTGATGTCCGCCCCGTCAAAAGATGATACCCCGATGTTCGTGATGGGTGTAAACCACAAAACCTACGCCGGACAAACTATTGTATCTAACGCATCATGCACCACAAACTGCTTGGCCCCGCTGGCTAAAGTAATGCATGATAAATTCGGTATTGTTGAAGGTTTGATGACCACCGTACACGCTACCACCGCAACCCAAAAAACAGTTGACGGTCCTTCTATGAAAGACTGGAGAGGTGGACGTGCCGCTGCTGGTAACATAATCCCGTCATCTACCGGAGCTGCTAAAGCTGTAGGTAAAGTAATTCCGGAACTGAACGGTAAATTAACCGGTATGTCATTCCGTGTTCCGACATTGGACGTATCTGTTGTTGACCTGACTTGTCGTCTGGAAAAAGCTGCAACTTACGAAGAGATTAAAGCCGCCATGAAAGAGGCTTCTGAGAATGAATTGAAAGGCATTCTTGGCTATACGGAAGAAGAAGTTGTTTCTTCTGACTTCTTGGGTGACGCTCGCACTTCTATCTTCGATGCTAAAGCTGGTATCGCATTAAACTCTAACTTCGTGAAACTCGTTTCTTGGTATGACAACGAGTGGGGATACTCCAACAAAGTTCTCGAGTTAATCGCTCATATGGCTACAGTAAAATAAAAAAAGGGGCATAAGCCCCTTTTTTAGTCTATTACACACACTAACCACATGGAAAATAATCAACAGAAACGGCCATACAAGCTAGGTTTGGCATTAAGTGGAGGGGGAGCCAGAGGATTCGCCCATCTAGGCGTCTACAAGGCAATGCAGGAGCTGGGAATTAAACCGGACATCATTTCGGGGACCAGCGCAGGAGCGATAGCCGGGCTTATATTTGCATCCGGTCACTCGGCAGAGGAGGGGCTTAAATTCTTTC
>DYVS01000136.1:0-12473 GCA_020743075.1 Butyricimonas virosa | reverse complement strand
CAGGTTCGAATCCTGTCACCCCGACAGATAGACAGCCACGAGAGTGACTGTTTTTTTTATTTGAATAAAATACCTATCTTTGTCCCTATAAATTTAATACTTACACGAATGAAGATGTCTAAATAAACAAGTCGGTTGTAAAACCGGTAAAGTCTCCAAGGTCTACGTGATAGGAGCATCGGGTTTTATTAATTGTTTTATGTGCAGCATACAATTGTCTTGAAGTTGTAGTGTGCCGACTTTTAATTTAGGAATCATGTGTACCATCCAAAGTATTCATTTGTTATTCCGAACAGGTTACGTGAAAACAAGTTTTTAAAAGAACTTGTAGGAGATTCGTGTACGTGTTTCCGCCCGAAATAAGTCAATCCGGTATTCATTTTTTTATTTGAAGTTTTATGAGTGAGATTATAGTGAAACAGGTTATGTATAGCCATACAGATAAGGAACTTTTGTTTCAGAATATCAGCTTTCGGGTTCCGGACGGGAGTAAGATTGCGTTGATCGGGAATAATGGTTCGGGGAAATCAACGCTGTTGCGGATGATTGCGGGTGATTTGCAGCCCGTATCGGGAGAGATCATTGTCTCAGAAAAGCCTTATTATATCCCGCAGCATATGGGGCAATTCGATTCGTGGACCGTGGCTGAGGCATTGCAGGTGGATCGGAAACTAGAAGCATTGTATGAGATACTTGGCGGGACTGTTGATGTAGAGTCTTTCACGATTCTAGGAGATGGCTGGGATGTAGAGGAGCGGAGTCGTTCGGCGTTGGAATATTGGGGATTACTGAACGTGAAACTTGATCAAAAGATGTCTTCGTTGAGTGGGGGAGAGAAAACGAAGGTTTTTCTGGCAGGGATTCAAGTACATTCACCGGGGGTAATTTTGTTGGACGAACCAACGAATCATTTGGATAGGGGGAGTCGAGAGAAATTGTATGATTTGATTTGTCGGGGAAGTGCAACCGTACTCGTGGTGAGTCATGACCGGGTATTGTTGAACTTGCTGTCGACGATGCTCGAGCTGGGGAGTGAAGAGGTGATACTTTATGGTGGGAATTATGACTTTTATAAAGAGCAAAAAGAGATACATTTGAATGCACTATGCGAGCAGGTCGAGGAGAAACAGAAAGAATTACGTTTGGCTAAAAAAATTGCCAAGGAAGCGGCAGAGCGCCAGCAGAAACGGGAAGTGCGAGGTGAAAAGCAGAGCTTAAAGAAAAGGGCACCCCGGATTATGATGAACACGCTGAGGAATAAGGCAGAAAAGAGTACTTCCCATTTGAGGAATGTACATGAGGGGAAAGTGGAAACGATCTCTGCGATGCTTGCGGAAAGCCGAGCAGCCTTACCGGGAGTGGGGCAAATGAAAGTAGATTTCAACCCGTCACGATTGCACGAGGGGAAAACCTTACTCAAGGCTTGCGATGTTAATTTCAGCTATGGTACAAAATTATTGTGGGAACATGCGCTTTGTTTCGAACTCAAGAGCGGAGACCGTGTTGGCCTAAATGGAAAAAACGGTTCGGGAAAGACGACGCTTTTAAAATTACTACTCGGGCAATTAGAGCCGACGGAAGGCGTGTTGACCCGGGTGGATTTTAAGTACGTGTATGTGGATCAGGAATGTTCTTTGTTGCACGGCGATCTGACGGTTTATGAACAGGCGGAACGCTTTAACGAGCAGAATCTTCCGGAACATGAATTGAAAATGCGATTGAATCGTTTCTTGTTTTCCCGGAAGGTTTGGGATAAGCCTTGTTCCAAATTGAGTGGTGGAGAGCGGATGCGCCTTGTGTTCTGTTGTTTGATGATCAGTAATAACACGCCTGACGTGTTTGTACTGGATGAACCCACGAATAATTTGGATATCTTGAATATCGAAATTATAACTTCAACCATTAGGGATTACCGGGGGACAGTGATTGCTGTCTCGCATGACCGGAGTTTTATGAATGAGATTGGGGTGAGCAGGTATATAGAAGTATAAATTTTCGGTTATACCGGGAGAGAATATTGACTAGGTTCATATCTTGTTTTATTCTCATAGTTCTCTTTTTGAACTGTATCAATATTCTCCCCAGTAGCTCCTTTTGGTATTTCTCAAATACCCTATTTACGATTGATCTCTTTTAATAGCTCTTGGACGGCTTGTTCTAATTGTTGGTCTATTCCTTGTAGGAGTTTGTTCGGGTCATTTTCAACACGAATGTCCGGTTCCAGTTGTTGATGTTCGAGGTATTGACCGTTATTTGCTTTAATACCCATTTGTGGAATACCGAATACCAGTGTTGGGTCTTGTTGTGTTTCCCACCACACGAGTGTCATCGTGCCGGGGATTGGCATTCCGATGATTTTTCCCAGACCTAGAGTTCTGTACCCGTATGGAAATCCGTGTCCATCGCTATAATTCCCTTCGTTGACTAATAAAATAGAAGGTTTACTCCATTTGTTGTATGGCTCTATACAGACGTGTTGTCCGCGGGGAGAGATGTCCATGTATTTTTTTCCACTGAATAGCGTGAGCAGGTCTTCGTGTAGCCAGCCGCCCGTGTTAAAACGGGTGTCTACAATGATTGCTTCTTTATTTCGGTTCATTCCGAGCGCTTCGGAAAAGACTCTGCGGAAACTGGGGGTGTTCATGGCTTCGACATGCACGTAGCCGATGCGTCCGTTCGAGAGACTGTCGACAATGGAACGACGTTGTGCTATCCAACGGTTGTAAAGTAATGCATGGTCGGAGGCGATTGGTTTGACAAACACGTTCCATTCATTGCGGGTGGAAGGATCGTAAAGAGTTAGTAGGGTACGTTTCCCGACAGTTCGGTTTAACAAGTGTTGCCAGTCCTGCTCTTTTCGTATGGGTTCATTGTTTATCTTTCGGATGATGACCCCCGGTTTTATCTCTTTTTGCGGGAGGTCCAAAGGCCCTTGGTGTAATATTTCGGTTATCTTCACGCCATCTTCCTGAAAATTGTCGTCAAAGAAAGCACCCAGTTTTCCTGTGATGTTGTTTTCCTGCCGGGTATAGCGGGTTCCGGTATGTGACACATTCAGTTCTCCCAGCATTTCACTCAACATTTCGCTAAAATCGTAATTATTATTGATATGAGGTAAGAAACGTTGGTAGGTGTCATGATAATATTGCCAATCCGTGTTGTTCATATTCGGGTCGTAGAGTTTGTCTGCCATTTGTTTCCAAATGTGTTCGAATATGTATTGCCGTTCTTCTTCGGGACGCCAGTTGAAGTCTGCATTGTAAGTAACGGGTCTGTTTTGCCCGGAATTGAGATCCAATACTTGGATGCGCCCCCGTGACAGGATGAATAGTTTATGATCTGCCTCGTGAGGAATAAGTTGCCCTCCTCCGTTTTTGAGGCAGAGGCGGGTGCTTTGTTCTTGTAGGTCCTGGACCCAAAGGTCATATCCTTCTTCCGACCGGGCCGAGTAGTACAGTTTTTTACCATCAGGAGTAAGGTAGAAATCCCCTACAGACGAGGCACTCCGCGTGAGGCGGAGAATGCGGTCGGATAGATGATCCAGCTCGAAGGGTGCGTTTTTATCTTTTAGGGTATCTTGTCCGTAAAATTCCCGTTCTTCTTTCGTTTTCTTCCAGTTATTCCATTCCGTGGAGTTTAGGAATAGGATGTAAAGATCACTATTTGTTCCCCAACTTCCGTGATTTCGGTACCCGTTATAATCCGAACGATAGATGATTGCGTTTCCTTTCATCACCCATTTGGGAGTATTGTCGTTATATGCGCTCCGGGTCAGGTTAATTGGTGGTTGGTTTTCAGTAATAGAAAGCAGGGTCAAGTCAGAATTATTCCATCCCCCGTTTTCAAAAAAACTAGCAAGAATGTGTTTGCTATCGGGAGACCAGCAATAATATTGATCTCCGTCAACGTAAGAATAGTTATACTTCCCGTCGAGTACGGTAATGGATTTATTTGTCTGTAAATTCAGTACTTTCAGTGTGGTACGGTCCTCGATATAAGCGATGTATTTCCCATCCGGGGAATATTGGGGTTGGAAACAGGGGGCTTCTTTGGAATGAGTGAGTTGCTTCTCTTCCCAGGCGGTAGCGTACGTGAACTCCTTGTCCTTGGGTTGGGTTAGCGTGGAACAGAAAATATTCCAGATGCCATTTCTTTCGGCTGCATAGACGATGGAGCGTCCGTCCGGGCTGAAATCGATCTGCCTCTCTTGGGATGGAGTGTTTGTTATACAACGGGTAGTTGAGTAATCAACAGAGGTGACAAACAGGTCTCCGCGTTGTATGAATGCAATTTCTTTCCCTTTGGGAGAAACTACAATTTCTTGTGCTCCTGTAGTGAAATTTTTTAATATCTCCCGTGATTCTACTTGATCCGTCATGATGGAGATATTTATTTTACGTGTTTTTTCCCCTTCCCGAATGGTGTATATTTCTCCATCAAAAGAGTAGCAGAGAGTTCCGTCTGCAGCGCAAGAGAGCGATCGGACGGGATTCTTCGAGTGAAAGGTGATCTGGATGGTTGTGTCCGGATGTTGTAAAGATATTTTCCAAATGTTGAAGTCACCGGATTGTTCAGAAAGATAATAAACATCTTGTTCGTTAGGAGAGAATACGGGTTCCCTGTTTTCTCCTTTGAAGGAAGATAGCTTGCGTGTCTTTTGTTCTTTCTTATTGTAGATCCAGATGTCTCTGGCTATAGATGAGGTGTGATGTTTTCTCCATGCATCTTCGTAACCTTTATAATCATGATAGAGAAACAGGTTGTCGGTTGGGTCGACCGAAACGTTGTTCACGGGAAGAGAGATAATACGTTCAATCCGGCCACCTTTTGACGGGACACGGTATAGTTGCTGCATATCCGGGAACGGAAATTGTCCGTATTCTTTGTCAAAACCATTAGAGGCCGTAAAATAGACTGATTTCCCGTCTGGGCTGAAGCAACAGGGAATTTCCGATCCGGATTGGAATGTAAGCCGGGAGGGGCTACCCCCGAGTGCGGGCATGATATAAATGTCTCGACTTCCTTCCCGGTCGGATTGAAAAGCGATCTGTTTATTGTCCGGGGACCAGATCGGATGCGAGTCGTATCCGGGGTGAGTGGTTAATTGTTTGGCTTGACCGCCAGAAATGTCGACCGTGTAAATGTCGCCTTTGTACGAGAACGCGATGGTCTGACCGTTAGGAGAGATCGCCGGATAGCGTACCCATAGAGGACGTTGTGGTGTTCCGAAAGTGGGGAGGATGTAAAATAGTAGGGCTATCAGCGAAAGGAATAGTGGTTTTATCATATCGGGAGTGTTTTATTCTGAAAATATAATAATTGCATTTGTGTTGTGTTTAGACGTGGCGATGGATAGCTCTCCACCCCGGTAGTATCGGTTATTGCCTTTGTAGGAACCGTCCGCATATTTCAGGTTCATTCCCCAAGGGTCGTTGACTTCCATCCATACTGTGCCGTCTACGATTTTGTAACCTTTAATGACAAGAAAGTGTCCGATGGTTCCGTTATAGAATTTATGGATATGGTATTCTGAACTTCCATTCTTGTCGAATGTCACGTATTGCATATCGAGGCAAATAATGATAATATGCCCCTTCTTTAATTCGTTCGTGATTTGTGTGACGAATTTATCTTATATTGTTTCCAGTGTCATCATGGATGTCGCGATGCCATGATTGTTCAAATAAGCTTGCACGTCTTGAGGATACCAGGGGATGGAACCGTCAATGGTGCTTTTCTGAATTTCGTTTCTTGCGTCTTCAACCGAGTAGGAGAAAGAAGTATTGGCCCATAAGGCGGCCATCACTGCGCATGTCGGCCCACAGTTGTCGTTGGAATATGGCCCCGTGTCGTGTTGCTGGAGGTAAAAGCCGTTCGTGGAATTACCGTTATTGGAATGCTCCTCCGCTATAAAATAACCAAGCCCCCAGGGGATTGAATAGTTGTTGTTGGTAACCGTCACCTTCCATTGGGATTGATTGATTTTATTGCCGGCTGTTATGGTGTATGTAACGGTAGATTTGAAATCCAGTTTACTGCTTCCGCTGATTTGTTCTTGATTGTTAACCGTGGCTGTAGCTCCTTCGGAAAGGGTAAATTGGGGGCAGAGATTGGTACCGCTCTTGATTGAAGGCGGGACCTGCAAATAGACTGTTTTGTTATCGGGATCGATAACTCCTTCTTCCGGATAACCGTTGACGGAGAATGTGATGATATCGGTTCCGGATAAATCTTGCGCCCCGTTATCATCGTTATCTTGGCAGGCAGAAAAGAGAAATACTGCCGCGATGAAGAACAGGAAATATAGAGTATTCTTTTTCATGGGATGACTTGTTAAATCATATCGTTACGGATGTCTTAAGAATTCCCGGAAAGTGATTTTGTACTTCCCGGGAATTTGTAACTGATTTATTCTCTAGAATATCCTGGATTCTGTTGCATATCCGGATTCATTTGGAATTGGTCTTTGGGAATGGGTAATATACACTTCGTGTAATCCCAGTTGATTTCTTCCGGGATCCCGTCCAGGTGCCAACCGCCTTTGCGGATGATTGTCTGATTGTTCCGTAGGGCGTCGAAATAACGATGTCCTTCTCCGACCAATTCTTTTCTGCGTTCTTTCAATACTCTCTCCAGCGTGAATGCTGCATCACTGACAGTTTTGTTCGGATTGGCACGTGAAACAATGTCGTTTAAATAACTTAATGCCGGATTCCTGTATTCACCTCCTGCTTTCAAACCTGCTTCTGCCGCGATCAAATATACTTCGGAGAGTCGGAGTACCATGTAATTATTTTCAACAGAAGGAATATTATAAGAAGTTCCTGGATATTTCATTAACCAATAACGAATATTTTGTTCTATGATTTGTCCGTTATACACTTGATCGAGTAATTGGCAGCGAATGTCATCCGGATCTTCGGCCATGAGATCCACGAAGGCTTTCGTTGCAACAATATCTGCGTATCCCCACCAGTGCATGCTGTATGCGAGGCCATCGCGGCCTGGATTATCCGAGGCGGAAAAAGCGATTTCAAATAGGGATTCACTACCGAACTTGTTGTTTAATGAGAATTGAGCGATATAGTCATTCCGGGTGGCCAAATAATATTGCCGATTATTTTCTAGTTCCGTGATCAAGTCCCGTGCTGTTTCGAAAGCTTCTTTGTTTTTCTCGCAATATAGATATACCCGGGCCAACAGAGCTCGTGCCGCATAGGCATTGATCTGGCTATTGTTTTTTTCGGAAGAAAGCAAGGGAATGGCTTGTTTTAATTGTTTGATGATGAAATCATAACATTCGGCGACTGTATTGCGGATAGGTTGCTCCGTCAAGGAAATGGCGTGATCCAAGATTGGAACTCCCCAGGAGGCTCCTTGATCCTTTGCGTACGGGTAACCGTGTGTGCGCAACAGGTCGAAATGGGCTAGAGCGCGGATTGCCAGGGCTTGTCCCTTGTAATCGTTTAATTGATCCGGATCGCTTTGTGCATCGGTTATTTTGTTATCATCGATAGCCTGAATAATATTGCTGGCGTTACGGATCGTGTACCACGGGCGCCCCCAGAGGCCTCCGTTTCCCGTCGATTGGGCTGAATGATCGAAAGTATACATGGTGTAAGGAGTTCTTCCTGAAATATACAGGCTTTGCATATCATCACCTTTTACATCCCCGTAAAAATAGAGAGAGGCGGCATAATAGTATTGAGAGGCCATAAGAGCGTAGAGTCCGTTAACCGCAGTTTGAGTCTCTGCAAGTGTCGTGATGGCATTTTCAGTAACAACGGCATCGGCTGGATACTTCGTTAAAAAATCATCCCCGCAGGATATAAAGAGGAGAGTGATCCAAAATATAATGAATAATCTTTTCATAATTTTCACGTTTAAAGTTTGGTATTATAATCCGATTTCGATACCGAAAGCATACGTCTTCAATGGAGGAACATTAAATTCTACGGTTCCGGTTAATTCAGGATCGTATTGGTCATAAGAAGCCCATGTCAGCAAGTTTGTTCCGGAGAAATAAATGCGTGCTGTTGAAAGACCGAGAACATTCGTCCAATGTTTGGGTGCGGAAATTCCCAAGGTGAAATTTTTCAATCTTAGGTGATCCGTGCTGTGTATTCCTCTGGATGAATGCCACCAGCCGCCATAATCTTGACCGGCCACGTAGCGGGGAATGTCTGTTTTATCTCCCGGTTTTTGCCAGCGTCTCCGTAATTCAACACTTTTGTTTGTGTTGGCCGCGTGCCCGTCGTCTTGTAATGCCCACATGGCCGCATCGTATGAGTGTCCTCCTAACGAGAATGAGAAGTTGAAAGACAGGTCCACGAAATAATACCGGAATGTGTTTGTGAAACCTCCTGTCAGCTTCGGGTAGATGTCCGCCAAGGGGATGGAGACTGCTTCGTTCGGGTCATACACTTTTTCTCGTGAACGTTTGCCGTCGTCACCTTCTTTATTTGAATAATACATCGGTTTTCCGTTGTCCGGATCGACACCTGCGTATTCTCTCAAGCAGATCGTTCCGAAGGAATAGCCTTCTTTGCGGATGTAATAGCTTGCGGCGTAAAATTCGGATAAGTCTGCCAGTTTGATGATTTTATTTTTATTGGATGCCATGTTCAAGGCCGAGGTCCACGAAAAGTTTGCTTTTTGGATATTGACGGATTTTATATCCAGTTCAAAACCTTTGTTTTCCATTTCCCCGACATTATCTAGGATCGTGCTAAAGCCCGTGATCGTATTTACTTGCCGATCCAATAACAGGTCTTTTGTCTTTCTTTTATAGTAGTCGAATGAAATATTGATTCGATCCAGTAAGCTTAAATCGATACCGAAATTCAATGAATAGTTTTTCTCCCAACTTAAGTTGTTGTTCGCGATGACAGATTCCACCATGGCCGGTTGCTCGTTGTATGACCAGCTTGTGGAGTAAGAACCGTAGAATCCGTATAGGGAAACGGGAATATTTCCGTTAACACCATAAGATAATCTGATCTTGGCATCTGTTAACCATGAAGAGAAGTTCGTCATGAAATTTTCTTGCGAGATACGCCAAGAACTGGAAACGGCCCAGAAATTGTCCCAGCGATTGTCTTCTTGTAAACGTGAGGAACCATCCCGACGGAAGCTGAAACTCAAATAATATTTTTGATTATAGTCATAGTTTATGCTTGCAACGTAGGATAACATGGCGTCCCCTTTTTTGGTTTGACCCACGGAAACCGGGGTGGAAGCGTTTGAGAGGGTATTGTTTTTCGTGTTTGCGTAATTTTTCGCCTCACCGAAAAGGTCATCGTGATCCCAGTGTTGAACCTCGTAAGCGAGCGTTGCGTCGATGCTGTGTAAATTGAACGAGTTGGTGTAGTTTAACCGAGTATTCGAGTTGTACCGGATATTTTCAACCATCCACATGTCTCCTTGTCCGTTCATGGCGAGACCGTCGGAACTGAGCGGGGAGAAGTAACGGAAATCTTTCGTGTAAGAATAATCCACGTTGAATGAGGTGGATAGTTTGAGTCCCTTGATAATCGTGTATCCGGCTTCTAGGGATGCGAATGTGCGGGCAACCTGCGTGTAGTAATCGTTGATCGTGTTTTCGTAAAGAGGATTTAGATTACCATTTAGCGGAATGTTCGTGTTGTACGTCCCGTCCTCGTTATAAATCGGGATAGAGGGAGTCAAGCTGTATTTGGAAGTGTACATGGCACTGGAATACCATTGTCCTTCGGGGGTAGCCTTGGATTTGGTTACGGATAGCAAGGCGTTCATGGCCAAACTGAAACGTTTGTACGTGTTGGAGAAGTTGAAATGTCCTCCCAAACGTTCGAAGCCGGAATTAATGGATACGCCTTCTTGTTTGGTGTAACTGATACTTCCGGCGAATTGGGTATTCGGGTTGCCGCCCATTGCGGAGAAGTCATAGTTTTGTTGATGGCCTTTGCGGAACAGCTCGCCAAACCAATCGGAATAGCCGTTTGCCGGTTTGGATGCATAGATGTCAGCCTGTTGATCTGCGTATTCTGCCGCGGCTTCTGGTGTGGCTCCTTCATCCAACTTGGCATTGAGATAACCTTCCCGGATTAATTCCCGTCGTTCGTCACCTCCCATGATTTCCCGGAAAGTGTAAGCGAGATCGGAAATTCCATAGCTGGCTTTCAAACTGTATGTCGTTTTTCCTTGCGATCCTTTTCTCGTGGTAATTAAAACGACCCCGTTGGCTCCCCTGGCCCCGTAAAGCGAAGCGGAAGCGGCGTCTTTTAGCACCGTGATGTTTTCGATATCAGCCGGGTTTAGCGTGGAAATAAAACCGAGTCCCCCGGTGTTCATGTCATTACTACTCATGTTTCCGGAGGTGATTGGAACTCCATCCAGTACGTACAAAGGTTCGTTGGATGCGTTGAATGAGCCGATACCCCGGATTCTCATGCTCACGTTTGCTCCGGGTTGTCCGGAGTTTGAATGAAGAGATACTCCCGGAAGATTGGCTTCCAGCATTTGGGTGACGGACACTACCGGAAGACTTTTCATTTTGTCCATGTTTATCACGGAAGCCGAACCCGTGTAGGATGATTTTTTGAAATCCCCGTACCCTGTCACGACAACTTCTTCAATGACCCGGGAGTCATCTTCCATGATAACATTGAGCCGATGATTTGCGGGTATCGGTAAATCTTTATCTTTCATTCCTAAGAATCGGAATTGTAAAATGTTGTCCGGGGTTGCTTTGATGGAGAAGTTCCCGTTGATGTCAGTCACGACACCGGATGTTGTACCTTTGATTACGATAGCAACGCCAACGATTGTTTCTCCTTGCGGATCTTTCACGTTTCCAGTGACAGTGATCAATTCTTTCTTTTCTTTCTTCTTTTCTAATACAACGATTTGTTCTCCGGTGATCTCATACGTGAAATTTGTTCCGTTGAAGATTTCGTCCAAAACGTTTTTGATCGGAGCGTTTCTGACTTGTATGGAGATGTTCTTCAACTGTTTGATTTGCTCTGTTTTGTAGAAAAACTTGTAGGAACTTTGTTGCTCTATTTTAAGGAATATGAGTGTAGCCTCGGCATTTTTCATGTTCAACGTGATGCCTTTGTTTTGTCCCACGGACGGGTAGGGGATAATGTAGAGCATACATGTCATCCAGGAAATAAAGAATATCCTGAAAATCCTTGAGGAACGATGTCCTTGTGTTTGATTTTTTTTCATAGGCTTGTCATTTTGTTAGTTTGTATTTGTGGATTTTATTTCGGATGAATAAAGATTGTATCTTGTTGTATGGTATAAGTGACGTTGGCGCTTAATGAAATGATGTGCATGGCTTCTTGAATATCTTCCCGATGGAATTTACCATTGAAGCGATCGGAGGAAGCGATCGAGGCATTGTTGACAAATGTGATACCGTACCACCGAGACAGTTTGTCCAGCATTTCGTCAAAATTTTGGTTGTCCAGGCGGAGAATGCCGTCTTTCCATTGTGTCATTAACTTGGCATCAATGTCCGTGATCGACATTTTTTGCCGTGTGGTATCTAGCGTGAGTTGCTGGTCCGCGTGGAGAATGGCTTTTCTATGATAAGCGGTTGCTTGGATGCACCCTTCGACTAGGATGATGCTGGTTTCTGCCATATCCGGGTAAGAGCATATATCGAAGGAAGTTCCGAGAACTCGTGTCTCCAAGTTCCGACTCTTGACAACAAATGGATGAAGCGAGTCCTTCTGCACCTCGAAATAGGCTTGTCCCGAGAGTTGCACAACTCGCTCTTTGCCCACGAAATTCACGGGGAAGACCAAAGAACTTTCGGAGTTTAACCATACTTTGGTGCCGTCCGCCAACGTGATATTGAATCGCTCTCCGCGAGGAATATTTAACGTGTTGTAAATTTCTTGAGTGGCGATGCTGTTATTTTTCTGGTATCTTATCTGGCGATCTCCGGATCGGTGTAACTGTGTCCCGTCTTTTTCTTGAAGGGTCGTGTCCGTGGTGATCAAATTGATGATCGAACCATCCGCACGTACGAGAGTGGGAGATTGCGTATGTTGTATTTGTGCGGGTAGTAATGGCTGTACGGGTGATGTCTGCTGAGGAGCAAGGTAATACCCGATAGATAGAGAAAAAATAATGATTGCTGCGTATTTGGAGATTTGGCGAAGACGGTTGTGGCGTTTTCCGTGTGGTGTCGATAGAATGTACTTTTGATATTGCCGGAATGCCTTTGCTTTTTCCTGTGCGGAAATAGAAGCGTGAGTGGCTGCATTCCAAAGCTGTTTGAACTGTTTGAAATATTTCTCGTGTGAATCATCCTTGATCCATTCTTTAAATGTCGAAAGTTCCTCGGGGGATGCCGTGTCATTCAGTATATTAAATAGCATGTCCTCGATGGGGGCTTGTGCCCCAAGATCGTTCGTTAGAGAGGGGCTTGATGATTCTTCAGAGGTAGATTTTTGATCGAAATCACCATCTTTTATATT
>DYVS01000135.1:0-3218 GCA_020743075.1 Butyricimonas virosa | reverse complement strand
ATGGCGGTCATTGATATAAGGGTTGATTAAAATTGCACTACCGTGTGTGCGATAGAGCATTTCTTTTTCCTCAAGTAAGGTAAGATCCTTGCGAATCGTTACAGAAGATACTTTTAATTGGTTGGCGAGATCAACAACTGAAACGGAACCTTGTTGGCGTAATGTTTCTAATATGTAGCTGTGTCTTTCACTTAAAGATAATGTTTTCATTTTGTTTCGATAATCATATTTCCATCAATACAAATATACATCTGTTTTGTTGAATAATACTTATTAAGTGTTGTAATTAATTTTAAACTGGAGAAATATATTCCTTAAAAAATAGAAACTTTTATCCTGTGCTTCCGTAAATTAAGAATCAATACCAAAGAAAGAAATGGCAGGACTTGTAATGAGAAATTAGCCATGAACTCCAATAACAAAGAATGGAATTTAAGAAAATGAAGTTTCAATTCATAAGTATATACTATGCTTATGGAATATTATTGGGATTTTATTGATTGTTGAATACATAAATAATTGTGTTATGAATCGAAAAGATATGTTGAATAAACTTCAGGAATCTGAGAAAGTATGGGATATGGTTGTGGTTGGAGGGGGAGCTACGGGGTTAGGTGTGGCGGTTGATGCTGCAACAAGAGGATATAGCGTTGTCCTTTTAGAAATGGCAGATTTTGCAAAAAGTACTTCAAGTCGGAGTACTAAATTGGTGCATGGTGGTGTACGTTATCTTCAAAAAGGAGATGTCGCTTTAGTATTAGAAGCGTTAAGGGAGAGAGGGCGAATGAAGGCGAATGCCCCACATCTCGTGAAGGATCAAGCTTTTGTTATATCGAATTATACGTACTGGGATAATTTCCTGTATTTCTGCGGGCTTACGCTTTATGACCTGTTGTCTTTTGGTTTCGGGTACGGGCGAAGTCGTTTTATTTCCCCCAAGAAGGTGATGGAGTATTTACCGACATCGGTGAAAAAAGGATTGAAGGGCGGTATTGTTTATCATGACGGGCAGTTTGATGATTCGCGGATGGCAATTAATTTAGCTCAGACCTGTGCGGATAATGGGGGCGTGATACTTAACAAAGCGAAGGTTTCCGGGATTGTGCATGACCAGAACGGGAAGGTTTCCGGGGTGAAGTTCGTGGATATGGAGTCCGGAAAAGAAATGCAGTTGAAGGCGAAGAGTGTGGTCAATGCCTGTGGAATTCTCGTAGATGATCTGATGGCGATGGATTCCCCTGGACATAGTAAGATGGTGACACCGAGCCAAGGAGTACATCTGGTGTTAGATATGAAGTTTTTGCAGAGCGATTATGCGATCATGGTTCCGAAGACGAGTGATGGACGGGTGTTGTTTGCCGTACCTTGGCACAATAAGGTTGTTGTGGGAACAACGGATATTATGCGTCCGGTTCCGGAAATAGAGCCGAAACCGTTGAAGGAAGAAATTGATTTTATTCTGAAAACGGCTTCTTTATACATGGATCCGGCTCCGACGTATGCTGATATTGAATCCGTGTTTGCGGGGCAACGGCCGTTGGCAGCTCCGAAACACGAGGGAAAGAGTACGAAAGAACTTTCTCGCGGACACAAGATTATAGTTTCCGATAATAATTTGATCACGATCACGGGAGGTAAATGGACTTCTTACCGTTTGATGGCCGAAGATACGGTGGATAAGGCGATTGCCATGAAACTGGTGGATGCCAGACCCTGCGTGACGAAAAAATTCCATATACACGGGTACCGGAAGAACCCGAACCTGAAAGATCATATGTACGTTTATGGTAGTGATCAGGAGGCGATTATGAAGTTGATCGCTGAAAATCCGGAATACGGAAAGAAGCTGTCAGATAAATATGATTATACCGTTGCCGAAGTTGTTTGGGCAGTTCGGGAGGAGATGGCCAGAGAGGTAGAGGATGTTCTTGCACGGAGGGTTCGATTGTTGTTTGTTGATGCGAGAGAGGCGATTAAGGCAGCCCCGCTGGTGGCAGAAGTGATGGCGAAAGAACTTGGGAAGGATCAGGCATGGATTGATGAAGAAGTGAAGGAGTTCACTGAACTGGCAGAAAATTACATCGCGGCTAAGATCATGTTTTGATCTTGGTCCGGTGTATTTCATCCGGAAAGAGCTGCGAGTAATAATGGAAACGTTTACGATAATCAGATTGGAATCAATATAATATTTATTAAAAATTAATATCATGTGGAGTTTTCTGAAGCCTGAGCCTCACAAACCCTTGTTGCCTAAAGAAAAAATAGACCCCACGTACAAGAAGTTACGTTTACAGGTCTTTTTAGGTATATTTATAGGGTATGCGGGGTATTATTTAGTACGTAAGAATTTTACTCTGGCAATGCCTTATTTGCAGGAGTTGGGATTTGACAAGGGAGATTTAGGAGTGGCTCTTTCGGCTAATGCTATCGCTTACGGGATATCAAAATTTTTGATGGGAGGGGTTTCCGACCGGAGTAGTGCCCGTAAGTTTTTGCCGTTGGGACTGGTGTTATCGGCACTCGTGACGTTGTTTCTGGGAACAAGTGCGGGTGTTTCTTCGATCGTGGTCATGTTTGTTACCCAGTTTTTAATTGGGTGGTTCCAGGGGATGGGGTGGCCGCCTAGTGGGCGGGTGATGACGCACTGGTTTTCCTTGAAGGAGCGGGGAACTAAAATGTCGATTTGGAACGTGGCTCATAATGTGGGAGGTAGTTTGGTCGGGATCATGTTTTCCGTGGGATTGGTGTGGTTCGGTTCCTGGCAATCTGCCACGTTTATTTTTCCGGCTGTTGTGGCCTTGGTGGTTGCCGTGATTGCGTTTATTTTGATCCGGGACACGCCGCAATCGTGTGGTTTGCCGCCGATCGAGGAATATCGTAATGATTACCCGAAGAATTACAGTGCGAAGTCGGAGGAAGAGTTGACGGCAAAAGAGATTTTCTTTAAATATGTTTTGAATAACAAAATATTATGGTATATCGCTATCGCTAATGCTTTTATCTATCTGGTGAGATACGGGGTGCTTGACTGGGCGCCGACTTACTTGAAAGACGTGAAAGGGTACGATAGCGGAGCGGTAGGTTGGATTTATTCGGCTTACGAGATTGCGGCCATTCCCGGTACGATTATCTGCGGTATCGTGAGTGACTACGTGTTCAAGGGACGACGGGCGATCACGACGATGATTTACATGGTGTTGGTAGCCCTGTTCGTGTTT
>DYVS01000134.1:0-33128 GCA_020743075.1 Butyricimonas virosa | reverse complement strand
AATAACTTTATTGCAAATGCCCTATCGGCCATTGCTGCCTATTGTTTTTTTGAAAAGAAGCCTGCCATTGATGTCAATTTTGTCAAGGACAGGCAACTTGTGTTGTTTTAAGTTATTTCGAACTCACGTTAATATAAATTTAACCGTGACAGAACGCAGTACCGGGTTGCAAGAGTCGTATGATATGAGTTTGACCGTGTCGGGCATTATTACAGAGGGATGGATGGTGTTACATGAAAAAGATGGAAAAACTGATTTTGATTTGATAACAGATCGCTTTTTTGTGAATCGTATCCTTGATAAAGATGTTCGACATCGCAATGTTTATGAAATGACACACGGAGAACCTTTTCCTGGAAAAATTGTAAAATTAGGTAGTTTCTGGTTTCCCCTTAAGCATTGGGTGTATCTTTTTACAGAAAATGGCGGAATTCGTTTGTCCGGCGGTACGATGCAGACTGCGGCTGATCTATCCAGTTTATTCCTTGAAGGGGGCGATAATTTGCAACCAGCTGGATATGGTTTTATCTATTATTGGAACAGTCAAGGGCGAGGAGCTGAAGTGTTGATTTCCAATGGTCACTTTTACATAAACCCATGGTGGGGTTCGACATTTGTTGAACCAGTTTGCCAAAATGGATTGACATATCATGCCGCTCCATTCGTGGCCAGAAAGATGCGGTGGAGTTTTGTTTCCGTGATTTATGATGAACTGCAAGCTCGTTTCCTGCAAGTTAATTCACAAGTAATGCAAGTCAACACATTTCCTTCAAATTCAACCGGTGTTTTCGATGTAAATAATATGAATGCAGACATGTGTTTCTTGGAAACAGGGTTTAACGGATACGAGTATGCCGTGATGAAAAACCGTACAACTGGAGAGTATTCTCTATGTCTTTTAGATTTTACGTCGGAGGAAAATAATTTTGCAAAACAACAGTATTCCATGGCTGATTGGCCGGGTGTAGACAGAGCTATTAATTATGCAGTAGGTGCTCGCGGAAACGTATTTTATTATTGTACGAGCGAGGCCGTGTATATGAGTAACATGGATAACAAGCCTGCAAAAGAGTGTTTGACTGTTCCGGCCGATGAAAAGATCACCTCGATGCGATTACTGAAACCCAACGAGCACGGTTACCTAACGAATCATCCTTATGACAGTAAAGTGCTGATTGTCGGAACCTGGAACGAGACGACTCAGGAGGGAAAAGTGTATATGTATTACGTGAACGAGACAGATGGCGTGATAGACATGGATTCAATGAAAGTCTTTGATGGCTTCGGGAAAATCTTAGACATGGATTACAATTGGGCCCCATACGGATCGTAATATCCGTTTTTATTAGAGTTATAATTGTTGCTGGTAAAATAAATTACCAGCAACAAATGTACGACGCATACCCTTAATTCTTCGCCACGCAAGTAAGTACCAAGCACCTCATTACAAATAAACCATCACCTCACGCTAAACCATTATATATAACAGAATCGTATATATGGAAAGTGTGAGCGTTTGTACCGAAATCCGCTACAATATAAAAAAGGGCAGTGTCTATAATTTTGTGTAAATGGAAAAACAAGATTCAGATATTTGCCTTTATATCTGTATTCTGTTTTCAAATATAAGTATAAATTGGTTCATAATCAATCCCCAGTTTGCAATAGGCATCGTCCATTTCTTCTCGATCTCCATCAAAGCCAGGTATATAGTTTTCTTAACAGCGTCATCCGAAGGGAATGAAAGCTTTGATTTCATGTAATTTCTAATTTCCAGTAGGAATTGAAAAAAACGGTTAGTTCATCCCAGTTATTCCTCCACGAGAGTATAGCGTATGGATATTTTCCTCCCCCATTTCTTTTCCAGGTTGTCTAGTTCGGTGGCCGCCACTTCCTTGTTCGGCGCATTATAGATATCTTCATGTCAGCCGCAAACTCTTTCTTGCCCTTGTGAACGACATATTTACAAGAATTCCTGATTTGATGGACAATGCGTGGATGATTGGGGAAATACTGCCCGAATCGTATCCGTGAAACCGTTCAAATAACCAGTATATCTTGAACCCCACGAGCCTTCAGATTTGTCAGAACGCCCATCCAGAAGGAGGAACTTTCTGACTTGCCAATCCATATGCCAAGTACTTCCTTCAAGCCATTTCGCTTCAAACCGACACAAAGATAAACGGTCTTGTTGCTTACCTTGCCATTATCACGCAAAACAGTCAAGTACACAGGATCCAAGGAGCGGTTCTGCCAAAAACAGAAATAATACAAAAAGATTCCCCTCCGCACCCCACAAAAGAAAAACCCTCTCAATCATCTGACCAAGAGGGTTTTCTTTCGATTTTTTGTACCCAGGGCGGGAATCGAACCCGCACGTCTTTAAGGGACACTGGATTTTGAGTCCAGCGAGTCTACCAATTCCGCCACCTGGGCGTGAACTCGGATGCAAAAGTAGATCTTTTTTCTCAAACTCCAAACAAAATGACATTTTTTTTACAAGAAAAAGTAGAAAATATTTACAACAACATTCTCTTATTTCCATAACACCAAGAAAATCAATTGCACACCCAAACAACTCTTCGGGTTATAATCTCATACAATCCTGCACACATCGTTGCCATCCTCATGTAACTCTATTAGCAAAGGGCTATGAAAGGGTAATGAAAGAGCTGTAAAAGGGCGTGGCTGTACTATTACCCAACGATATCCCCGAATTAACTCTGGAATTAGTTTAGGTTATCCCCTGTTGACAAAACAGCTATTTTTAATTACTTTTGCAAGAGATACAAAATAACATGAAAACTATTATACGATTTGTTTTTACCCTGTTATTATTTCCTCCTCTTTGCCTTTCCGCACAACAAACAGGTGTAGTGAAGGGACGGGTTTTTGACAGTAAAAACAATGAACCAATACCTTTTGCCAACGTGGTGATTTGGAAAACGACCACAGGCACGGCTGCCGACGAAAACGGATACTTTCGCATAGAGAACATGCCTTTGGGTTTCAACCGCCTGGAAGTAAGTAGTGTCGGCTACACGACAAAATTATCGGAAGAATTCATGGTAAACACGGCCTCAGAACGCACGGTAAACGTCGGACTGGAAGAAAGCCAAGTTAACTTGGAACAAGTAACGGTCAAGGCCAATCCATTCCGCAAAGCGGTGGAAAGTCCTGTTTCTTTACAACGCATCGGGATCGCCGAAATAGAGAAAAACCCGGGCGGGAATCGAGATATATCGAAAGTATTACAATCCATGCCAGGGGTCCTTTCCTCTCCCGCTTTCAGAAATGACTTTATTGTTCGAGGTGGAGGCCCCAGTGAAAATCGCTTTTACTTGGATGACGTGGAATTGCCCAACTTGAACCACTTCGCCACACAAGGGGCATCGGGCGGTGTGGTTAGTATCGTGAACATCGATTTCGTGAAGGAAGTAAATTTCTACTCGGGAGCATTCCCTGCTTCCCGGGGAAACCTGATGAGTTCCCTGCTCGACTTCCGACAAATAGCGGGGAACCCGGACAAAATAAAAGTGCGGGGGACTTTAGGGGCAACAGATTTCGGGTTATCGCTGGACGGGCCTCTGGCACCTAAAACCACATTCATCATGTCCGCCCGCAGAAGTTACCTGAAATTCCTGTTCGACATGATCGGTCTCCCTTTTCTGCCCGTGTATAATGATTTCCAGTTCAAGACGGAAACAAAGTTCAATCAAAAAAACGAATTAACCATACTGGGCATCGGGGCGTACGATGTTAATAATCTCAATAAAGGGATGAAAGATCCCGATGATGACCAAAGATATATGCTCAACTACTTGCCGGAGAGCGTGCAATGGAGTTACACGATCGGAATTACCTACAAACATTATGGGGATCGTTGGAACCACCTCTTCGTACTCAGTCGCAGCACCCTGCAAAACGAGATCGAGAAATACACCAACAACGACAAAAGCCAAATGAAACTGGTGGATTATAATTCCGGCGAAACGGAGAATAAATTCCGATTTGAACACAATCATTTGTTACGACATGACATCAAGTTGAACGCCGGGGCCGGGATCGAATACGCTACTTACAAAAACAAGACAACAAGAGAATTATATACCCTCGGAGAGTTGAATCATGTACGCTACGATAAGAATTTTAATTTTTTCAAATGGTCTCTCTTCGGGCAAATCAGTAAAAATTTCTTTCTAGAACGTCTCGCAGTTTCGGTAGGAGTCCGGGTTGACGGAAATAGTTACACGTCAGGAATGAACAATCCTTTCAAACAAGCATCACCCCGGTTGTCACTCTCCTACTCGCTCTCCCCCGAATGGTTTATCAATGCAAATGCCGGACGCTATTATCAACTTCCCTCGTACACCACAATGGGATATGCCGACGAACAAGGAGACTTGGTGAACAAGCAAAACGGGTTGCAATATATCGGAACAAACCACTACGTGGCCGGTTTGGAATATCGCCCCGGTAACCGGACAAAAATCACGCTGGAAGGATTCTACAAAACGTACGACCATTACCCAGTTTCCCTGCTGGATAGCATCGTGCTTGCCAACAAAGGTACCGATTACGTAGCGGTAGGTGACGAACCCGTGAAATCTCTCGGCGAAGGACGAGCGTACGGGGTAGAACTGATGGTTCGCACGCAGGAATTTTTCGGGATCGTGGCATCGCTCGCTTACACGTATTACTATTCCGAGTTCAAGAAAATGGATTATAACCTGCAACCGATCTCTGAATATATTCCCAGCAGTTGGGACAACCGCCATATTCTTTCCCTCACGGCAACCCGCAAGTTAGGCCTCTGGGACATAGGTATGAAATGGCGAGTCACGAACGGGGCTCCCTTCACTCCTTATGATGTGGAAACCAGCTCGCTAATAGCAGCCTGGGATGCCAAGCGGCAACCTTATCTTGACTACTCCCGTTTCAATAGTGAACGGGCCTCCTCGTTCCACCAGCTGGACATTCGGGTTGACCGGAGTTTTTATTTCAAAAAATGGTCATTAATCCTGTATGCCGATATACAGAATATCTATAACCACAAGACGAAAAGCCCCGATCTACTCGTACCGCAGGAGAACCCGGACGGAAGTTACAAAATCGACCCCGAACACCCGGCTCACTACCTGATGAGATACATCAAAAATGACACGGGAACATTATTACCGTCCGTGGGTATTATTATTGATTTTTAAATAGATAACCAACTTAATACTGAAAATATGAAAAATATTATTTTTGACCTGGGAGGAGTTGTTGTTGAATGGAATGCCAAACGAGTAATTGAAACCTTTAAAGGGAATCCTATTCTAGTGAATTTTGTCAGAGAGAACCGTCTTTTCCTGAACGATTGGCAGGACTACGACCGGGGAGACGTCACCCGTCAAGAACTGATCGACAAAGTCGCTCTCCTATCCGGTTGCCCACCCGAAGACTGTAACGAATTCGTGGAACACGTGAAACATTCATTGGTCTCCATTCCCGAAACAGAAACTTTGATTAAAGAACTTTCCGCACGAGGATTCAAACTTTATTGCCTTTCCAACATGTCTGTCGATTTCTACGATTACCTGAAAACACGGGAAGTTTTCAAGTACTTTGACGGGCAAATCATATCCGCTTTGGAACACATGGTGAAACCCGACCGGGAAATTTACGACTTGATTCTGAATCGCTATCACTTAAAACCCGAAGAGTGCCTGTTTATCGATGATTTGGAACCCAACGTGAAGGCCGCACAAGCAGTAGGAATTAACACGGTACATTTCACCAACAGGCACAAGGGCTACGAAGAAATCCGAGAAAGACTAAAAGAGAAAATTCACCATAACGGGCATTGACTTAACAATGCCTCGATAGAAACTATCCTATCCTTTTTTTCGCAAGAAATAATAGAATCGCCAGCACATCATTCCCCCGGTAAGCGTTAAGCCCACGGGGTAACCGACCCATATTCCCTCGATTCCCCAATCCAACACGAAACCACAGATATAAGAAACCGGCAACGCAATCACGAAATATCCGATAAAGGAGATCACCGCCATAGAGGTCACGTCCGCCACGCCACGCAAGGCATTAGCAAAAATGATCTGTAAACTGTCACCAAACTGGTAGAATACCAAAATAACCATCAACACGGCTACCAAGTTTACCACGTCTTCTGACGAAGTATACAACCACCCGATATGCTCCCGCACCAACAAAAAGAACACGGAAACCGAGATTGCCAATAATCCCAGCAAATGGGTTCCAGCCAAAGTTGCCCGTCGAACTCCCGCAATATCTCCCCGCCCAAAGAAATTACTCACCCGGATAGAAACAGCCGATCCAACTCCATAATAGACCATAAATCCTAACGTGGAGATAGAGGCCACCACCTGATGAGCTGCCAAGGGAATCGTTCCCAACCAACCGATCATAACTCCACTGATACTGAATAATGCTGTCTCCATTCCCATTTGTAAACCGACCATCATCCCCATTCTATTCAACACTTTCAAATCTCCCGTGTTATAAGTCGTTCGGTGATAACCGACAAGGTAACGCCGATAAGATTGTTTCCGGAAAAAGAGAATAGCAAAAGCCACGAACATGAAAATTCGTGAGGTCAGTGTGGAAATCCCCGCTCCCGCCAATCCCAATGCCGGAAGTCCCCACACACCATAAATCAAGAGAGAATTCCCGATAATATTCAGCAAGTTGGCCGACAACATAATCCACATGGAAGTCTTTGTATCCGTGATGCCATCAGCAAACTGCTTGAAACTATTAAACATCATGACAAACACGAGAGAGGTCAACTGCAACAAAAAATAAGGCCGAACCAAGGGTAACAACTCTTCCGGTTGTCCCATCCTATGTACATTTAAGTACATAATCCCCATCACCACAGAAAGGAATAACCCGATCATAAAGTTTGCCAACAAGCTATTACGCAACAACCCACCAACCCGGAACTTGTCTCCTCGCCCGAAAAATTGCCCGACCAAAGGCGTCAAGCCATAAGAAAATCCCATCCCGAACAAGATCGGAATATTAAACACGCTATTCACGAAAGAAGCGGCTGCCAAGTCGGACGTACTGAAATGTCCCACCATAATATTATCCACCAATCCGACAACCACAATCCCTAATTGTCCCAACACAATCGGCACCCCGATTTTGATCGTTGCCGAATAATCCTCTCTATATTTTTGCAGCCAATTCATCATGTCTCGTATTTGACGACAAAAATAGAGAATAATATTCTAAAAAACCCTTCGTTTTCCTCTTGGGAATATTTTTGTCTTTAGAGGATTCAACAAAAAATAATTTTCCTATAGCTTTACCCTGTTTCCATTTTCAAAAAAAACAAAAAACAATGTCATACACTTTCAGGGGGAGGTTGTTCTATTAATAAAAAAAGAAGATGGATTATAACAAACAAGATATCGAATTTGCATTCACTATTTTGAATCATCGTGAAATGTTGAATGACGAAGAAGTTGCAGAATGGTTAAAAGACCCTGCCCATCTAGCGTTAATGACCGATATTACTGTAATCAAACAAAAGTTATCCGGTCGAGATTACAAAAAAATTAAAAAAGAAGTCGGTTTACACATCAAACAGGACATACGAATTGCCCGGAACAGACGCCTGATAACTTACTGGAGTTCCGGTGTTGCAGCCATGCTTATCGTCGGATTGTTTACCTATTACGGTATTAATTTCCCCAGAACGTCAGATGCATATAAGGTTAAAACAGAACTTACCCTTATCACTCCCGGTAGACCTCAAGCCCGCCTGATACTACCTGACGGGAACGTGAAAGAACTCGACAATCTCACCCGAACAATCGAAACTCGATTTATTGAAGGGGTTAAAAATGATTCTTTATCAGGTCTAAGTTATTCTCAAGTCAAAATAAACGCCCATAATCTGCCTGCAACAGAAATATACAACACTTTAGTCGTTCCTACCGGGGGATTTTATCCTCTTGAATTATCTGACGGAACGCAAGTATGGATTAATTCCGAATCGGAATTACATTTTCCTGTTAAATTCTTATCCGAAAAACGAGAAGTATTCCTAAAAGGAGAGGCCTTTTTCATCGTAAAAAAAGATAGCACAAAACCCTTTATTGTAAATATAAACAGCGCCTCTATCGAAGTATTAGGAACAACATTCAACGTGAACACATACGCAGACAACCAGTGTATATATACCACTCTTGTCAACGGTTCCATAAAATTCATTTCTAACAAGAATAAGCAAGAAGTCATATTAGAACCCGGAACTCAAAGTGTCACCGACACTGTCACGGGTAACACGAGTATTAGAGAGGTAGACGTGAAGAAATATATCTCATGGAGAGAAGGACGTTTTATTTTCGATGGAATGAGTTTAGAACTTATCATGTGTCAATTGCAACGTTGGTACAATATTGACGTGTTTTATCAGAATCCAACAATAAAGAAACACAAATTCAGAGGTGTTATAAATAAAGACATGTCCCTCGAAAAAGTACTGGATATGATTTCGGAAGCAACCAATATCAAATTCAATGTGAAAAACAGAACGATTACAATATACAAATAAGGGAAAAACAGGGATTGTTGTCACCAATCCCTGTAAAGTCTCAATGATAAAACTTTAGTAATTATTTAGCACACAAAGTTATGAAAAAAAAACGAAGCAAGAGCTATCCCTACACGTGTAAAAAATTCATCAAATTATTACGAATTATGAAACTCGTGATCTTTTTTCTATGCGTGAGCTTCACGCATTTATCGGCCCGTGTTTATGCACAGCAAGCATTGGTCAATCTAAAACAAGAAAACGCTTCGCTCATGCAGATATTGCAAGAAGTGGAAAAGCAACTCAAACAAGATTTCTTTTTCAGTAAAGAAGAAATCGATGTCACACGAAAACTATCTATTAATCTCTCAAAAGCGACTTTAGATGAAGTCGTAAGAACCATTTTCGGACCAAATTACAAATACCGGATTATTGATAACGTCATCGTGATCTCTCCTGTGAAGGATTCACCCGAAGAGGTAAAAAAAATCACGATCATGGGAAAAGTCATGGATAAAGACTCCATACCCATTCCCGGTGTCACAATTAGGATAAAAGGAACCAGCTTAGGCGTTGCTACCGATAAAGAGGGAAAATTCTCGTTAACTTTCCCTGAAATGAAGAACCCGACTCTCGTGTTCACGTTTATCGGCATGCAAAAACAGGAAATCCCGATACAACCTCAAACGACTTTCCTGAACGTGATTATGCTAGAAGAGACCAAAGCATTAGAAGACGTGGTAGTAACGGGATATGCCACAATTCGTAAAGAGAGTTTCACGGGAACTTCCACGAAAGTCAATAAAGCCGACTTGTTGAAAGTGTCGCCTCACAACGTGATGAAAGCATTAGCAGCCTTCGATCCTTCCTTCAAATTAATCCAGAATAATATCATGGGATCCGACCCAAACACGATGCCGGAATACTACATCCGCGGACGTTCGGGAACCTCTGAATTGAAAGAGCTGGACAAACTGACTTCCGACGACGTATCTGAATTTGCCTTGAAGAATAACCCAAGTGCCCCAATCTTTATTTTAGACGGTTTCGAGGTTGACATGGAGAAAGTATACGATATGGATGTCAATCGCATCGAGAGTGTTACGATCCTAAAAGATGCTGCAGCAACGGCCGTTTATGGTTCCAGGGCTGCTAACGGCGTAATCGTTATAGAAACCTCGGCTCCTATAGCCGGAGAGATACGTATCAGTTATTCGGGTACGGCAACACTTACCGCCCCTGATCTCAGCAGTTACAATTTATTGAATGCAAGAGAGGCTTTGGAAGCCGAATATCATGCCGGACTATTCGAATCGGAAACAAAGGATGATGGGAACGCAGGTGGCTTGATCAATTACGCCAATCTATACAACAACATCATCCGGGGTGTCGATACAGATTGGATTTCCAAACCTTTACAAAACGAGTTAAATCATAAACATTACCTTTATATCGACGGCGGCAACGAATCTTTGCGATGGGGGCTAGATTTAAACTACCAACGTAAAGGCGGAGTGATGAAAGGTTCGTACCGCAATGTAAGCGGGGCGGGGATCACGGTCGACTATCGTTACAAAACCCTGCAAATCAAGAATCAAGCGACGTTTAACCTGATGTCATCTAAAAATTCACCGTACGGGACATTTAACAATTATGTGCAAATGAAGCCCTATTTAACTCCCCGGAATCCGGAAACAGGCAATTATTACAAAATATTCAGTATCTACCGGAATATCCGGTCATCCGTGAGTATGCCCGTCTATGTTACCAATCCCCTTTACGAAGCTTCCTTAGATAGTTTTGATAAAAGTAAATACAAAGAATTTATCGATAACTTAGGTGTAAGCTGGTATATCAATAATTATTTATTACTAAAAGGCACATTCAGCGCATCTTTCAAATTACAAGACGAAGACGTGTACGTGGACCCCAGTTCTGGTACGTTCAGCAATTCGGATATTTACAAAAAGGGGACTTATAAAGATGGAGAAATCAGAACCAGTAAGTGGAACTTGAACGCCTTACTATCTTACAATAGACAACTTGACAAACACAATCTCAATTTCACGCTAGGAGTAGAGGCTTCAGAAACGAAATCAAATTCTACGTATGCCTATTACGAGGGGTTTGTCGAAGGAGCAGTACCCTCTCCAAGCAATGCCCTAGCAATCAAAGATGAACCGACATTCCAAGATGGTAACACCCGACGTTTCGGTACATACCTGCAATTCAATTACACCTACAACGATATCTATTTATTCGATGTTTCCGGACGTTATGATGGTTCGTCGGCATTCGGGGCTAACAAAAAAATGGGTACTTTCTGGTCTTTTGGTGCAGGGATTAACCTTCACAATTACGCATTCATGCAGAGAGTGGATTTTCTGAATCTATTCAAGCTCAAAGCCACTTACGGACAAACCGGTAAAGCCAATTTTAGTCCTTATCAAGCGAGGACAACTTACAATATGCTATATGATGCTCCTTATAAAGATATGTGGGGCATGACCTTAAAGGCTTTAGGTAATGAAGATTTAATGTGGGAGAAAGTGCGGAAATTAAACTTGGGTGTGGAGATTTCTTTGCTGCAAAATACCTTGTCTCTAAATGTTGACTACTATCATGAAAAAACCATGGATCAAGTGGAAAATATCTCCATTCCCTCTTCTTCCGGTTTCAGCACGTACAAGGGTAATGTCGGCGAAGTATTGAATGAAGGAGTAGACATTAAAATCAATGCCAAAATCTATTCTTCTAAAAATTGGGACATCTATCTTTTTGCCAATGCTAATCACAACAGAAATGTTATCACGAAAATCGGAGATGCTTTAAAAAATTACAACGAGCAAATCGACGAATTCTTTTCCAAGTATTCGAGTGATAACACGAACAATATTTATAGCACACCTTTCACTAAATACGAGGTTGGGAACTCCTTATCCGCTATCTATGGTATGAAATCTTACGGTATTGATCCGGCTACCGGTGATGAACTCTACATTAAACGAGATGGAACAGTAACTTACACGTGGTCATCAGCCGAACAACAATGCCTGGGAGATTCCGACCCTAAAATGTCAGGGACTTGCGGTTTAAACCTAAGATGGAAGAACTTGACATTATACTCGACGTTCTCTTACAGGTGGGGAGGGCAAACTTATAATAACACATTAGTCGCCGTGGAAAATGTCAACCTTGAGAAATATAGTGGCGACCGCAGAATCCTAACCGATCGCTGGAAACAAGCCGGGGATCAGGCTACGTTGAAAAGTATCAAGGACCGAACTTATGTTACTCGTCCGACATCCCGATTCGTACAAGATGACAACACGTTGACTTTTAACTCTCTCTCGCTGGGATATGATTTAAACCGACAGCTCGTGCAAAGGTGGGGGTTAAGTATGGTACGTTTACAGTTCAACATGGAAGATATCGCAACATTCTCGTCCATCAAACAGGAGCGGGGTACATCCTACCCTTTTGCCCGAACTTTTAATTTTAGTCTGAA
This sequence comes from Butyricimonas virosa, assembly GCA_020743075.1. Taxonomy (GTDB): domain Bacteria; phylum Bacteroidota; class Bacteroidia; order Bacteroidales; family Marinifilaceae; genus Butyricimonas; species Butyricimonas virosa_A. Next base: position 21,051 of record DYVS01000134.1, on the reverse strand, counting down.
CATCACGTTATAACACTTAATCATGCCATTATGAAAAATATTAAAATACTACCGATCGTTTTAGCCTTATTCCTTTCCGGATGCTTGTATTCGTGTAATGATTGGCTGGAGACCGGGTCAAACGATGAAGTGCTTGAAGACGATGCATTCTCATCAGTCAAAGGTTTCAGAAGCGCTCTAATCGGAATTTACCGACTTATGGCTTCAGAAAATCTTTACGGTCAAGAACTAACTTGGGGCCTTCTCAGTTCCATTAGCTGGAACTATCAATCCGGTTATGCAATACCCAAATACCGAGGACCACTTCAATACGATATTTACACCGATAATAATACCAAAACAATCGTTACGAATATTTGGGGAACGGCTTACAATGCCATTGCAAATTGTAACAATTTACTCCAGCAAATCGAGGGCAGCAACGCAAATTTTGAGTACACGTGGGAAAAAGATATGATTATGGCTGAAACCCGCGGATTGCGAGCCCTTTTACATTTTGAAATGCTACGACTCTTTGCCCCGGCTCCAATTACCGGTTACAAGGGAACTACTATCCCGTACGTGACAGACTATCCCGATCTGTTACCCCAGCACAAAAACATGGAAGAGGTATTAACTTCCATTATCGAAGATTTGGAATATGCAAAGCAAGCATTGCGCCCTATCGACGTCGACGAACTACGCAATAAAAGTATATGGATCGTAAACGGGAATCGAATGGACAATATCGAATACGTACTTTTCCAAGGTGTTTTGAATTTAAAATCCGACGGAACCCGTGAAGGGTACGGCGACGGTTTCTTTGCATTCCGAGGATATCGTTTCAATTATTGGGGAGCAACCGCTCTGTTATCAAGGGTTTACTCCTACATGAGGGATTATACTAAAGCCGAACAATACGCCGATACGATTTTGAATGACTGGGTAGGAAACGACAAATTCCATTTGTATTCCAAAAATCCCAAAGCCGCATCGAACCCGAATGTAATAGACGGAAAACGTATCCCGGAACCCCTCATAGCATTCTGGAATGATAAAGTTTGTGACAATTACAAAACTGCCATCAGCAGTACTTATAACAGAATTGTTAATCTCCAATACCTTTTCGATGGTGATTTAACAGAAGACTATAGGTACACGAATCTCTACAATTCCAGTAATTATCGTTACCGAGTATGGGAGGGACAAGACGCCTCTTATTCAATGAACAACACCATCGTAAACTATAGCAATCCTCTCATTCCCGTGTTGGAATTACCGGAAATCTATCTCATCAAAGCGGAATGTCTGGCTGTACGCGGCGAGATACCCGAAGCCGTGGCCCTCTTGAAAAAGATCAGAGATGCCCGAGGCTGCACGAACACGATTTCCGCTTCAGATTATGACAGTTTCATGGAAAAATTAGTTAATGAAGCAAATCGCGATTTCATTACTAGAGGACAGACTTGGCATTTCCTGAAAAAACTCAACTGGTCCAAACTTTACAACGGGACTCCCGCAAACAAAACCGTACCGGATGGCTGGTATATTTTACCCATGCCAGATAGCGAAACTGCTTATTATTGACTTTTAAAATAAAACAATATGAAATCTATCTATATACTCGTGATTGGAGCGATCTATTTATTATGTAGTTGCTCAAAGGAAGAACTTCTTACCTACAACAATAACACATCCGAACGTTTTATCTATTTCGAAAAGTCAGAAGCAGACTCATCGGAAATATCGTTCTTTACCTACCCGGGCGAAACCGTGATCAATTTCCCGGTTATCGTGAAAAGTTCCGGTTTCAGTAATCAGGACAATGAATACAAAATTATAGTGATGGATGAATACACTACCGCCGTACCCTCAGATTATGAAATACCCGACAAATATGTCTTCAAAGCCGGGGCTATCAAAGACACATGTTACATTAAATTAAAATATTCTTCCAAGTTAGACTCGGATAAAGTACGTGTCGTCATTAAATTGGCAAGTAACGAGAATTTTACAGAAGGTGAAAACACATATCAAGTTGCCATTATCTGGTTTCACAACATCATTTCGAAACCCGACTGGTGGACCAGCACAGTAACGTCCTATTACCTGGGCACTTATTCCGACTTGAAATACAGTCTTTTCAACCGTATTGTCGGGATTGACCTAACGGATGCCGACGAGAGCACGATAAGACATTATGCCCTCGTGTTTAAACAATACCTAGAAGAACAAAAAGCAGCGGACAACACCATACTTGAAGTCGACGGAACTGAAATGACCGTTGTAGCCGGAGGAAAACTAAAATAACCTATAAAATTGACTTTTATGAAAAACATTATATATTTAAGTATCATTTTCATAGCGAGTTATTTCATAATCGGTTGTATTGACGATGAATCAAAAGATTTTCAATTCAATATGCCGAATGTAATTATCGGATCTGACGATGATATCAATTTTCCTGTCGGAAAGCAAAAAACATATATCCCGACGATCGAATGGGCTAATACCGATTCAACAAATTATGATTTCTTGTGGACCTATAACGGACGGGAGAAATTATCTACCGAAAAAGAGTTAAAACACACGTTTACGGAAGCGGGAACTTTCTACCTAACCTTCCAAATGACAGATCGAACGAGTAAATTAACTTACGGACAAGATTTCAAACTAACTGTCAGTTCTGAATATTTTCTGGGATGGCTTATTCTTGCCGAAGACGAGACAGACGGACACTCGGCCTTATCGTTCATCCACATGCAGACCTATGAACTCTATCCTGACATTTACAAAACTCTCTACCCAAACAACCCGCTAGGTTCCCAACCATACCGTATGGAAACACACTACACGACAAAAACAGATGAAATTCTCATCATGCAAAAAGGAGGAGATGGGTTGGTCGAACTAAACGGAAGTAATTTTAAGAAAGTAATCCGGACAGAAGAGGAATTCATCGGGGGAGCATACCCTTATGCTGGATTCAACCCGATCCGGGTAGCTTATACCCATAAAGGTCCGGAACTCTTGCTCTCGGATCAAGGAGAAATTTATGACCGCATCAACAGAAAAACGACCAGTATGTTTCAAACAGCTTCTTACTCCACCATACCTTTCCTTCATACGAGCGGCAACACATCATTTACTTATTTCACTTTTCCTGGATCAACCAATTTCCAATTAATGTTTGACAATGCAAACAAAAGATGGCTGGCATACCATAATACTTCAACAATTCCTTATGCTATCCCGATTTTCACGAAAGGATATACAAACGAGAGTTATCCGGAAATATTCGACTTTTGTAACGGTATGGATGCTAATATTGACCTCGTATATGCGGAAACATGTAACGAATCCTCCAATAGCTGTTATCTTGTTCACGTTTTAAAAGATAACACGACAAGTAAACATTACATCCAAGTATCACCCCTTACGTTTTCAACTTCAAACTATCGTATAACCGTGACCAAGTCCGAACAAAAAGAATTCGCTTCCGGGTATGGGATTGATACTAAGACACAATATTGTTTATTACGAGGCACTGGAACATCTTTTACTGCCGATCCCCACTTGTTCTTTAGTGTCGGCAAAAAGGTTTATTTCTATCGCTGGAACAATGATAAAATTTATCTCTACAAAGACTTCGAGACAGGAGAAAATGCCCCAACCGGAGATCTTGTATCCATGCACACGAATGGAAATGCCATTGAAATGGGATTTGCATTTAGTGACGGACATTTTTATATCTGCAATATAAAAAAGGATATCATTGATAAAATTGCCAGAGGAGATATTGATCCGTTAACCGATAATCAAATCGAAATTCAACATTATTCCGGACTAGGAAAAATTGTTCACTCTGTATTTAAATATGGGAAATCAGCCAATTATCTAAATGCAAAAATAGCATACTAGCAGAAAAATATCTCTATTCCCACGAGTCCCTACAAGTGGGAAATAGAGAATAAATCAAACAAAAAAAATTATATCTAAGTCGGAAATAATTTCTGGCGCTAATAATTATTATCAATTTTTAATTTCATGAAAACGAAAAAACTGTATGTAGGGCTACTTTTAGTAGCCATGTTGGCTCCTTGTATCGGAATGTCAGGAGCCGAACGCAAAAAAAACACGACAAAAAACGAAAAAACGAGCACGACAAAGAAAAAAGTCAACAAGTATGACAAACTATTCAAGAAACCGGGTGTCGTGACGGCAAAAGGGGAATTCGTGACGATACACAAAGTAGACAAAAAAGTCTATCTCGAATATCCGCTGAAACACTTAGGACGTCGGATTCTAATCGGAGGAACCGTATCTTCAGTCAGTAACCCGACTTTCGTGAACGTGGGATATAAATACACAGACCCGTTACATCTGCAAGTAGAATTGCAGGACAGTTCCGTTATCTTTAACAGACCTAATACCTCAGCAACATTGAATAGTGACGATTTCGGCCTACGAGCCGCATTAGAAAAAAATTACACGCCAAAACTCTACAAAAGATTCCCGATCACAACCTACTCCCCCGACAGTACGGCCGTCGTGTTCGATATCACGGCTATGGTATTTGAAATGGGTCCCCGCAATGATAATCTGGTCCCTCCGAAAGAAGGTAGCAAAGAAGAAAAAGAAAAATCAGCCCTTGGCAGGATTAAATCTTTTGCCGATAACGCCTCTGTAGAGATCAGGCAAGAAATAGAAGTCATGCAACAAATCCTCATTTTCCGTTTTAAACTGGGAGAAGTTTCCACGACCTCGAATATTTCGATCTTATTATTACCGGAAGAACAAATGTCTCCCCGAATACAAGACTCTCGCGTAGGAGTATTCTGGAGCATGGATGCTAACTCGAAAATCGCAACCTCAAAATATGAAATATCCTCGATCGAAGACGGCATGCGTCCTTACATCCTTGCCAATCGCTGGCGTCTAGAACCGACAGACATCACTGCTTGGAAAAGAGGTTTAACTGTTGAAGTAAAGAAACCCATCGTCTGGTATGTAGACAATACCTTTCCCGCAGCATGGAAGTCCTCGATCCGGAAAGGCGTTCTCATATGGAATAAAGCATTTGAAAAAATAGGTTTGAAAAACGTGATGCAAGTTCGAGATTTTCCAACAGAAAAAGAAGATCCTACTTTCGACCCGGACAACCTGAAATATTCGTGTATTCGTTATTCCCCAAGCGCCACGATGAACGCAATGGGCCCATCGTGGGTAGATCCGGTAACAGGAGAGATTCTAAACGCAAGCGTGATTGTATATAACGATATCATCAAGCTAATCAATAACTGGCGTTTCATACAAACAGCCCAAGTCGACGAACGAGTGCGTTCGAAAAAAATGCCCCAAGACGTGGTGGATGAATCGATGGTATATGTAATCGCACACGAAATCGGACACACGTTAGGCTTAATGCACAACATGGGAGCTTCCTCTGCTTTCCCGGTAGATTCATTACGTTCCGTCAGTTTTACACAGAGATACGGGACCACGCCTTCGATCATGGACTATGCCCGTTATAATTACGTGGCACAACCGGAAGACAAGGAAGTAAAATTAACTCCTCCCGATCTCGGCGTTTATGACGAATATGTCATACAATGGTTGTACACTCCTGTTCCCGATGCAAAAGATATGTGGGAAGAAGCCAAGATTGCCGGTCAACTGATTGATGAAAAAGCAGGCGATCCTTTCTACCGATACGGTCGTCAACAAATTCAAGCACAAGGATATGGACTATACGATCCAAGTTCCCTTATGGAAGACCTAGGAGATGATCCCATAAAAGCAGGTAATTACGGAATAAAGAATCTAAAATATATTCTTCCTCGAATGAATGAATGGATTGAGGGAGATGAAGATACCCATCACCGTCAGAGTTTGTACACTCAAATTGTAAACCAGTACTACCGATACCTCTCGAACACTCTTTACCAAATCGGTGGAATTTATTTAACGGAAGTAAAAGACGGAACTCCGGGTAAGCCGGTAATTCCAGTAGATCGGGAACGCCAAAAATTATCCTTATCCTGGGTATTGAAAGAATTACGCTCATGTGACTGGCTCAATAACTCGGAACTAACAGATAAGTTTCCACTACACACTAAAATGTCCTCAAAAATTTGTAATCTCGTTGCTAATAACCTGTTAACAACCATCCCGACAAACGTGACTTTATCATCACACGTTGCTCAAGAAAAAACGGCTTACACCATTCGGGAATATTTTGATGATCTCTATAATGAAGTTTTCTCCTCTACTCTCCAAAACCGCAAGTTAACGGATGAAGAAAAGATTCTTCAACGCTCAATAGTAACAGCTGTAGCCAAACCGATGATTGCAGAAAAGAATGCACAAAAAATCACGTCCGACCCGGTTGTCACAATAGAGACATCCTTACCTTCGTTGGAAGAATTACGATTCTTAGGTTTGATTCATCCTGTTCTACAGGATCGTTTTGACACACAATTACAGTATCTCGAAGAGAAGTTCGGCAAAGGGGCCATTGCTTCCGCTCTACTGACTGAACAATTCGGAGAATCAAGATTTCCTTTCCAAAAAACAGTAAAAATAAATGATATTAGCGAAATCGACATCTACAAGCAAAACATGGTAAGCAAGATCGACAAATTGTTAAAGAGCCAACTAAATAATGCTCACGCTGAGGACCGAGCACATTATGAGTATTTACAAAGACAAACTCGTAATGCATTAGGTAATTAATAATTTTTATTAATTCAAGAACACGTTCTTTGATTAGTCCTAAATAACCTGTAACGGTTATTTAGGACTAATCAAATACAGATTAAGATTTAAGGAATTTGACAATAAAACACGGATCAAATATATCCCGTCTATTTGGTCAGCAACCAGAATAACAATAACATTTCATCCCGCAATTCCACCCTTAAATAATTAATTGCTCTAACGACATGAGTTTTCGCCGTATTCACGCTTATACCAAAATCCTCTGCAATTTGTTTATAGGTTTTTCCATCCACAAAATGGGCTATCAACATAAGACGTTGTTTTTCAGTCAATTTCGACAATTTACTCTCCAAGCGGGATAAGCAGTGCTCATAATAATCCAACTCTTCCGTTACGTTTTCATTCAATTCAATAATATTACGCTCATTATTCTCAATGACTTTCTGATGCTTTACATAATTCAATGCACTGTTTTTGGCAAAATTAAACAGGTAAGTTTTCAAGGAATACAAAGAATATAATTTATTTCGATTTTTCCAGAGCATCAAAAAAACATCATGCACAATATCTTTTGCCACTTCTTCATCCCGGACATAACTACATACGAATCCCATCAAGTTTTCAAAATGAAGATCAAACAATTCTTCAAAATCTTTCTCTGACAAGACTACTTTGTTAGGATCCATAAGTCATCTTTCAAATTCTTCCATTCACAAACACCCTTACAAAGATATTATATTTTTTGAAAACTTGATCTATATCATACAAAATAGTTAAGAAGAACTTGCAAATAGATAATTATATAGTATTCCCCATATTTAAATATCTTATAAATACCCTTTCGCCTTCAACGACTCCTGTACTTTCGTCGCAATCTTCATTCCCCATTGTTGTCCGACAGCCATACTTTCAGTAGCGATTGCCGGTTGTGCGGTAGCCATTTTTTTACCGACAGGAGATTCGTAAAATTTCGTAATTTCCTGTAAATCGGACAACGTTAGACGCTTATGATAAATCGGGGCTAACATTTCAACCAAGTCATCCACCAATGTCTTCATCATCTCTTTTTCTGCCTCACTCCAAAATTCAGCGGGAACATTCGGAAGTTGTTGTTTCATCATGGCAAACATTTGCGGGATAACAAGCTTGAATGTCGCATCGCTTCCGGAAACCACGATCATTTTTTTCAATGCAGCAACGTATTCTTTAGAAGGTTGAGTTTGTGCTGTCTGAGCGACATTTACACCTCCTATACCCAAAACAAGAACAAGGATAAATAAAATTTTTCTCATAACATCATATTTTAATTTGTGTTACAAAGATACCTTTTTTACACAAAAGTGCGGACGAGACAAGAAAAAACAGAAATAATTTATACCTTGCAGCACAATAACGCAAAGAACTGAACTATGAGATATGTATTTTCACTTTTTGTAACTCTATTATTAGCTTGCGGATCCCTACTTGCAAACGGCCCGTTATTACAGAAATTACAACAAATCAAAGAAATATCCGGTATTCGGGAACTAAAGGTTCAACCTTACACGGAATACTACGAATTCTGGTACGAGCAACCGATAGACCACAATAATCCCTCAAAAGGAACTTTCAAACAAAGGGTATTACTGGGACATCGGGATTTCAACGCTCCCATGGTAGCCATCCTCGAAGGGTACGGGATTTACTCCCCGGCAGAAAGCGAGTTGTCAAAACTATTCAAAACTAACCAACTTACCATCGAACACCGCTTTTTCAACAACAGCAAACCCGAAGGAGAAACACCGTGGAGAGACTTAACCTTGAAACAGGCCGCCACTGACCAGCACGAGATTATTCAAGCCTTACGACAAAAAATATATCCCAACACGAAATGGATCTCCACGGGTATCAGTAAAGGGGGACAGACAACCGTCTATCATCGCTACTTTTACCCGGAAGACGTGGAGATAAGCGTACCTTACGTGGCACCCATTAACCTAGAAAAAATTGATCCCCGATTAGAGAAATTCCTTTCCAAACTGGGCGGAACCCCAGAAAACAGAAAATTGCTCGAAGGTGGTGGAAAAGATATTAAATGGCAAATTTTCGATTTTCAAAAGAGATGTCTTGAAAATATGGATAAGCTTATGCCACTCATGCAAGAATTAACGCAAGCAAAAGGCTATTCATTCAACAAAGTCGGCGGGACAGAGCGGGCTTTCAAACTCACGATCCTAGAATTTCCATTTGCATTCTGGCAATGGGGAAACAACATCAATGATATGCCCCAACCGGAAGAAGACGATTATAACGAGATATTCAACTACTTGGTGAAAGTGTCTTCCCCAGATTTCTTTGATGACAAAGCCATCGAAAATTTACAGGCGTTCTATTATGCTGCTCTAACAGAAACAGGAATGTACGCCTATAATACCAAGCCTTTCAAGAAATTTTTCAAGGATGAACCGGAGCCGATCATCACGTTCGATTTCGCCATGCCTAAGGGATATGAAAATGCCCCGTTCAACACGCAACAATTGCAGGATATTAATCATTGGTTACAGACCAATGCAAAAAACATTCTTTTCATTTACGGGGGAAGTGATCCTTGGAGCGCCACGGCTGTCGATTTGAAGAAAAACGACAAATGCCGCAAGTACATCAAAGCCAACATGGACCACAAATGTCGCATTGCAAGTTTCGAAAACCTTACCCGTTCTGCCATTGTCAAAGTATTGAAATCATGGCTCACGGGCACGGAAGTCGAGGAAGAAATTGAAGAAGTTTTAATTTACTAACTGACGGATAACCGCATCTGTCGCACCCAGTTGTTGATTGACGAACTTTAAAGCACTTTGCCCGGCAGCCTCAGCGATTGCCAGGCTATTTATTAATGAATCCATCAAGGAAGTAAACTGCTCCTTATCCGAGATGGAAAATGCTCCGCCACAAGCGATCAGATCAACAGCCTCTTTAAATTTGTGATATTTCGGTCCGAATATCACCGGGATACCGTAGATGGCAGCCTCAAGCGTGTTATGAATCCCTTTCCCGAAACCACCCCCGACATAGGAGATAGAACCGTAACGATAGATTGAAGACAGCACCCCGATCGTATCGACCACGAGAACCTGACATTTCGTCACGTCGGCCGTCTCATCTGTATAGCGAGCTACCGACTTACGACACTTGCCCAAAATATCTTTGATATGCCCCTCCCCGATCTCGTGAGGCACGATAATCCACTTGTAATTTCCTTCCTGTGCATTGATATAACCCAGAATAATATCTTCATCTCCGGGCCAGGTACTACCACAGACCACGGCTCTCCGGTCATTACAGAAAGCCTCCACCTTTTCGATTCTTTTTGCCGCATCTGCAATCTGTTTTACCCGGTCAAAACGAGTATCTCCCGTCTGTTGCACGTGAGTAATGCCAATCGTCGACAACAACTTTACGGATTCCTCATCCTGTACGAAAAGACGAGTAAAGAACCCGAGCATACGACGATGCAGATTCCCCCATTTCTTAAAGAACGGTTGCCCCGGACGGAAAATTGCAGAGATTAAATACGTCGGCACCTGATGTTTATGCAGTTCATTCAGATAATTATACCAGTATTCATATTTCACGAACACGGCAGCATCCGGTTTCCATATTTCCACGAAACGACGGGCATTTGAAGGAGTATCAATTGGTAAATAATAGATATAATCGGCCCCTTGATAATTCTTGCGAATCTCGTACCCGGAAGGAGAGAAAAAGGTCAATAATATTTTCGTGTGAGGCTCCATCTCTTTCAATTTTTCAATCACTGGACGTCCTTGCTCGAATTCTCCCAGCGATGCGGCATGAAACCATACCAATCGACCCTTTCCACGCTCAACAGCCTCCATCCGTTTCCATATCCCTTTTCGCCCTTTTACCCATAATGCCGCTTTCTCGTTAAAAAGAGAGGCCACCCCGATAGCACAACGATATGCAATAATTCCAAAATTATACAGCATAATTCTATGATTTAATGATTTTAGATTCAGTGATTATTCGAAATTCATAATCATGCACCTAAAATCACATAATCATAAATCACATAATCACCTAATCATTTTTCGGTTTCAAAGGTATAAAATTTATCGCCTAATGGTATAACTTTTGTAAATAACGTTAAGCAGAGGAGAATGAACGAGTTATTGCATTACATTTACTCTCCGAATAGAAGTATGTGTCAGTAAAACATTAAAATAATCAAGTTATGAAGATCAAAAGTCTATTAACATGCATGATGGTAAGCCTTGTCACGATCCTACCATTACAGGCTCAGGTCGGCAAAGAAATGAAAGCATTCCGCAACAAAGATGGTATAACCGTAACGATGTTAAACCCGTCGCTTTACAGCCTTTACAAACAAGGAGACCTATCTCTACCCGCAGAAGAGGCTCTAAAAGATATGAAAGAGATCAACGTGATGCAAGTTGACATCAAACGGGCCACCCCCAAGGTTGTGGAAGAAATTTCTCAACGAATCACCCCGATCGTGGAAAACGAGGCCAAATACACACTTGTGCGCAGTCACCGAGGGGCTTACAGTCAAGAATACCTCTACGTGACACAACATGAAGAACGTATCACGTCTCTCGTTTTATGGAGCGAGGATGCAGAAACACTTTCTATCGTGGAACTCAAGGGGAACATCCAACTGGATAACGTGGATGAAATCGCCAATGCACTAAAAGTGAAAGGACTCGATCGCTTGGCTTACATCAACACGCCGACAGATCAGGTTGCATCCGGTTCCGATTTTATCAAAAAACTGGAAGAACGCTTTGGCATAAAAAGAGATTCCATTTTCGGAAAAGACCCTTTTGGTTCATTCCGGGAAAGTTTCGGTAGCATGGACGATATGCTCAAAAAAGCGGAAGAAATGTTCCGTGACATGGGTCCCATGTTTAGCGGAGAATCGGATATGGAAGGGATGGGAGAATCCATTTCCAACGGTCTGGAAGTTATTCAGGAAAACGGAAAAACCCGTATAAAAGTAAACGCCAAAAACTCGGAAGTATCTTACGTGATCGACGGCATCGAATACGCAGCCGATTCCCTTAAAAACGGTATTCCCGACGAAATTGCCACCGTGAACATGATTACCTCCCCGACGAATGCCAAAAAATCATACGTGGTAATCAACACGAAACAGAAAAAAGGACAATTCATCAGTTATGCCAACGGCGTGCTGAAATACAAGTACAACAAACAGGAATACACCTTGAATCCCGAAAAGCTGGAAGAACCGACTCTGGTTATCAACAACCGTCTGACAAGAAGTTTCAATATTGATCCGGTACAGATCATACAGATTCGTCCGGCATCCGAACTGGAACGACAATTATTAGGTGCCCCGTCAGCCCAAGTCATTATCGTAACCGATAAAATGGGTTTCTTCTTCTAACATTTTTCTTAAAAAAACGTATAGCAGCAATACGCAAGGGTGTGTCAAACGACTTTTGACACACTCTCGCTATAAACTAACAATCAACGCATACGTTATGAATTTGGCTGCTATCACGAGAATGGGAAGTTATTTCCTAACATTATTTCTATTCACCCTTATCCCTTCGGCCGGAAATGCCGGACAATACAAACCCGACCAACCGGAAAAGACCAAGCCTTATAAAAAGGTAAGCGAACATTCGAATTTGCAACAAACCTTACCCTCCAACGATGAATGGTGGCAACTGTTCAAAGATCCGATTCTCGACACGCTTATCAATAAAGCCGTGATCAAAAACTACGATGTGCGGAATGCTATTCGCAAAATAGAGATGGCAAAAGCAAAATTGCGGGTGGATCGCAGTCCCTACTACCCGACCATCTATTTTTCAGCCAACTATGCCCCGGAAAAAAGCAGCCTTAGCGCAGATAAGAAAAATATTATCGAACGGAATGGAACTGCCATCGTCAACCTAAACTGGGAACTCGACGTGTTCGGACGAATCCGGAAAGAGAGTTCTTCTCAAAAAGAATTTTACCTTGCCGCACAAGAAGATTACCGGGGAGTGATGGTATCTCTTGCCGCACAATTATCCACGGCATACATCAACCTGCGGAGTGCCCAAAAACAACTGGAAGTAACCCGTGAAAACATCGAATCACAAAAGAAGGTTATGGAACTCACCGAATCAAGGTTTAAACTCGGATTAGCCTCCCAACTTGATGCGGCACAAGCCAAGAGCCTCTACCTGCAAACCAAAGCGTCATTACCGAGAATCGAATCGACCATCGCCCAGCAGATCAATCTAATCGGGGTTCTTATCGGTGAACATTCGGTTGCCATCCGGGACTCGTTATTGAAAATCCGTCCCATCCCGACTAATCCCCGGCAAGCCGCAAACGGTATTCCCGCCAACCTGATCCGCCAGCGTCCTGATGTACGTTCGGCAGAGAGAACGATTGACGGATTAGCCGAGGCCGTGGGGGCAAGCCGAGCCGACTGGTGGCCCAAGTTCCTCGTGACCGGGTTCTTCGGTTACTCGTCCGAAAACTTCGAACAGTTTACCAATAAGGAAAACATGATCTGGCAGATCGCACCTTCTATCAAATGGACCATTTTCAGCGGTAGAAACTTAGTGGAATCCAAGAAATCTACCCAATTACAACTTGACGAAGAAATCAACTCGTACAATCAAACATTACTGACCGCCTTGCAAGAGGTGGATAATGCTCTGGTAACTTACAATAAATCACTCCTGCAAATATCCGCCTTGAACGATGCATTCCAACAGTCACAATTAACATTAGACCTTGCGATAGAACAATATAAAAATGGCTTGGCCAGTTACCAGACTGTGTTAAGTTCCCAAATCAGTCTTTTGAACTACGAAAATTCCCTTGTGGAAGCCAGAACTGCCTCCCTTCGCTACCTGATAGAACTTTATCAAGCACTAGGAGGGGGATGGCCCGTAAGTGAATTTTAAGAACTTTATAAACTAACCATATGAAAGCATTTTCCATTATTTGCGTTATTTCCATTCTTCTTTTGGCCGGATGCGGCAAATCGAAGAAACAACAGGAAACAACTCCAACACCTTCGGTTGCCGTTGACCACCCGCAGTTGCGCACGGTGGTCTATACGTTTGAGTACCCGGGGTATCTACAAGCGGAACAAACGGTAAATCTCGTGGCACGAGTTTCGGGCTACTTGGAATCCTATCAATTTACTCCCGGACAACGGGTCAGCGAAGGGCAAACTCTTTTCGTGATTGAGCCGCAACCTTATAAAGATAAAGTGACACAAGCCGAGGCAAACGTGGAAAGTAGTAAATCGAAGCTCGCCTACACAAAAGCATCCTACGAACGGATGCAGGAAGCCGTAAAAACCAAAGCAATCAGTGAGATAGACTACCTTCAAGCCCAATCCGACTATGGAGAAGCCCTTGCGGCTTACGAAGAGGCCCGGAGCCAGTTAAGTCTGGCCAATATAGACCTTTCATACTGTATCGTGAAAGCACCTTTTACCGGGCGAATCTCCCGGAACATGGTCGATCCGGGCAATATGGTCGGAATAGATGCCAGTAATTCGGCTTTAGCCACCATATACAAGGACAACCAAATGTATCTCTATTTCAATATGGCTTACCCGGACTTTGCCCGGTTGCCCAAGAATACCCCGTCTGCCCTCCCGGTTACGATACAGGACGTGAATAACCCGGAAAAGACTTGGATCGCCGCTTTGGATTACAATTCCCCAAACATTGATCTCACCACGGGAACCCTCAATCTGCGAGCCATCGCCCGCAACCCGAACGGGGAACTCCTTAGCGGGATGTACGTGAAAGTCATCGTCCCCTACAAAAGTGTCCCGAAAGCGATTGTCATTCCGGAATCGTCTCTCGGTACCAATCAAGGCGGACGCTATGTTTATCTCGTGGGACCGGATGACACGATCGTCTTCCGTCAAGTTGAAGTCGGAGTACTCACTCCCGATGGGATGCGAGAAATCACCAGCGGCCTTACCCTAGAAGATCGCTACGTGACCAAGGCCCTCATCAATGTACGCCCGGGAATGAAAATCAAACCAACTCTATGATTTAATGATTTACGATTTTAGATTTTAGATTCCAATCGCACAAAGACAACGTTTCGAGAATTACAAAATCTAAAACTAAAAATCATTCATCTAAAAGCAACCAACTCGCGTTGTTGAAATTTAAAATCTGAAATCTAAAATTTAAAATCAACAAGATGTTATCTCGCTTTTTCATCAATCGACCGATATTTGCCACCGTCCTATCTATATTAATCGTGGTTGCAGGTGTGATCACGTTGAGATCATTACCCGTGGAACAATATCCCACGATAACCCCACCCACGGTAGTCGTGGAGGCTCAATACCCAGGGGCAAATGCCACCACCATCGCACAGATGGTAGCCACTCCGATCGAGCAACAAGTCAACGGGGTCGAAGGAATGCTTTATATGTCATCCACTTCTTCCAGTGCCGGTGTCTATCGGCTTACCGTAACCTTCGAGGTCGGTACCGACCTAGACATGGCTACCGTTCTCGTACAGAACCGGGTGAACATGACCCTAAGCTCACTTCCTCAAGAAGTGACAAAAATAGGGGTCACCACCACCAAAGAATCCACCAACGTGGTCATGTTTCTCACGTTGACCTCCGATAATCCGAGTTATGACGCTCTTTATTTATCCAACTATGCTGAATTGAACCTCGTGAACGAATTATCACGAGTAAAAGGAGTAGGTAGTGTCGGGGAATTCGGAGCCGGAAATTACAGTATGCGTCTATGGCTGAATCCCGACTTACTAACCATCCGGGGTGTCAGTCCACAAGAGATAATCTCCGCCATTGAAAGCCAAAACATACAAGTAGCCCCCGGGGCAGTCGGGGCTCCCCCACTTGCTAGCCCGGTAGCCTTCCAATACACGCTGGAAACCCAAGGTTTGTTGGTTAGTGAAGAAGAATTCGGGAACATCATTGTAAAAACACTTTCCGACGGGAGATACCTACGGCTAAAAGACGTGGCTACAATCGAATTGGGAAGCCAAACGTACTCGACAAATGCCCTGCTAAAAGGACAGGCAGTAGCCGCCATAGCCATTTATCAACTTCCGGGAGCAAACGCCTTGGACGTGGCCCAACGTATCAAAGCCCGGGTAAACACGCTATCCTCGTATTTACCCGAAGGTGTACATCTAAATATCACGCTCGACACGACCGAATTCATTCGTGCATCAGTCAAAGAAATATATAAAACATTGGGGACTGCTTTTTTACTCGTGTTAATTGTCATTCTGATCTTCTTACAAAACTGGAGAGCCATGCTAATTCCCCTAATCGCTATTCCGGTATCACTTGTCGGGACCTTCACGTTCATGGGACTCATGGGCTTTTCTATCAATACACTAACCCTTTTCGGGTTGGTGCTGGCCATTGGGTTGGTAGTAGATGATGCGATCATTATTGTCGAGAACAGTTACCGTCTGATCGAGACCGGAAAATATGCAGACATGAAATCTGCTGTCACTCAAGCCATGAAAGAGGTGTCGGGGGCTATCGTGGGCATTATCCTTGTCCTCCTGGCCGTGTTCATCCCGACCGCATTTATTGGCGGGATCACGGGAATGCTTTACAAGCAATTCGCCTTAACCATTGCGGCTGCAACCGTTATCAGCGGGTTCAATGCCCTGACTCTAAGTCCCGCATTATGCGCCCTTTTCCTAAAACCTGCCAAACCATCCAAATTCTTCCTGTTCAAAGGATTTAACAAGTTTTTCGAGAAAACCACGAACGGGTACACGTGGGTAGTACAAGGTTTTATTCGGAAATCGACATTAGCCATTCTGGCATTCTTGGTACTTGCCATACTGGCATTCGTTGGTTTCTTACGACTACCGACAACTTTCGTCCCGAACGAAGATCAAGGGTATTTCGTGGTTTCCATGCAATTACCAGATGGTGCTTCCCTATCTCGTACCCAAGCCGCATCAGCCAAGGCAGGTGAGATACTGAAACAAATTGACGGGGTAAAAACCTATATTGCAATCAATGGTTTCTCCATGATGGATAATGCCCAAAATTCCAACGCAGCTTCCATTTTCGTCATGCTCGAAAACTGGAACAAACGGAAAAGCAAAGCCTTGGGAGTGGATGCCATCACGACCCGATTCAACGAACTGGCCTATCTCGAAATTCCGGAAGCGCAAAGTTATGCTGTATCTACACCCCCTATCCCCGGCTTGGGAGAAAGTAGCGGGTTCGAACTCATGGTGGAAGACATCAATAACTACGGTTCCACATCCCTGCAACAAGCCATCGATCATCTGGTTGATGCCGGGAACGGAACGCCTGGTCTATCCATGCTCCGTTCCACGTTCAGTGCCAGTGTCCCGCAATATTACCTGAACATCGACCGGGATAAGGTTGAATTAATGCAAATCCCTATAGGAGACGTGTTTAACGCTCTCTCGGCATACATCGGCTCTATTTACGTGAATAACTTCGTGAAATACGGCAGGACCTTCCAAGTTAAACTCCAAGGTATTCCCGATAGCCGAAGAGTGATTGACGATGTTTTGTTCCTAAATGTCAAAAACACACAAGACGAAATGGTTCCCTTCTCTGCCTTCACGACCGTGGAACAACGCCTAGGGACAGAACTTCTTCCCAAGTACAACACCTATTCGGCAGCCTCCCTATCCGGAAGCGCAGCCCCGGGATATAGCTCCGGTCAAGCCTTAACCGTCATGCAACAGGTATTCGAACAGGAATTAGGCAACACGTTCGGTTACGAATGGACGGGACTCGCCTATCAAGAAGAGAGTGCGGGATCGACCACGATGATGATTTTCATACTCGCCATTCTCGTGGCTTTCCTCATTCTCGCTGCCCAATATGAAAGCTGGACTTCACCATTTGCCGTGATCATGGGATTACCCATTGCCCTGTTGGGAGTTGTCATCGGGTGTCTCGTGATGAATCTTCCAATCAGTGTATACACCCAAATCGGCATCATCCTGTTAATCGCTCTAACCGCCAAGAATGCTATCTTGATCGTGGAATTCGCCCGGGATTATCGAGCCGCCGGGAAACCGATCTCCGAGGCAGCCATTGAAGCCGGAAAGGTTCGGCTACGTCCGATTCTGATGACCTCATTCGCTTTCATCCTCGGCGTTTTCCCGCTAGTCATTTCCACAGGAGCCGGGGCAGCAAGTCGAATCTCGTTAGGAATAGCTGTTTTTGCCGGAATGTTGATGACCTCGTTGGTGGGTACACTTTTCATGCCCAATTTTTACTATGTCATGCAGTCTTTACAAGAACGATTAACCCGAAAAAAGCTGAAATCCTAGAAAAATAAAACCCATTATTCGAACCTCCTTCAAAGATCATCCAAAATTTCCCCATACCGCAATACTTAAGCCACAAAAAAGCTCTGGGTGATCTCTGAAAGAGTGGAATTATTGGGGTTAGATTACTTCTTTATTTGGATTAACTTATATTCAAATAATCACCTTGAAAAAGATTCAACTCATAAACCCAAATACAAGAAAAATTTTTAAATCAAAATGTACGATTTATCGGGCGTACTTTTGACTTATGGTCTAACACTTACATTCAATTCAAGGTAAGTGTATATAAAAAGAAATATCAAAAGGATTATGATCATAATAGTTGCTAAAAAGTGCATAAAGAGGAGTTATGCTTCCATCTATTTCAAAAACCTCATTATAAAATGAGTATATTAAATCATATTTACCCATTCTTTTTTTTATTTGTCGACTATTAAAATCAACTATAAACACATCAAAATCATTAATAATTTCACATTCTTTACAGTTCAATATATTTCCATTTTTTACCAACTCAACAAATGAACTCATCTCATCCATTGACAAATCAGACTCGAGCAACATTATCTTTATATCACCAAACATAATGGAAGAAATATATGCCAAATCATTTTTATCACTTTCAAATATATTTATTGGTCTGATTAAAGGCATATCCATATCGAGGCTGAATAATGATCTTTCTAGAATAATTGCAATTCCATTTTTTCTGTCCATTGAGACAAAATTGTACTTATTTCCTCGAAGCAAACTATCTAATCGTATCCCTAAATAAGAGAATTGTAAATATAATTCTTTATAAGAACTATATTTAATACCACTATTATATATTATTGACGTAAATTGTTGTACTTTATTATCCTTCAAATAAGCTCTTATTAAAGAATCCATACTTTCTTTCGAAGGAATTTGAGAATAGTGATACTGTTTTCCACTACCAAAACTAAAGGATAAAGAAATAGCCTCATTATCCATGCTTCCCTGTACATCAACACAAGGAAATGCATTAAATTTACGAGTAACAATAGCCCCAACATATACATTCCGATTAATACCAGGAGATATATACAGTCTTGGACTTTGTACAAAAAAACTACGTCCTTTTTGATCTGACCATACACTATCCTTTAGTAGTTGCAAGGAAGACGATAAATAATTTTTCCATATTATTCCAGAAGAAGAAACTAACGTATCTGCATCTGTAATAATTAGCTCTTCTCTATCCTGCCCGCCATGACAAGCATACAACCACACATTTAACAATAATACAATAATAATTATATTTTTCATCACTATGAAGTTTAATAAGTTAAACAGTTGTCCAAAAGCATACTCAATTTTAGATCAATATAACGGATCTAATTACAGACAAGTTTTGGACAACCATTCATTTACATCATTTCAATTTCCAAGTTCAATTATTAATAATTCTCTTCTGGCCATACAGAAACATACGAATGATCAATAACTTTAGGCAATAAAAGTTTATAATAATCTCCATTCGTCAACTGATAACCAGATTCTTGACACCATGTTTTCTCTCCTACATACTCTATATAATCTTTTAGCTGTTCCAAACACAAATTCTTCTTCAACAGTATAGAGTTTTCATGATAGATATTTTCTATAATTCCTTCATCCTTGATCTCAAATATATCCTTTGTGAGTTCATCCCAGTTCGCATCATAACATTCATAATATCTATATGCAAGCCTATATTTAAATTTGATAAACTCAGCGGGAACCGTCTTTATTGTCCCATTTATATCAGAATAAAATGAAAGATAAGCATCTCCGTACCTTGCAAAGCAAACTCTATCGAAATAGTCCTTCCTATAATTATGATATTCTATCCTCGCATAAACAGGATCTGAAGAGATGTTAATTTTAAATTTAATCTTCACAGGAGAATTATCAGTCAAGTAAGCAAAACCACAGTAAATTGGTACTCCTGGAGCCGAAGAACTAAACGTTCCTCCTTCAGATATATGGTGAATAAAATCTTGATATCCGTTCACCGTCTGAACTCCTGATTGCCCGTCCCCACCTAATAAGTAAATTCTCATTTCTGCCGAATTTAACATTTTTTTTGCTTCTTCCGTCAAAATACTTGACTTCTTGTAAAAAATTGACTTAAATGCTTGTTCCACGATTTTATAAGATTCCGCATAAGTGTAATCCGTCTCAATAGCCATAATTCCCATTCTTCCATAAGTAACAGAAGCTGCATATACAGGAGAATAGCCTCCAGTTTGATTGGCTGTCAGAGTTCCACTAATCAGACTACCAGATGATGGAATGTCCATGTCTATTGTAAAATTCCGTTGAACAAATCTCACATATAAACCAGTCTTTTTCGATATTTTATGAACTTTCTCTGAAGAAGATGAGGAATTCCCAAAAAATAAAGCACTTGTTTTCGCATTGGAACCAAAAGCCATTCTCAACTCGTCATACGAGGTAAACTGATCAATACTAAAATTCAATGATGCATTTTGCTGTACTGTTTCCTCTTGTTGCAAAACTTCATTCACAAAACTCCTTGTCGCAGACAAGGATGGATGATTAATTGTTCCAACAACAGTTTTCGCTGGAAAAGAAACTGAAACTGTTATAGGATTAATCGTTGCTGTAATAGGAGTATAATTACAATCAGAAATAGAGTTCCCTCTTAATAGTGAACCCGGGAAAATATATCTCTGAAGGTTTGGCAAAATAAGAGATTCATCTGCTTGAGCATAAATAGTTCGCCCAAAATCATCTTTCCACAAACTATCTTTAAGAACCTCTGTTACTCTCGATAATATTTCCGAATCAGAAGACCTCTCATTTGTCACCCCAATCTTTTCCTTTGCCATACTTGGCATGTAATTATGAGTATTAATATTAATCACTCCTTCTCGATATTTAGGGAAATCAAATATATCTTGATCTGTGTTATCTGTCAAACGAGTCTCACAAGCACACAAAATCAATAATAACATAAAAAATGTAAGTATTTTCTTCATT
>DYVS01000133.1:0-26546 GCA_020743075.1 Butyricimonas virosa | reverse complement strand
TGTATCTTTGGCATAGTATAAATTGTATGCTTAAAGATACAATATCTTTAGGTAATAACAAAGCCCCTGCTTGTGAAAGTCGGGGTTTTGTGCATAAAAAAAGAAGGTGTGCATTTTGACACACCTCCTTTGTTTTATATAAATTTCTCCCGGTTTCGGGTGTTGTTCAGTCCGAAGATGATAAAGAGGACAGAGGCGATCAACATATTCATCCGGCAATGGAAGACCGTGTTGAAAAATATCTGTGGGTTCTTATCAATGGGAACATCGTAGGGATTCAAGAAAATATTCCATTGGCTATCCCCGATAGCTCCCTGTATCATGGAGAATAACAATCCGATAATGATGATCACCACGGAAGTACCGTTCCCGTTCTTGATCATCGTGCTTAACATGAAGGAAAGCGTACCGATAAAAAGAGCCGGAACCATGGCTTGTAATGTCAGTCCCATTGGGGGAACCGATACGATGGCCAAATCCGTTAATAGAGCAAGGAAACAGGTAATCACAAAACAGATCACGTAAGAAATGATGAGTCGTAATAACCAGACCTTATAACTATAGTTCGGGATTCCGAAAATAATCTCCACGATCTTGGCGTCCTGATCATTCTGTATGCCGAAACACATCGGGTAGAAAACCAACAGAATGCTCGGTAACATCAACATGGAGTATGCTGTTGCCTGCGTGATCTCATCGTCGCCCAGTAATTTCACGATCACCGTGATCACGTAAAAGGCGAGGGCACTCAACATGAAATATAGGAATTTATTCCCGAATATAATCTTGATGTTATATTGTACCAGCTTTTGTAGGGTTATCCAAAATTGCACCATAGTGTTAATGTAAAATTTAGAATTTAGAATTTAGAATCACAAAATCGTCAATCATAAATCACTAAATTTCTTTATTGTGTTATAATTTGCTCTTTGTTCTCGATCTTCACGCTTCTCAATAGCCACAAGTAAGAGTCCTCCAGGGCCGGGAGAATCTTCTCGGCAGTCTCGGTGGGCTTATGCTCGCTAAGGCAACGTACTTTGATCATGTCGCCTTGGCGGATGTGGTGGACGATCAGCATATCGGACGGTAATTTTGCGAAATCTCGTACGGGAACTTCAAAGGTCCAGGTAACATCCTTGGCAATATTGGCCATATCACTCGGCGTACCATGGTATTTCAGAATGCCCTTGTTGATCACGCCGACCTGGTTACAGGAACTGGCAATATCCTCTATAATGTGGGTAGAGAAAATCACGATCCGGTTTCGGGACAATTCCACGAGCAAGTTTCTGAAACGGATTCTTTCCCGCGGGTCCAATCCGGCTGTCGGCTCATCCACCACGAGTATCCGGGGCAGGTTCAACAGGGTTTGGGCGATACCGATACGTTGTTTCATACCACCGGAGAAACCTCCGATCTTCTTGTCCTTGTTCTCGTACATATGCACGGCGGAAAGTACCTCGGCAATCCGGTTGTGACGTACCTTTTTATTATATATTCCTTTCAACAGGGCTTGGTACTCCAAAAATTCCCATGCCGTGAGGTTCTCGTACGTTCCGAATTCCTGCGGTAAATAACCGATCAAGCCTTGTAACTCTTCCCGTTTCTTCTGAGTATCGATGCCGTTAATGAATATCTTCCCGTAACTCTGTTCGAAGACCCCGCAAATGATACGCATCAGCGTGGTTTTACCGGCCCCGTTAGGACCCAGCAAACCGAACATTCCGGTATGTATCTCCATGGAAACAGAGTTCAACGCCTTGAACGGTTTCTTCTTCACCCCGATAAACGGAGCCTTGGAAGCCAGACGGAAAATGGTCTTTCTCAACATACGGAACCGACCGTCAATCAAGTCAATATTAATATTTTCCTTGTTGATCTTGTTGGACAGGTAGCGGGCGGCAATACCGAGATACCAGAACATACCGAGGAAAATAGCTCCCCCGCTGTTCTCGAATTTCTTGCTCGACCAGATCAGGATAATCATCGGGCCGGCATAATAAATGACGATAGCAATGATCCTTAGCGTCTTGGCGATGACGTTCTGTTTCCGGTTCTCGCAGAACTCCCGGAAAATATTCATGATACTTAGCGTCATCGTCCAGGTGATGAAGGCAAAAATGATAGCCCACAAAAATAGTACTTGGTAGCTGAACGTGAAGTAGTACATGAATCCCAGCACCGGCAACGACCACAACAGCGGTTGCATATCCCGCCATTCGCGATAATTCCCTTGCAGTCCGAGACGTTCCCGAATCTTCAAACCGGAATTCCATTCCCGATTGAAACGTGACGGGCGTCCGTACACTTTAACAAGATTGCATATCTTGATTTCCAGCTCTTCGTCAGCCGGGATGATGTTACTTTGCGCCCGACGTAAACTATCCTCTAGGAACCAGGTTACCCCCGGTACGAGAATAATTGTCAAGATCACGTATAGAATCCGGTTCAATAGAGTATAAGCCCAGAAGTACACGCAGATTACGGCCACGACGAAAAGCACGATTTGCAATAGTTTCATGAAAAGGCTTTGTGTCCGCAGGCGGTATAAAGCGTCTTCCATTCCGGAATACAACGTTGGGATAATCACCAGAGTCAGCAGCGTACTCATGGTAAGTCCCCCGATTACCGTGATGGCAAACGGGGCTCCCAGCCCGGACACGTATTCTCCTTGTCCCATGGCTAACGGGATCATGGCCACGATAGTTGTGATTGCCGTGATCAGAATCGGCCTTAAACGGGATAACCCGGCCGTTATGATCGCCCGTTGCTTGCGGTTTCCGTTGCGACGGAGTAAAGACGTGTAATCGATAAGGATGATACTATTATTTACCACGATACCGATCAGGATAATGAAACCCACGAAAACATTGGCATTCATCAATGAATTGCTCGTGAATAATAAAGCCAGTAAAGAACCGATGGCGGCCAGCGGGATGGTAAACATCAGCACGATGGGAGCCGTGGTCGATTCAAATACGGCAGCCAAAATCATGTAAATTAAAATGAAAGCAGCCAAGATGAGGAAGATGAAGTCATTCATTTCGTTTTCCTCATGTACGACTTCCACGGCGATACCCGTCGGGACATCCATGCTTTGCACCAGTTCGTCAATCTCTTCCCGTGCGGACTCCAGCAAATCCTTTGATTCATTGATGTCTGAATTGAACATGTAAACAAGGTTCACCTCCTTTTCCTGGTTGATACGGGTGATGTTTCCTTTATCACGTCCTAGATTGATACGGCTGAAACTCCGTAATTGAACTAATCCGTTGTTCTTATTCGTGACTTCCAGATTGCGTAAATCTTCCAGTGTCCGGGTTTGAGTTTTCTGATCATCTTCATCATAATTGATGTCCCGGATCAGAATGTCATATTCCTGGTTTCCGGCTTTATATTTGACCTCGGCTTTACTTTGAGGCTGGAAATTGGAAAGTTCTTGGCTTACATTCCCGGGTTCAACCTCGTTCATACCCATGAGGTACTGGTCAAAGAAAATTTTGGAAACCGTGCTTCCCTGGGAAACTGAAATATGGGAATTTGAAATGTTATCCAGGTCATCAAGTTGATATTTCAAATATTCGGCAAAATTCGCCATCGACTCGAAATCCTGACCTTTGATGATCACTTTTTCTGTTTGACTACCCATTCCCAGCATTTTGAGCAAGGAACTATTACCAAGCATTCCACCGCCCCCGCTGCTTCCTCTAAAGTTCTCGCTACTCTCGCTGGCTTCCAAGCTGATCTGGTTAATATTAACCGTTTCGGCCAACCGGAGTACTTCGGTTTTCAGTTGGATGAGAGATTTTTTATTTATCTTTTGATAATCATCTTTCAGTCGGATCGTGAGCCGGACATCCTCTTTCATAATGTTGGAAGAGAATTCTTTGATTTCCGGGACTTCGAGTAATTCGTCCTCGAAAAGACGGATCATTTCGTCGGTTCTTTGAAGCGTGTAGCCTGTTGGCGGGGTGATATACACGTTGAACGTGTTCAATTCAACCTCTTTCAGCGTGTTTAAGGTTAAAGAGGTAGATAGCACCACGGTAACCAGTAAAGTGACTAGAGCGATAATGATCACTTGTGCCGGACGCCGAAGTGACATCTTAAGTATGGCAACATATATCTGCACCAACCTGTTATGGATGGATAGGTTACTGAAATTGACATCTTCCGGAGTCTTACGCAAAATAGCGTTTACCGCCATCGGTATCAACAGCAAGGCCACGACCAGCGATATGGTAAGTGTTGCCACGATAGAGATTCCGATGTGTTCCCCGATCAACTTGACCAAGTAATTGTCCGCAAAAAGGAAAGGCAGGAACACGGTAATCGTGGTGACCGTGGCCGCCATGATTGCTTTCCATACTTCGGTAGTTCCCCGCACACAGGCCTCGTCGGTGGAAACTCCCAACCCCTTCAGTCGATAGATGTTCTCCATAACGACGATGGAGTTATCCAGCAACATACCGACGGCGAGTGCGATACCCGTGAGGGTTAGTGTGTTGATCGTTATTCCGAATAGATAAAAGAAATAGAATGACGAGAACACGGAAATCGGAATGGCAAAAGCCACGATGGAGATGATCCGTATTTTCCGGAGGAACAGGAACAACACGAATATGGCCAGTAAAGCTCCCGAAAGTCCGAGATCGATGATTTGGTCAATGTTTTTATTCATCACGTCGGCAGCGTCGTCTTCCACCTCAATAAGAACCCCTTTGGATTCTAATTCTGCATTCAAACGATCAATTTCCTGCCGAACCTTTTCGGAAAGGTCAATCACGTTAGCTAACGGGGATTTGGACAGGATGCAGGAAATCACCTCTTTCCCGTTGGTACGGGCATAGGATTCCTCTTCCTTCACGCCGAACTGGATTTCAGCGATGTCTTTCAACTGGATCGGACCATCGGCAACCACGATACTTCCCAAGTCTTCCGTGGCAAGGTATTCGGCTGTCACGTTGACAAAATAACGTTTATTGTTCTCGTAAACCGAACCGGCAAAACTCTTTTCTGCCAAGTTGCTCGAAATGGCCCTGCTGATCGTTGATGTCGTAATGTTTAGAGCCTTGCATCTTTCCGGATCGACAATAACTTCGATGCTTTTTTGTCGCCCTCCCATGATGGTGACATTAGCGATTCCGTCGATATTTTCCAGATAGGGAACAATCTCTGAATCGGCAATGTTACGCACGTAGTCAATGTCGTCCTCCCCGAGAATCCGTAGGTTCATGAACATATCACTGGCGGAACCCGAAGAAGATTTGTTCACGTTTAACCTGAAATTATCAGGTAGATTCGGGGTGATGCTTTTTATTTTTTCTTCCAGTTGTAGAAAAGTATATTTCAAGTCAACGTCCTGTTTGAAAGAGACGGTTACCTGTCCTCCTCTCGAATAAATCTGGGTTTCTATTTTTTCTACCCCGTTAAGGGCACTGACTGCTCCTTCGACGGGAATAGCTACTTGATTTTCTATATAGGAAGGGTCGGATTCTGTTTCGGAGCTAATGCTCACGCTCAACACCGGCAGTTCGGCGTTGGGGTATAATTCCATGGGAAGGTGTTTATAGGAGAAAATTCCCATAAGTACCAGTCCGATGAAAAGCATCGATACAAGAACCCTTCTTTTTATAATCGTGTTCATGATTTCTTTCTGTCAATAACGTAATACACACACGGGATAACGATCAGCGTCATGATAGTCGAGGTCAGCAAACCACCGATCACGGCAAGCGCCATGGGTGAGCGCAATGAAGCTCCCTCCCCGAATCCGAAACACATGGGTAGCAATGCTAAAATCGTGGTGGCACTGGTCATGATAATCGGACGCACACGATGCTGTGCTGCCATTTTAATAGCCTCTTCCAGGGGGTGGCCCTCTTCTTTCAGGCGATTAATCGCATCAACGAGTATGATAGAACTGTTCACGGCAATACCTGCCAGCATGATAATCCCGATAAAGGCCATCATGTTGAGTGTTTGTCCGGTGAGCAGGAACGCCAAAATACATCCCACGCCGGCTAACGGAATGGTCAGTAGGATCGTGAACGGGTGGCGCAAGGATTCGAATTGCGCTGCCATCACCATATATACTAACAATATGGATAAAAACAGGGCGAATCCCAACCCGCTGAATGACTCTTGTCGCATCTCTTCCTCTCCCGTTATCTTGGCCGAATACTTGGCCGGGAATTCAACCTCGGACAACTTAGCTTTAATGGCAGGGGTGACATGGCTCAGTGAGTATTGCTTCTCGAGCATGGCTGTCACGATACCTGTCCGGCTTTGGTTAACCCGGTTAATCTCTTTCGGGGCTGACGTGATTTCGATGTCGGCAATCTCTCCGAGACGGTATTTCTTTTCACCTTGTACGATTTCAATATCATAAATTTCAGAAAGGGTTACTTCGGGTACTTTGATGTTGATGTCGATCGTTTCGCCTTGTGTTTCGAAAGTTCCGGCATCCTTACCTGCCAGTTTCTCGCTGACTTGGTTACTTACCGTGGCAACATCGATCCCGTAGATTCCACTTTTCAAGCGGTCAATCTTGATATTTACTTCCGGTGCCCCTTTTTCCAGGGAAGATTTGATATCGTATATACCGGGGATTCCGATGATTTTCTCTTTTATTTCGGTACATAGTTCATCCAACAATTCAAGTTCTTCCCCTTTCACCTCGATCACCAATGGTGCCCCCTCTGTTCCCAGAATACTTTGTAAGGCAGATTCCCCTTTCTCGTAGGAGATTTCCACGCCTTCCGGCAAAGGATAATTCTCGTTAATATTCGTGATAAAATAATCGGCATCCAGCTTGGAGTCTTTTTTTATCTTTACCTTGATCTGGGATTGATTCTCTGATTCCAACTTTCCCCCGCTTTGGCTTTCCAAGTTGGATGGACCTACCAGCGTGTATTGCCATTCGATATCATCTTGCCCTAGCGTTCGAATGGCATCTTCAATGGTTCCCACGGCGTTATCCGTACTTTTTAACCTTGTTCCCGGTTCCATGGTAACGAGGATTGAAAATTCCTTCGACTCTGTTTTGGGCATGAATTCCATTCCGATTAACGGTAACATCAGGTAAGAGACGATCATAAGAATCGTAGCGACACCAATCACTAAGTATTTCCTCTTGAGTACTTTTCCGACGAAATTCCCGAAACCTTTGATCGTGATGGCATGACTGGAAATGTTGTCTTTCTTCCGCATGAATTTCGATGCCAGCATCGGGATAAACAGGATGGAAACAAACAGCGAGGATAACAGCGAGAAACTAACCGTCCACGCTTGTTCTTTAAACAACTCTCCGGCAGCTCCTTGGAGGTACACGATCGGAAGGAACACCACGATGGTGGTTAAAGTGGAGGCCGTGATCGCTCCCGCGACTTCCGAGGTCCCCCTCACGGCAGCCTCTGCGGGTGGCAGGTTATTCTCATCCATGTTTCGGAAGATATTTTCCATCACGACGATGGCATTATCGACCAGCATTCCCGCACCCAGCGCGAGTCCTCCCAACGTCATGATGTTAATGGAAAGACCGTTAAAGTACATCAGGTTGAACGTGGCGATAATCGAGATCGGGATGGAGAGACTGACAATTAATGTCATGTTCACTCGTCGCAAGAATATATAAAGTATAATAACGGCGAGAATGATACCCATTAACGCGGAATCTTTAACCTCGTTGATGGAACTCCCGATAAATTCTCCCTGGTTACTGATGATATGGAAATCATATCCCGGCAGACTTTTACGGAATTCATCAATCTTGGCCAGCAAGTTTTCCACGGCATTTACCGTGTTATATTTGTTTTCTTTGTAAATACTGATTCCCAAACAACGTTCTCCGTTGTAACGGGCCAAATTTTCCGGGTCTTTGTTGCGGATGGACACGGAGGCCACATCTTTCAAGTATACCGGGGCTTTTGTTTTACTGGCATTGCTTGTCGATTCCGTGGAAGAGGAACTTCCACCGGAAGAATTCTCTTTAAATGCCACGATAATGTTTTCAATATCTTGGAGACTGGTAATCAGGTTTACCCCTTTCACCGTGTATTGAATATCCCCGTCCGTGATCGTTCCCCCGGAAACATTTTGATTGATGGCCGTGATTTGTGAGGCAATCCCGTCGGCTGTTAACCCGAATGCCTCCAGCATGTAAGGATTCGTGGATATTTCGACGATAGCCTGTTCCTGTCCGTTCAACTGAATATCTGCGATTCCATCTACCCGGACGAGTTCATTACGCATGTAATTTTCTGCGATCTTTCGCAATTCGTTCATGTCCTTCACCTCGTTATGGGTGAGGGCGATGGTCATGATCGGTGTTGCGTTGGCATCGTAACGGGTAACGTTGACTTCTTCGATGGTTTCATCTTGGGAAAGAGAAGAAACGCTTCGCTGTAAATCCAGGAAAGCAGCATCCATGTCTTGATCCCACCCGTATTCCACGGTGACTTTCGTGTACCCGACTTTTGTAACGCTGTACACGCTCTTCACGCCTTCCTGACGTGCAGCTGTCGACTCGACATTGGTCGTGATTAATTTTTCAACCTCTTCGGGTGGTCTCTGACCGCTTTTCACTTCCACGTAAAGAGCGGGATTTTTCAAGTCAGGGAAAAGATCTGTCCCTAATTTATTATAGGATATTGTACCCAGTAAACATACCGCTAGCGTGAGCATCAATACGCTTACCGGGTATTTTACTGCAAATTTGGTAATACTGTTCATGTCTTTTTATTTCATGATTTTTACTTTGCCTCTGTTTCTCAGGAATTCGTAGCCTTTCACCACGATCTTGTCTCCTTGGTTCAGACCGCTTTCCACCTCGATGAAACGATCGTCACTGATACCAACCGTGATGATTTTCTCCATGGCCCGGTTTTGTTCCACCGTGTAGACAATCCGGTTCCCCCCTCGACGGGAATTAACGATGTCCTTCGGTATGACAATAACCGAATCTTTTTGCAAAGTAATAATCTCTCCTTTTGCGAACATTCCGGGACGTAGTTTCAGTTCCGGGTTGTTAATCGTGATGTATCCGGTGTATGTACGGGTATCCTCGTTGATTGCTGGGGATAGCTGGGAAACAAGGCCGGACAGGGTATCTGATTTGATATTATAATTGGTGACCAACACTTTTTGACCAACTTTCACCTTATCGATCGTGTTTTCCGGCAATGCGATTTCCATATACATCTGGCTGTAGTCCATCAATCCGACCATCGTTTCGCCTGATGCGATCTCCACGTTCGGGGTAAAATACGGTAGGTTCACGATAGCTCCTTTGAACGGGGCTTTAATCGTGAGTTTTGCCAGTTCCGTGTAGGCCGATTCCAATGCCGATTGAGCCTGTATGTAACTACTTTCAGCATTTAGTACATCTTTTTCCGTGGCTCCGCCTTTTTCAAATACGGCTTTTTGGCCTTCCCATTCTTTCTTGGCGATATCGACCTGCATCTTTTTTGTCGACAACGATACTGTATTTTCGTGTTCTTTATTATTTAGCTTGATAATCACGGCACCTTCCTCGACAATGTCGCCTAGCTTGTAGGGGCGCTTGGTCTTGGGGTTAATCATCAACTCGTATTTACCGTTTGTCTCGGATTTCACTTCCACCGTTTTGGCCGCTTTGGCTGTTCCTGTCGTGGTGGTCAGTTCCCGGACATCACGTTTTCCGACTTCGGCAAGCCAGACCGGAGTGGTTGTTTCTGAAGAAGAATTCATTCGTTGCTCGTTACAAGCGTTCAAGGTGTAAGCCAATAAAATCACCCCGATATATTTTATAGATTTGTTGATCATAGTGTTTTGTTTTATATTTTGTGTTAGGGTTATTTCAAAAAATCAACCGGTAAATAAGACCTGTTATTTTGGTAATCCCACAGGGTTTGGATTTTCAGATCCAGTAATTTCAATTTATATGAAATGATGGCATCCGTCAATGAGTTTTTGGCGTCAGTCAACTGAGTCTGTTGATTTTTAAGTTCCATACCGGTAAGGTTCCCGCTACGATATTTTTCAACGTTTATGTCATACGTGCGTTCGGCATTTTTAACCGTTTGGCGGGCGATTTCGATTTGTCTTAATAACTTGGGTAATTCCCGACATACCTGACGTACATCGAGCATGATGGATTTTCTTTCTTCCTCGTTGCTGATCTCTGTGTTCTCGTTGGATAATTCCGTGCTGCGGATGTTGGCTTTTCTTGCGCCCCAATCCCAGATCGGCACGGTCAGCGTAATCCCGATCGTTTCATTGTCATCCGGTTTCGAGAAAGCTCCGTTGAACTTGTCTCCTTGGCCCATCAATCCCACTCTGGCGGAGATACTACCTTTAAACTTATTGTTGTCTTTTGCCTCGATTAAGCTGAAAATACCTTCTTCAATGGCAATTTGTTGCTGGCGGATCTCCATGCGTTGAGTTAAAGCATATTTGACAGCTTGATTTACATCCACGTGAACCGAATCAATCTGGATATTAGGTAGGATGCTGATATCTATGTCTAACGGTAAACCCAAAGTTTGCTTGAATTGATCTTTGGTGTTCTCGTAACTCGTTTCCGTGTCGGCGAGTGAATTCTCGTTCGTGGCCAAGGTCACTTCCGCCTGGAAAAGTTCTTCCGGGGCGATCAAACCTTGGTCCACTTTATTTTTGATGACCTCGTAGTTTTGTTTTTGACTCTGGAAAGCTTCTCGGGCAGTGACTAATCTTTTATAAGATTGGTAAACTCCATAGAACGCCGAAGTCACGTTTTTCTCGATGTTCAGTTGGGCCAGAGCGTATTGTATTTTTGCTTTCTCAAGATTGAATTCCAACCTTTTCAATTGCATTTTTGTCTTGTTGTAGGTAAAGATCGGTTGCTCCAAATTTAAGCTGAGATTATTTGAAAAAGAAGTACTTTTGGCTCCGAAAGATTGGTTGTCATCATCCTGCCAGTTGAACGAGTTACTGAGGGTGACTGTTCCGTCAGTCCACTTAATCGGTTGACTGATCCTAAAGTCCAAACCGGAACTCATGGATTTACGGGTATACCATTGCGTGTTGTACTCGTCGAACGATGTGCTTCTGGTATATTGAAACGGGCTCAGGTTCAAACTGAACTGTGATTTTAACGAAGCTTTTTGCTGGATCAGAGCCAGCTCACTTTGTTCCAAGCTCATTTTACTTTGAATGATGGAAGGGCTTTGTTGATAAGCAATTTCTAAAGCTTTTTCCAACGTCAAAATTTCTTGAGCAAACGTTGATCCGGAACAAAGCATGAGTATTCCCGAAATAATCAACGATATTGACGCGATCTTTTTCATAATATGTTGTTGTTATTTTTATTTGTTATTGTTCGTGTACACCCATTTCACTGCATCGGCAAAGATGATTTGGTTTGATTCCGATCCCTTGTCACTTAAGGTGATCTTGGCCTCTCCTGCCGAGAAATAGAAAGATCCCAGTGTCATCCATCCCTGTCGTCCCCGACCCGTTTCGACTGAAATTTCTTCTTCCCCGTCATCATGTTTTACCGTATAATATTGCATTTTTTTCTCTTCACTTCCTCTACGGCGCCATCCCATCATGGGAAGTTCGGACGTGTACACGAATACCTCGTAGAATCCCGGAATTTGTATCTGGGTCGTCCATTCCGTCTTGTTACTACCACTTCCGGATTTTTTGTACACCGCACTATTGATATAGTCACCATAATAATTTACCCCGATGGTAGCTGTCCATTTACTAGGGGGCATCCAGAAATTCAAGTTTTTGTATTTATCTTCACTTTCTTTCTTGAAGAAAGATTGTAGTTTGTTCTTCTGATTGGATTCGATAATCCTGAAGCCGGGATCTTCATTGTCTACCGTGATCTCTTTCGGGTTAAACGTGAAAAGGGCGGCATTTGAGTCGAATATGCCTGTAACCGTGTCGGTCGTTGTGGTTGTCACTTTGGCGAAATTCTGCATGATCGTGCTAGGTAGATTCTGCGAGATGTTCGTGTTAATCGTGAGATTACTCGGACGTTCGTCACATAGAATACGAATCTCTTTGTATTTCTGCGGTTCGATAATATAATTTTTCGCCGGTTTGGATTCCATTTGGGCTGCTCGTCCTCTTCTTCCCCGCGGACCTCCGGGGAACATACCGCCTCCTTCTTCAACATTGACGGAGATCACGCCTTCTACATTCGTGGGGTTGTACACTTGGAACTTCACGATATATTTCGTGTAATCCCCGATTTCCACTTGATCGGCATCTACCCCCTTCACGATAAAACGGGGCGTGCTGTTGATCGTGTACCAGTTCGGGATGAAATCCATTAGATTGAAATGGAATTTACGTATAAACTCGCTGTTTAGGCGGGTGAAATTAACTTCTTGGAATTGGTATTTCTTCATGAACTCTGCCATGAATTCCTTGAATTCGTTTGATGAAAGACGGGAGTTTATATAGTTCCTCAGGTAAACGCCCTTCAGTTTCATCATTTCGTAAAATACCTCTGTCGAAAGCGTGTTGTCAAGTACGGCTTGTTCAAAACTTTTCCCGTTCAAGTAAGCAGCTGCTCGCTGGTCATCGCCCATCCCGTTGAACATCCGGAAGAAATGTCTGCCTTGCGTGCTTTCCTCCTGTTTGAGCATCGTGTTCATCACGATGTCTATGATTGGAAAATTTTGGGAGTAGATAGACCCCGCGTAATTGAAGTACATAGATGACAAATCGTACTTGTTTAGTTTAGAGGTACCGGACCATTCTCCCGAGAACATATTCACAAAAGTATTTCCATCCTCTTGGAACGTTTCTTCCGAGAGAAGAACTCGTCGGGCAAAATCCCGTATGACGTTCATCTCCACGTCAATCTCTTCCATGCCACCTCCACGGGGATCATTGCGTCCCCAGTCAGCTATTCTTTCTTTAGCGAATTTGAAATTACTACTGGGTAGGGTGGTGGCAAATTCCGGAAGGAAAACCATTTCCGGTTGTGTTTGCTCGCTGTTTCCTTTCCAATTGCGCACATAGCCCGTGTAGGAAATGGGCGTTTCCGCCATGATGAATTTTTGGTACGGGTATTTACGCCCTTTTCTCAGTTCGTATTCGGATTTCACATCTTGAAGGAATCCGGATAACGTGTCCGAAATGTTAGGAAAAACTTCAGAATAGAAATCGTGACCCTTAAAATTGTATAATTCGATCTGCACAGAATCGACCAAGATACTCTTCTTCTCGTAATCTCCGATGGCTAAACTGATGCCGGGTAATTGCTCTTTATTTCGGAATATCGTCGTGTCCCCCGATTGTGAAGGTTGTCCCTGTGAAAGAATCGTCCGGTCATTGGAATGAATCACTTTTAGCGTGTAATTTGAGAAGTTTTTTCGGATATTGTAAGGAGCCTCCGGGTTTACCGGTGGAAAGGTCGAGGGGTACCACAAGCATTCCGGGGTCAGCAGGGTAAATTTGTCCTGCACGAAAGCGTATCTTTTCCCGAAGCGGAGAATACTGCTTCCGGTTTGCGTGTCGTAATATTCTTCGTCCGTGATATCTAGGTAACAAATGTTCTCGTCGATGGAACCGTTGTACGTGATGTCCAGTTCAAGGCTCTCGTACGGGCGGAGTTTGTGTTCTACTATAATAACTTGTGCGTCTCTTTTGTAGGGAATATCTTCTCCTTGCCGGGTTAATTTCTCAATTTGAAGGGAGGGGTTTAGGTAGAACATGATTTTGTCGACCTCCTGATGATTCCGGTTCTGAATTTTTATGTGTGAATTGACGGAAATCTTTTTATCATTCTGCGAGAATACAATCTCTTGGTCAATCAAATGAACTTTGTCAATGTTATTGTATTTTTTGTATCTTTCAGAGTATAATTTGCGTTGATTATCAATGTGATTGAACCGGTTGAAATAGATGAAGCCACAGCTGATCCCGATGATCAGGATCATACATCCCAAAGCATTCAGCAAGATATTTTTCTTGGGATGCAACGGTAAGCGGTTGACCATAGCGATGGTAAACGTGAGTAATCCCATTCCCAAGAACAGGAATGTCAACCGTTGAACGAGATAGGGGAACAAGTTCGTGTGTCCCAGCACGTCGGAAAACATATTCGGCACCGTGAGGGCGAAGAAGTCAAATGTCCCGTGTTCGGCGTCTCCGAGATAAGATAAGGTTACCCCGATAAATCCTAACATGATCACGAACGTAACCGCTTGGTTACGAATGAAACTCATGATCACGAACGATAGCCCTAGCACGAAAATCAGTGACGGGATCGATAACGTGAACAGGTAGAAGAAATAGGGGAACAAGGCAAACGGGGAGGCACTTGCGAATAAGTGAATGAAACCAGCGATGAGTAAGGCGATCATGTTTAACGATACAAACACTTTCATGATCCCCCATGTCTTCCCGATAATGTAATCTGCGTTACTCATCGGTCGTACGTAAATCACCTCGGCAGTATCTAATTTCTTGTCTCGCTTTAAAAAACTTCCTGCCAGAAATATGGCAATGACGGATTGTGCGATATTGAAAAGGTAGATATTGACAAACGGGATGGAGGACGGCATGGCAACCATGACCCATTCGAACCATCCTAGGTTTGACTGTGTACCCATGTGAAAAAATACGATAACTAAAAGGGATAGAATAGCGAATATACGAAATAGCCAACTTCTCCGCAGGAGCTTGGTCTCGTATCTCGATATTGTGCTGATGTTGTGAATATTCATCGCTGGTTTCTTCTATGATTTACTTGAACAATTCGTTTTCTTTGATCGCTTCGACCTGCATATTCATCTTGTCCTTCAACAAGTAGTCCATGTAGTAAACGTAAGCATGTTCGAGATTTGGTTCGATGGCTTTGTGCGAGTAACCGTCGATGCCATCGGCTACAACTTGAATCTCCATACCGCCGTCCGTCGGGATGGTTGAAATAATCGGGTATTTATCTTTGATTTCCTCGTACTCCATGTCGGTCACGAAGATTTCCCATACTTTTCCGCGAGCCAAGTTGATCATTTCGTCCGGTGAACCTTCAAATTTCAGTTCTCCGCGATTCAGTAAGGCCAGTTTCTTACAAGTACTTGAAATGTCGCCCACGATATGGGTGGAGAGAATGATGATCGAGTCCTTGTCGCTGATGTCTGCCAAAATATTACGGAAACGGATTCTTTCTTCCGGGTCCAATCCGGTTGTTGGCTCGTCCACGATAATCACTTTCGGGTTGCCGATAATGGCTTGGGCGATCCCGAGTCTTCGTTTCATACCCCCGGATAGCCGGTTAGCCCAACGGTCACGAACCTCAAACAAACCAACTTTGCGTAGCATCTCGTCTACCACTTCGGCCCGGTGTTGTTTCCCCTTGATCCCGGCGAGTCCGGCACCGTAGTCGAGGAATTCCCAGGTTTTCAGTTTTTCGAAGAAACGGAAATCCTGTGGCAGGTAGCCCAACAGGGAGCGAATCGCTTTCCGGTCCTTGGCAATATCGTAATCATCAAAATAGATGGTTCCCGACGTGCAACTCTGCAATAGAGTCATGATTCTCATGAGAGAGGTTTTTCCTGCTCCATTCGGTCCTAACAGGCCGAACATTCCCGGTTCGATTTCCAAATTCAAGTCTTTTAAGGCTTTTTTACCTCCCGGGTAGACTTTATTCAGATTTACAATTTTTATACGCATAACGCTGGTATTTTAGGTTGGTATAAATCTATGCATAATAAGCCGGAATATATGTTAATAAAATGTGAAATATCCTAGTTTGAGTAAGACACTTTTTGCTTAAAAAGGTTTATTATTTTAACAAAATATTAACACAATCGATCATTAAGAACCTTTTGGTAGCCTGTTAAGAAAATATCTCTCGGATGACCCGGATGCTTTTGGTATTGAAATCTAAATTTAGATGGAACCCGAGAAAGAGCAGGGCTATGTCGAGTAAAATCTTGCGTCCCTGTTGATTAAGCGGAATGTTTTTCAATTCTTGCAGCTGACATGTGCAGAGGGCATGGATGGCTTTGGCGGAATGCGGGCCGGTATGGTAGTTTCCCGGAGAACTCGTGGGGTAAAAACAACCGTCATTGATGTTAAACACGTGGTCGGGGTGATACGTGCTGTTGTCTATGCTAAATCCGAGTAATTTGCTCAACCGGAACAGGAATAGTAGGTTGAAATTGGCAATATCATCCTGCGTGATGTTCAGGTATTCCACGGAGGTTTTGATATACTCGTATAGATCGGGATTCGGGTCGGAATCCCGTAACACGAGGTTTAATATTTCTCCCCATAGTAGGGCGATATTCATCTTGTATACGTCGAAATAGATGGCTGACGTGTTCACAAGCGGGGAGAAAGATTTCAGCTTGTGCAGTCCACCCCTTTCATTCGGGATGAATTCAATTTCCACGATTTGCATACACTGGGCGGAAGCGTTCGCTTTCCGCTTGAACAGGGCCAACGGGGTAATCATTTGCATGTAGCCTCTTTCCTCCGAATAAACATGTAGAATTTGTTGCTGTTCGGAATGAGGTATGCTTTTCAATATGATGGCCTTTACCGTGTGCATATTTTTTACAAGTTGTTCAAAAAACGGCATAATTCCCGGACGGCTTGTCCCCGGTGACTGATCTCGTTTTTCTCGTGCAGGGGCATTTCGGCAAAACTTTCTTGAAAACCTTCGGGGCGAAAAATCGGATCGTAACCGAATCCCTCCTGACCGTGTTTGCTTGTGAGTATCTCCCCGTTGACAATGCCTTCAAACAGGTATTCTTTGTCCCCGAGAATTAAAGCGATAACTGTTCTGAAACGGGCTTGGCGTTCCGGTATATTTTGCATTTCCTGTAAAACTTTTTTCATGTTGGCTTCCGAGTCGTGGGCGTTGCCCGCATATCGTGCGGAATAGACTCCGGGAGCGTTGTTCAAGGCTTTTATTTCCAAACCCGTATCATCCGCGAAACAGTCCAAGCCATATTTCTCGTGAATATACCGGGCTTTTTGAAGGGCATTCCCTTCGAGCGTGTCCTGTTCCTCGGGGATGTCTTCGTGGCATTGAATCTCTTTCAGGGAAACGATCTCGTGCTGGAAGCCGAGCATTTCTTTTATTTCTTCCAGCTTGTGGGCATTGTTGGTAGCAAAAACTAATTTCATGGCCAATAATAATTTATAGGTTACAAAGGTAATGAAATCGGGTGTAGAAACGAAGGTTTATCCCTAGAAATCCCCTGGAAAGTAGGAAATTCATGATCTATAGATGATTACTTCCGGATCACTACCGTGTAAAACGCTATTAAAACGCTATTAGAACCCTATTAAAACGCTATACTTAGAATAGCGTTTTATAAGCATTCTAAAAGCATAATAAAAGTATGATTTCCGCTAGTGATCCGGAAGTAATACTAAATTAATCATGTAATAAGGTTTGACGTGGGATTGTCAAGGGTTGGACAATTTACACTCTTTGGTATTATAATTTTTCTCGGTCCGTGCGGGAAGAAAATTATATCGTGTATATTTGCATTCGGGTAAAACAGAAACCATTAAATCGAAAATATGAAAGGGATTGTTGTGAAATCTACCGGAAGTTGGTACTCCGTACGGATGGATTCGGGGGAGGTGATGGAATGTCGGATTAAGGGAAAATTCCGGATGAAAGGGATTAAAACCACGAATCCCGTTGCGGTGGGGGATGTTGTCGAGGTGGAGGTGAATCCCGATGGTGCGGTGATCAATCGGATCGAAGATCGGAAAAATTATATTATCCGGAAATCGACGAACCTGTCGAAGGAAGCGCATATTATCGCCGCGAATGTTGATCAGGCGGTGCTGGTCGTGACGGTAAATCATCCCGTGACTTCCACTGTTTTTATCGATCGTTTTTTAGCTTCCGTGGAGGCATACCGGATTCCGGTTCTACTCGTGTTTAATAAAATAGATGCATATAGCGAGGATGATTTGATGTTGTTGGGAGCTTTGACCCGGATTTATATGCAAGTGGGATACGAGTGTTTTCACGTCTCTTCGTTGACGGGGGAAGGGATGGAGGATGTTGTTGCGGCCTTGAAAGATAAAGTGACCGTGTTTTCCGGTTTGTCAGGCGTGGGAAAATCTTCACTGATCAATCGTGTCGAACCGGGTTTGAGCTTGAAAATAGCGGAGATTTCCGATTCCCATGACACGGGAAAGCATACCACCACGTTTGCAGAAATGTTCCCTTTGAGTTTTGGTGGCTCTATCATCGATACCCCGGGTATCCGGGCTTTCGGGTTGATTCACATGGAGAAAACCGAAATATCCCATTATTTTCCCGAGATATTTAAACGGGCAGAAGATTGCCGTTTTTATAACTGTACGCATATTCATGAGCCGGGATGTGCGGTGATTCAAGCGGTGGAAGACGGGGAGATAAGCGAGAGCCGTTATTTTAGTTACGTGAGTATGTTTGAGGAGGGAGACGAGAAATACCGGAAATAAATAGAGACGTATTTTTTATTGTCCGGGCATAAAATTTGAATGTTTTTGTGTAGGTTTGTATATCATAGTATAATTGATATCTTTACAGTTGCATGGAAGTTGAACCAGGGCCGTTTGTTCAATTAAATAATCAAGGAGTTTGCGGTTCCCTTGGGTTAAATGAAATTGATTATGTGGATTTTTTTGCTGTACTTTCTATGACAGTGTATTCGCAAAAAAAACACGAATCTAGATCAAATGAAGGAAAAAGAACGTGTTGAATACTTGAAAAAAAACTCTAAGAAGGTAGTTAAACAATATGGTCCTGATTATTATAGAAAAGTAAAACCATTAATTATAGAAAGAATTGTAATCGGTGTACGGGATTCAATATCGGCAGGTTGGATGCGTAGAGAACATAAGGGACGGGCATATTATCTCGTCGAATTTCCTTATGATCCTAATTATGAATATTTTCATGCAGGGTTTGCAGCAAGAGTCTATTTTTGGGCTGACACGGGGATAGCATTTCAAGTTGTATTCGGTAATGGTTGGGGCTTTGTAGAAATAGATCAGCCTGAAAAGTATAAAGATCAAGAACGGATTATGGAATATGAACGACAACCACCTAAAAAACAGGAAGAATAATATGAACGAGGATATGATGCCTTTATTTAAATCAATAAATTGAGTTTGGGGTAATTTGCAAGTAAAAGGCAAGAGATTGAGGGAGAGGGGAAGAATGAGATATAAAATGATGAAGAAAAAACTAACAGGATATGATGCCATGTATTATTTTTTTCGTACATTTGCGCCGTTTTACGTGAAGAATTGTGGACAGATTGAAAGAATATAAGATAGCTCACAGAGGGTTAAGCGAGGGTATTCATACTTTCGAGTTTGTCATGGATGACAATTTTTTTAATTGTTTTGATGCGACAAAGGGCACGAAAGGGATTGTGAATGCGAGAGTGGATATCGTGAAGTCGTCCTTGCTGATGGAGGTTCGGATGAAGATCGAAGGGGCGGTTGAAGCCATCTGCGATCGTTGTCTGGAGGAAATGGAGTTACCGATTAGCGGGGAATTGAACTTGTATGCGAAGTACGGGGAGAGGGAGGAAGGAAATGATGATGATTTTATTATCTTGGCTCAAGATGATGATTATCTGGATTTGAGTGAACCGCTATATGAAGTGTACATGCTGAATTATCCGCTACGTGTGGTTCACCCGGAGGGAGAGTGTAACGAGGAAATGGAGCATGTCTTGGAAGAGTTGACGATGGAAGAAGAGAGTGAAAAAATTGATCCCCGCTGGGATGAATTGAGGAAATTAATTAATAATAACTAAATAAAACTAGAGAGAAATGGCACATCCTAAACACCGAATCTCTAAACAGAGAAGGAATAAAAGAAGAACTCACGATAAGGCTACGGTTCCTGCAATAGCAAAGTGTTCAAATTGTGGTGCTGCAGTACAGTATCATACTGTATGTCCGGAATGCGGGTATTACAGGGGTAAATTGGCTATTGAGAAAGCAGTTGTTGCATAATATTGATGCAATGATAAAGATTGCCTTAGATAATACAGCCCCCTGTACTAGGGGGCTATGATTGTATATAGGTGTCTGATTCTATTATTCAATTTGAAAATTTTTATTTTATGGAAAGGCCAAGAGCGGTAATCACAGGGGTAGGAGCGTATTATCCCGACTATATTCTAACTAACGAGGAGTTGAGCCGAATGGTGGATACCACTGACGAATGGATCATGACTCGAATCGGTATAAAAGAAAGACGTATTTTGCGGGATGCCGATAAAGGCAGTGCTTACCTCGGGGCCAGAGCGGTGGAGGACTTGTTTCGTAAAACAGGTTTGAAACCGGAAGAAGTTGATTTATTGATTTGCTGTACGGTTACTGCCGACATGCACTTCCCTGCTAACGGAAACGTGATTTCCGATATGGTGGGAATAAAGAATGCTTTTAGTTTTGATCTTAATGCCGGATGTTCCGGTTTCCTATATGGTTTGATCACTGCGACACAGTACGTGGAGAGCGGTCGCTATAAGAAAGTGATTGTAGTGGGGGCTGAAAAGATGTCCGCGATCACGGATTACACGGATCGTGCAACTTGCCCTATTTTCGGTGACGCAGCTGCCGCTGTGTTGTTGGAGCCGACTACTGAGGATTTGGGAGTGATTGACCACATCTTGCGTTCGGATGGAATGGGACGTGTTCATCTGCATATGAAAGCGGGTGGCTCTTTGAAACCGCCTACCATTGATACGGTTTTAGCCCGGGAACATTATATTTACCAGGAAGGACAACCCGTGTTTAAACATGCTGTGTCGAACATGGCTGATGTGTCGGTGGAGGTGATGAATCGTAATAATTTGACGTCAGAGGACGTGGCTTGGCTGGTTCCTCATCAAGCAAATTTGCGGATCATTAAGGCTACCGGGGAACGGATGGGATTGCCGAAAGAAAAAGTGATGGTAAATATTCACAAGTATGGAAACACGACTTCGGCGACAATTCCATTGTGCTTGTACGAGTGGGAGGATCAATTGAAGAAAGGGGATAATTTAATTCTTGCCGCTTTCGGTGCCGGTTTCACGTGGGGGGCTATTTATTTGAAGTGGGGGTACACGAAAGATAAAAGTTAAAAACTAAAAGCTGGAAAAGTTATAAGTGTTACGAGATCCATAGAGTCTAGATTTAAGGCTTTATGGATCTTGTCATTTTTTTTGAATGTTCAGATGTTTAGGATTTTTGAATTTTATGGAATAAAAAATTATTTCCAATTTTAAATTACTTGTTGTATATTTGGTCGATTATTATGGATGCTAAATGAGAAAAAGTGCGAGTCAGGACAGTACCGAGATGAAACAGACGATTGTCTTGAATGATTCCGAGGTCGAGGGAGATATTATCCTGCCTGGGGATTTGTGTTTATTTGGCAAAATTTCTGGAAATGTTACTGCAAAGGGTAAGGTGGAAGTGAAGTCGGGAGCCGTGGTAACAGGAAATATTTCTTGTGTGGAGCTAGAGGTAGGGGGATTGGTGGAAGGGAACGTGGAAACTTGTTTTTTGATTATTGAAGAAAATGCCGTTTTGAAAGGGGATGTGCAAGCGGGAAAATTGCTTGTGAGAGCCGTGAAGTATGATATAAAGCGGTTACGTTTGGAAAGAAAATAAAGTAAACGATAAATCATGGGAAAAGAAGTACAACAGCAAATAGCGTTAAATTTACTCAGTGAAGGAACTCAGATCACCGGAGATCTTCATGCTTCAAATGACATTCGTATTGATGGAGAACTTAAGGGAAAGATTTTCACGAAAGGACGTTTAGTTATCGGGCAGATGGCTAAGGTGGAGGGAGAGGTTAATTCTCCGAATGTTGATATTTTAGGAACCATGGAAGGGAATATCGTGTCGACGGGAACTGTTTCTTTGAGGGCAAAAGCGGTATTCACGGGAACGATTAAAGCTGCTTATATCGCAATCGAGTCCGGAGCGGTTTTTAATGGCGAGTGCCATATCCAACGAGAAGTTCAACAAAAATAATTAAAAACGTGGTGTGTCGTGTATTGGTAGTGATTTCATTGCTACTGAGTCTGGTTTCTTGTGAAAAGGAACAAGATAAGGTAGAAGATGGTGTGTCTTTGGAACTGGCCAAAGAACGTAAAGCGAATATAGGCGGCGTGACCTATAAATTGTATTTTTCCATTCCGGCGGACAGGAGTGAGGCTATTATGGCTGAATCGACGATCTTTTTTGAATTGTTTGATCTGATTCCGGTCATTCTGGATTTTAAAGAGGCAAAAGAGAATATTCTTGCCGTTACATCTTCGGATGGGAGAAAAATTCCGTACACGTTTAAAAATGAACATATTATAATTCATCCGGAACACTTGAAAAAGGGGCGGAACGAGCTGGTCATCCAGTTTAAAGCGGGGGAGTCCTCTTTGAATCGAAGTGACGATATGCTATACACGTTGCTGGTTCCGGACCGGTGTCGTACATTGATGCCTTGTTTTGACCAACCGGATATAAAGGCGAGATTTAAATTGACGTTGAAAGTACCTTCCCGGTGGAGGGCTGTGGCTAACGGGGAACCGGTTCGTACGGAATATTTTAATGACTATAAGTTGTATGAATTTGAGGAAACAAAGCCATTGAGTACTTATTTGTTTGCTTTTACCGTGGGGAGGTTCTCGTACTTGGAACGTTACGTGGGGGGGCGTTGGATCGGTATTTACCACCGGGAGACGGATACTTCGAAGATTAATGCCAGTATCCCGGTCATAGCTAGAGAGGTAAGTCATGCATTGGATTGGATGGAACACTACACGGGGATACGCTACCCGTTTGATGTATATAATGTTGTTGCTATTCCCGATTTCCAGTATGGTGGGATGGAACATCCGGGAGCCGTGTATTATCGGGCATCGACGATGTTTTTGGATCGGAATGCAGACTTGACGGCATGGATGAAACGCAGCGATGTTATCGCTCACGAAACAGCCCACATGTGGTTTGGTGATTACGTCACGATGAGGTGGTTTAATGACGTGTGGTTGAAAGAGGTTTTTGCCGGTTTCATGTCTGACAAGATTATGACCCAGTTATACCCGGAGGTGAATCATC
Source organism: Butyricimonas virosa (assembly GCA_020743075.1). Taxonomy (GTDB): domain Bacteria; phylum Bacteroidota; class Bacteroidia; order Bacteroidales; family Marinifilaceae; genus Butyricimonas; species Butyricimonas virosa_A. The sequence goes on along the minus strand of DYVS01000133.1, from coordinate 3,470 downwards.
GTCTGAATTTCTTTTTGAATCATTACGAGCCGGCATTGCGGACGGATCGGACGAGGGGGACTCACCCGATATTGCAGGAGCTGGATAATCTGAAGGATGCGGGAACTTTGTACGGGGATATTATTTATCACAAGGCTCCGATCGTGATGCGCATGTTGGAACGGGAGATTTCCGAACGGCGGTTGCAGGTCGGGTTGCAAAGGTATCTTCGTCGCTGGTCTTATTCTAACGCGGATTGGGACGAGTTGATCAAGTTGTTGGAAAGTACAACAGGACAGGATTTGCAGGCTTGGAACGAGATATGGATAAAAGAGAGCGGGGCTCCCGTGATCGAATTCCAGAAGAACGGGATCGTGATGACGGATGAGAGCGGGAAGAATCGGGTTTGGCCTCAGGCGGTGTCTGTTTTTTGGGATTACATGGGGTTGAAGAGAACGTTGATCCCGTTGCGAGATTCGCTGACTCCTTTTAGGTATGGGGCTTCTGTCGTGTTGCCGGATGGGGATGTCATGGGATACGGTTGTTTCTTGCCCACGGATTTTTCTATTCGTTTTCTCGATGATGAACTGGGAAATTTGAATGACCCGCTTTATAGGGCAGTTGCTTGGCAAGCTCTCTATGAAGGGGTTTTGCATAAAAAAGTGAAAGGGGAGTTTTTCTTAAAGTTATGTATCAAACATTTACCACAAGAGAAGAATAACCTGGTTGTGAACCGGACGTTAAGTTTTTTGAGAATTATTTATTCAACTTATCTGGACGAGGGAAGTCGGCAGTTAATACAGGACGACCTGGAACGTTTTTGTATTAATATGGTGAATAATAAGGCCGAGGGGAAGAATAAAAAATCGTATTTTAATACGTTATTGTCAATTTGTTCTTCACCGAAGAGTTGTTCCTATTTGTCAAGCGTGTTAAAGGGTGAACAAGATTTACCGGAAGACGTAACGATCAATGAACATGATAAGATTAGTATTGCGTTTAATTTGGTATTGCGGGATACGAATGTTTATGAAGATATGAAGGCATACATTATGAAAACGGTTAAAAACAAGGATTTGCTGGATCGTTTTGAATATGTATACCCCTCTTTATCCGGAGATAAGTATGTGCGTGATAGCGTGTTTAACGCTTTACTCGTAAGAGAAAACCGGGTGAATGAGGTATGGGTGGAAGAGTGTCTGCGGTGGTTGAATCATCCGCGGAGGAGAATGGAGGCGGAGGGGTATGTACCGAAATTGCTTGGTGCGTTGCAGGAGATTCAACAGACGGGGGATATTTTCTTCCCAGGCTCTTGGTTAAGCGCAGGATTAGCAGGGCATACGAGTAAGAATGTGTACACGATGGTGAATTCTTTCTTGGAGAAGCACTCGAATTACCCGCAGAATTTGAAATTGAAGATATTAGCTAATTCAGATCATTTACGGCGTTTACATTCAGAAGAAGAAAATAAAGACAGATTGAAATAAGATGGCGATAGAAGAAACTTCATTGATATTGATTCCGGCTCGTTACGCTTCCACCCGTTTCCCCGGGAAACCGTTGGTGGATATTGCCGGAAAACCTATGGTTCAACACGTGTACGAGAAGGCTGCAGCTGTTGCTGCTCACGTGTACGTGGCGACGGATGACGAGCGTATATATGATGCCGTGCTCGCTTTTGGTGGGCGTGCGGTAATGACTTCCGAGACACATCGGAGTGGCACGGACCGATGTTACGAGGCGTACACGAAAGTTAAGGAGATGTTGCATCGTGACTTTGACGTGGTGGTGAACGTGCAAGGGGATGAGCCTTTTATTATCCCGGAACAGATTGAATCGTTGATCGCATGCTTCGAAGATCCTGCCGTGCAGATAGCCACGTTGGCTAAGCCTTTCGAGAAAAATGATGAGATTTTTGATCCGAATAAAGTAAAGGTTGTATTTTCTGCTAATCATACTGCCCTTTATTTTAGCCGGAATCCGATTCCTTATTGCAGGGGCGTGGAGCGTGAAGATTGGCTGGCTAAAACTCCGTTTTATAAACACGTGGGAATGTATGCTTATCGTCCGCAGATTTTGAAGGCAGTGACTTCTATCCCCCAGAGTATTCTGGAACAGGCAGAGTCTTTGGAACAATTACGTTGGTTGGAAAACGGTTACACGATTGCCGTTAGTATCACGAATCATGAATCGATAGGGATTGATACTCCGGAAGACTTGAGAAAACTAAAAGATAAAAACTAGAAGATAAAAGTTGGGGATAAAATTGAAAGCTAAAAGTGAATGCTTTGTTGACATTAACTTTTAGCTTTTAATTATTAGTTGTTAGCTTTTAGCTTGCTAAATTGTCATAATATCTTTTTCTTTCTTTGCAAAGTATTCATCGGCTTTCTTGCCGTACTCGTCTGTCATTTTTTGAGCGATGGCTTCAGCGTCTTTGGACATATCTTCCGGAAGTCCGTCCTTTACCATTTTCTTCACTTGCTCAATGACATCCCGGCGAGCGTTGCGGATACTTACTTTCGCTGTTTCCATCTCGCCTTTACTTTGTTTTACAAGGTCGCGTCTGCGCTCTTCTGTTAGAGGCGGGATATTTATACGAATAATTTCTCCGTTGTTATCCGGGTTCAAACCGAGATTAGCGTTCATGATTGCTCTTTCAATGGGAGAGATCATGCTTTTTTCCCAAGGTTGAACTGCAATTGTTCTCGGGTCTGGGGTTGAAATATTGGCTACTTGTGATAACGGGGTAGGACTACCATAATAGTCAACCAGCACGTCTTGTAAGATTTTCGGGTTGGCTCTTCCCGCTCTGATTTTACTAAGTTCTGATTCCAGGTGACTCAGAGCAGCTTCCATTCTCTCTTTTGCTTCGTCGAGATAAAATTGTACTTCCTCGTTCATATAATTTTTATTTGATTTAAATATCCCATAATGAATCAAACAAAGGTATAAAAAAAAACTTTATTTTTACTCTATTCTACGCCACGTTTCCTTGACCTGAACGTTTTTGTGGGTTCCATCGGCCAGTTTTAATTTTACTTCGCCCGTGAGGACAAGTATCCGGTTATTTGCATCGTATTGGTAATGAGCGGAGGATTCCACGATGTCTTTTATTTTTACGGAAGGGGCATGTTCCGATAGAAATTGTCCGTGGGTGATTTTATAGGTTCCATTGACTCCGTTAGAGCAACTGAACGTGAAATCGTCGAAGTATTCTTTTTGTAAGAGTTGTTTGGTTGCAACCCCGTTTTCCGTTACTTTTTCCCATTTACCGACAAAGGGGTTGGCAATAATAGCCCGAATGAGTTTGCCGGGATTGAAAATACAGTCTTCAACGTATCTTTTGAATTTCTTCTCTCCCAGGTAGTCCCGGATTTTGATCTCTCGCAGGGTTGTGTTTGCCCTAAAACGAGGGGTGATTCGTATATACTCCGAAGTGAAATCTTCTGTCGGCAGACTGTCTATAAGCCGGATTTGTTCGTCCCATT
>DYVS01000132.1:0-7176 GCA_020743075.1 Butyricimonas virosa | reverse complement strand
GTCTGATCGTGGGTGGTTTTAACGGGGTGTTCGAGTTCTCCCGTAATTTCCGTAACGAGGGTATGGACCGGACGCATAACCCGGAATTTACTTGTATGGAGGTGTACGTGCCGTACAAGGATTATTTGTGGATGATGGATAGCACGGAGAGAATGATTGAGGCGGCCGCTATGGCTGTGAACGGGACAACTAAAGCTCCTTTTGGGGAGAACGAGGTGGATTTCAAGCGTCCGTTCAAGCGCGTGAAGATGTCCGAGGCGATTAAAGAATATACCGGGTTTGACATCACGGGTAAGAGTGAGGAGGAGATCCGGGCATTCTGCCTGTCTATCGGTCTGAATGTGGACGAGACCATGGGTAAGGGTAAGTTGATTGACGAGATTTTTGGAGAGAAATGTGAAAGTCATTATATACAGCCGACTTTTATTTACGACTATCCGGTGGAGATGTCTCCGCTGACTAAGATGCATCGTTCAGATCCCGGATTAACGGAGCGTTTTGAATTGTTCGTGAATGGTAAGGAGGTGGCTAACGCTTATTCCGAGTTGAATGACCCGATTGATCAGTTGAATCGTTTTAAGGATCAGTTGGCACTTCAGGAAAGAGGGGATGATGAAGCCATGTTTATTGATTACGACTTTGTGCGTGCCTTGGAATACGGTATGCCTCCGACCTCGGGAATGGGTATCGGGATAGACAGGCTTTGTATGTTCCTGACCAATAGTCCATCTATACAGGATGTGTTGTTGTTTCCGCAGATGAAACCGGAGAAAGTGGCAACTGTGGATGCTGACGAGAAATTTATTGAGCTGGGAATCCCGGCTGATTGGGTTGCAGTGGTTCGTAAAGCCGGTTACCAGACCGTGGAAGCCTTGAGGGCGGTAGAGAACCCGAACAAGTTGCATCAGGAATTGAGTGGTTTAAATAAAAAAATGAAATTAGGCTTGAAAACCTTATCTCCGGACGAGGTAAAAAGCTGGATAAAATAGGTTCGTAAGGTTTGTAAAGTTTATAAGGTCTATAAAGTTATTTTTTGGCCTTATAAACTTTATAACTTTATGAACTTTATAAACTTATTGGTATCATGGAAATAGTTGAAAAACCAAGGATTGGAGTAGTAGGTGGGGGTAGCTGGGCTACCGCTATCGCTAAAATGCTGACAGAAAATAACGGGCATATTAATTGGTTCATGAGAAACATAGAATCGATAAAGGCCTTTAAAGTATTAAAACATAATCCGCGGTATTTGTGTGGTGTCGATTTTGATATAGACAAAATCTCGTTCTCGGATGATCTGGATTGGGTGATCATGAATTCTGATGTGATCGTGTTCGCCATCCCGAGTGCTTTCCTGCAAAACGTGGTAACTCCAAGATTGCAAGTGTCGCTGAAAGATAAGATTATTGTTTCGGCTATCAAGGGGATGATTCCAGATGAGAATCTACTTATCGGGGAGTTCTTCCACCAGAAATACGAGGTACCTCTAGGACAGATTGTAATTATTTCTGGACCTTGCCACGCGGAGGAAATAGCCTTGGAACGTTTGTCTTATCTGACATTCTCCAGTGAGAATCTGCGGGTGGCACGGGCTGTGGCTCAATTATTCGAGTGTTTCTACGTGAAGACCACGATTTCCGATGATATATACGGGGCTGAGTATGCTGCGGTGTTGAAAAATGTTTTCGCGATCGCATCAGGAATCTGTCACGGACTGCGGTATGGCGATAATTTCCAGGCCGTGTTGGTTGCTAATGCTATTCAGGAAATGGAACGCTTTGTGAATGCCGTGCATCCGATTCAACGGGATATTAAGTTTTCTGCATATTTGGGAGATTTGTTGGTAACTGCCTATTCCCAGTTCAGTCGGAACCGGACATTTGGTACGATGATTGGGAAAGGATATTCCGTGAAGTCCGCTCAAATGGAGATGTTGATGGTTGCCGAAGGGTACTTTGGCGTGAAAGGAATTCATGAAATCAATCAGCAGTATAAAGTCCATATGCCTATCACGGAGGCTGTTTATAACATCCTCTACGAACGAATCAGTCCGACAATGGAAATCAGATTGTTAACCGACGAGCTTCGGTAATTTAGAATTTAAAATGAAAAGTCGCCAAGCGACCTTAAAATTATAAAAGTTTAATTAGAAAATTGGAAGTTGGGAGTGGGGTTTTATCATTTTTCAATTTCCATTTTTCAATTTTCAATTAATGCGTATGGCAAGTTACAGTACGAGGGTTTGGGGATGTGTCAAAAAGGCCTTACCCGTGGCGATAAAGACGTCAGTATGGTTTTTGAAAATCATGTTGCCGGTATCTTTGTTCGTGACCTTGCTGTCATACTTTAATATTCTGCCTTATATTTCTTCATTCGCATCCCCGTTGTTTACCTTGATCGGTTTGCCGGGAGATGCAGCCTTAGTGTTTGTTACCAGTATATTTACGAATATATATACGGTGATAGCCTTGCTTTCCACGCTCGATTTTTCCGTGCGGGAAAGTTTGATCATGGCGACGATGTGTTTGATTTCCCATAACTTTGTCGTGGAAACTATCGTGTTACAGAAGACTGGCTCGTCTGCAGTGTGGATGGTGATCTTGCGAGTCTTGGGAAGTTTCGTTGCGGCAATTGGTTTGAATTGGTTGCTGCCGGAAATGAACGGGAAGATGATGGCAGAAACGGTGGCTTCTCTCGGTTTCTGGGAGACAATGTTACATTGGCTGGAGAGCAGTGTGATGCTGGGGCTGAAAATCGTGCTGGTGATTTCGGGATTGATGATATTGCAACGATTGTTGGAAGAGTTCGGCATTTTGAAAATATTGTCTGCCATGTTATCCCCGTTGATGCGCTTGTTCGGGCTGAACCCGGATGTGGCTTTCCTGTGGTTGGTGGGAAACACGGTCGGATTGGCTTACGGTTCTGCGATTATGATGGATTATGCCAAGATGGGAAAACTGGTTCATAAAGAGGCCGATTTACTGAATCATCACTTGGCAATATCTCATTCGCAACTGGAAGATCCGTTGTTGTTTGTCGTGATGGGATTGCCTGTCGGTTGGCTGATCTTCCCTCGTGTTGTGTTGGCCATGCTCGTCGTGTGGGTTCGTCGGGGCGTTTATTTGTTGCAGGCACATATACACCCACCAGTAAAAGTTGAAAACATTAGTTTATAAAAATATGAAATACACTATTGAAGAGGTTTTGAACGAAAAGCAAGCAAAAGAATTTTTGTTGCTACCTGTATCCCTTTACAAGAATGATGAAAATTGGGTGCGGCCTTTAGATAATGACATTACGAAAGTATTTGACCCGGAAAAGAATCCTTTTTTTAAACATGGCGAGTGTACCCGCTGGCTGTTGCGGGATGAAAAAGGTTGCTGTGTTGGGCGGGTGGCTTCTTTTATAGACAAAAGTTCCTGTCATTTGGATTCGTATTCGGTAGGGGGAATGGGTTTCTTCGAGTGTATTAATGATCAAGAGGCCGCTTTCATGCTGTTCGACCGTTGTCGGGCATGGCTGGAGGAACGGGGAATGGAGTCCATGGAAGGCCCGGTGAATTTCGGGGAGCGTAACGAGTGGTGGGGATTGCTGGTAGATGGTTTCAAACCGCCTGTATTCCAAATGCCCTACACGCACAAGTATTATGTTCCGTTCTTCGAGAACTACGGGTTCCGTGACTATTTCAAACAATATATTTACCGGACTCGCTTGGTGGAGGAAAGCCTTTCCAAGGTCGTGGTCTGGAAGTCTGAACGGTTGTTGAAGAATGAAGATTACCGGATTATTTCCTATCGTGAAATGACTCCCCGGCAGGCAAAAGATTCCTTCTTGACCATTTATAATAAGGCATGGAACCTGAATGTGCATGGCGTCGGGGGGATGGATAAGGAACAGGTGGAGGTGTTGTTCAAAACATTGAAACCCGTGCTTGATCCTGATTTATTGTATTTTGCTTACTATAAAGGGGAACCTATCGGTTTCTTTATCATGATTCCGGAATTGAATTATATCGTGAAGCACGTGAATGGTAAGATTAGCGGGTTGGGTATTTTGAAATTCTTGTACTATCGCCATATCAAGCGGGGACGTGTGGCCTTGGGATTAATTTTTGGTGTTGCATCCGAATTCCAAGGGCGTGGGGTGGAGGCTGCTATGATTTATGCTTTCTGTAAAAATATTATTCAGGACAAGAAGACTTATGATTGGCTGGAAATGAGTTGGGTGGGAGATTTTAATCCGCAGATGATGCATTTGATGGATTACATCGGGGCAAAACAATCCCAGATTTATATCACTTATCGTAAGTTATTCCGGGATGATATTGAATTCTGTCGTTCTATCGATAAAAAAGTGAAAGACTCAGAGAGTGCAGGGTGATAAAATAGCGAGTTATTCAATTTAAAATCTAAAATTTAAAGTCTAAAATAAGTATGTCTTGGTTAAGTGAGCTGTTTTTTGGACAGGGGGTTGCTCATTCGGTGTTAATGTTCGCAATCGTTATCGCTTTAGGGATCGTGTTCGGGAAAGTGAAAGTTTGGGGAATTTCATTAGGAATAACCTGGATTCTTTTTGTTGGGATTATTTGTAGTCATTTCGGGATGCGGGTAGATGGTCACACGCTGCATTTCATGAAAGAATTCGGCTTGATCCTGTTCGTGTATTCCGTGGGGTTACAGGTGGGGCCCGGTTTTTTCTCTTCTTTTAGGAAGGGTGGCTTAACTTTGAACATGCTGGCCACGGGAATCGTGTTGTTGGGGGTGATTACCACCTATGTTATTCATGTTGTGACTGGGTTGCCGATGACAACGATGGTCGGTATTCTTTCCGGAGCTGTGACGAATACGCCGGGATTGGGTGCCGCACAACAAGCTTATTCGGATATGACGGGGGTAAATGATCCCACGATTGCTTTGGGGTATGCCGTGGCTTACCCGTTGGGAGTGATCGGGATTATCGGGTCAATCCTGTTGATGCGGGTGATCTTCCGGGTGAAGTTCGAGAAGGAGAATGAAGATTTGGAACGACAGGACGAGGACCGTGCCAATGGTGCTCAACAGTTTTCTGTGCGTGTAACGAATCCGGCTTTGTTCGGCAAGGATTTGATGGAAATTACCCGTTTGATAAACCGGAAGTTCGTGTTTTCTCGGGTTTGTCACGAGGATGACCGGATTGAAATAGGCTCTTCCGAGACTTGCTTGCGTGAAGGGGATAAACTGCTTGTCGTGGCAGCTTTGCAAGATATTGATGCGATCACGGCTTTTCTCGGGGAGCGAGTTGAAGTCGCTTGGGAACAGTTAGATAAGCAACTTGTATCTCGTCGGATTGCTATCACTAAAGGAGAGGTTAACGGGAAGATGTTGGGTGAGATGCGATTGCGGAATTGTTTCGGGGTCAACGTGACCCGGGTGAATCGTGCCGGGGTGGATTTGGTGGCTAAACCGAATTTGCAGTTGCAGATCGGGGATCGCTTGACGGTTGTCGGTCCGGAGGCTGCCGTTACGAACGTGGCAAAGGTGTTGGGTAATTCTTTGCGTCGTTTGCGTGAACCGAATCTGGTACCGATATTTTTAGGTATATTTTTGGGGATTTTGTTGGGGAGCATTCCGTTTACATTCCCTGGTATACCTCAACCGGTAAAGTTAGGGCTGGCGGGGGGACCGTTGATTATTTCTATTTTGATCAGCCGTTTCGGTCCCCAATACGGTTTGGTGACGTACACGACGATGAGTGCCAATCTGATGTTGCGGGAAGTGGGAATCGCCCTGTTCCTTGCGAGTGTTGGGTTGGGTGCGGGAGATGGGTTTGTGGAGACCATCATTGATGGAGGTGGTTATGCCTGGATTGGTTACGGTTTTATTATTACCGTGGTTCCTTTGATTATTATCGGGATTATTGCCCGTACAATATATAAAGTGAATTATTTCACGTTGATGGGGTTGATGGCCGGGAGTATGACCGACCCGCCAGCATTGGCTTATTCCAATGGTATCGTGGGGAATGATGCTCCTGCAGTAAGTTACGCCACGGTTTACCCTCTTACCATGTTTTTGAGGGTGTTGACGGCACAGATGCTGATTTTATTTTTCGTTTAGTGATAACGGCTCATGTAAGATTTATTTTAGATGAGCCCGAATTCTACTTAATGATTGAGGTGTGATGTTCAGGTAGGAAGCGATTTCTTGATGCTTTAAACGGTTATAAAATGATGCCCCCACCGATTACCCGATCTTTGCGATAAAAGACAGCCGGTTGTCCGGGAGCAACGGCCCACGCGGGAGAGGAGAGTTGTACGTGTAATGTTTGATCGGGGTGGAAGGATAGCTGTGCGAATCCTTCCGGGTTCAGCCCGATACCCCGGACTTTAACTTCGATGTCTTGTGAATGAATCTCTTCGGGATTAATTAAATGAATCTGACCGAGACGAAAAGTCGTTCGGTATAAGCTTGCTTTGTCCCCCACGACAATTTGGTTCGTGGACGGGGATAGGTGTGAAACATATCGTGGCGTTTGTCCTTTGAAAGGGATTCCTCTCTTTTGCCCCACGGTGTAATTCACTATCCCGGAATGTTCTCCTACGAGATTTCCGGATTCGTCCACGATTTGCCCGGGTGTGAAGCAGGAGGCCGTGTCGGGTTGTCTGGCGATGAAATCCCTGTAGTCTCCTTTTTCAAGGAAACAGATACTCATGCTTTCTCGTTTCTCAGCCAGGCGGGTGAACCCGTGTTCTTTTGCCATTTCCTTTACCTGTGTTTTCGTGTAATCTCCTAACGGGGTGATGGCTCGGGATAGTATCTCTTCCGGTACGCCCCATAAGAAGTACGATTGGTCCTTATTCGGGTCAACTCCTTTATGGACGTAATAGTGGTTCGCAAAAGGTAGAACCCGAATGTAGTGTCCCGTGGCGACATGGTGTACTTTTAGTTCGTTTGCCAGGTCTCGAAGTAAATTCCATTTGATAAAGCTGTTGCACGTGGCGCACGGGTTAGGGGTAATTCCTGAGAGGTAGCCTTGGATGAAGGGTTGGACTACTTGTTCTTGGAAGAGTTGCCTGCCATTTAACCGGTAGAGTTTGATGCCCGTTTGTTTACACAATTCCTTGACTTCCGGTTCTTGCGAGGAGCCGGTCTGTGATTCCCATAATTGTAGGTGGACACCAATAACTTCAAAACCCTGTTG
>DYVS01000131.1:0-3191 GCA_020743075.1 Butyricimonas virosa | reverse complement strand
CTTTATTTACAAGGAGGGAATATCGGGGGAGGGCTTCGACAGCACACACGACAGGTCTTATCTTATATCATCAATGCCGATATGGATCCCGCTAATATAAAAGACTATGTCGAGCGTAATATTAAACCTTATCTCACACAGATTGATTATGTGCGGGATGTGTCGGTCGGGGGGGCTATGCCACTTTACCTGGATATTGAGTATAACCCGATAGAATTGCAGCGGTATGGTCTTGAATCTAATGTTATCGTGTCGGGACTTCAGAACTTTTTGGGACAACGTTCTATTGTCGGGGATGTTGATCGAATTGATCGTGACGGGAATAAAGAGCGTATTACTTTATTATTAGAGACCGAGCGGTTGGGGCCGGATATAGGTAAAACTCCTTTGGCAACAATAGATGGTAAAATTATCTATTTGAATGATGTTGCTAAATTTGATTACAAAAAGCGACAAGAAACCAGCTTTTATCGTATCAATGGTTTGAATACGATTTACTTGAGCATTTTTGCAGACACGGAGACAAATATTATTAAAGCATCTGCGGAAATTCGAGAGCGAATGGAAAAGATTCAAGCAAATTTGACGGATGGATTTTACGTGACACTCACGAATGATGCTGCTAAGGAGGTACGGGAGGAACTTGTGAAATTGGTTAAACGTACTTTTTTATGTTTGGCGATATTGTTCCTGTTTGTTTGGATTATTAGCCGGAGCAGACGTTATCTTTCTGTTATAGCGATTTCATTATTTGCCAACGTGTTGATAGCCGTTATTTTTTATTACTTGTTTGATGTTGAGCTTAACTTGATTTCGTTGGCGGGTGTTGCTGTCTCGTTGGGTATTATGATCGATACTGTTATTGTGATGGTTGATCATTATAGCTATTACCACAATCGGAGTGCTTTTATCGCTATTCTGGCGGCATTGCTTACTACAATCGGTTCATTGGTGATCGTCTTTTTTATGCCCGATTACGTGAAAGGTGCGTTGAATCATTTTTCCACGATTATTATTATTAATCTGGTTGTGGCATTGTTTGTGGCTCTTTTTTTCGTGCCTGCAATTATTGATCATAGTGAGTTGTGTTGTCGGCAGATGAAGAAAAGTTGTAAGCGTTTAAAAAGAATCGTGAGCTGGAGTCGGTTTTATACCCGCTATATTACTTTTACACAGAAACGGAAATGGATATATATTACCATTTTCGTACTTGCATTTGGAATCCCGGTGCATTTGCTGCCTTCTAAATTAGGTAAAAGTGATTATTATTACCGGATGGAAGAAAAACAAGAGATGGCATGGTATGAAGATCTTTATAATAAGACTATAGGGAGTAATTTTTGTCAGGGAACTTTACGCCAGCCATTGGAAAAGGTGTTTGGCGGGACATTACGGCTTTTTTCATCTATCCAGTCATCACGTACTTTTTCTCAACGGGAACGGGAGATGAAACTTTATATTTCTGCTCAATTGACAGAAGGAGATGATGCGGGGGTGCTTAATCAAAAGATGTGGCAAATGGATCGTTTTTTAGCCAAATTCAAGGAGATAAAACGTTTCGTGACCCGAGTGGATGGTAAAAGCGGTTCCATCGAGGTAGAATTTACCGATGAACACAAGGATGGGACTTTCCCTCAATATCTGGAATCACAGGTTATTCGAGAGGCTTTGTTGATTGGCGGTGTAGATTGGAGTACAACGGGTGTTAGTGAACGGGGATTTTCCAATTCGCTGGGATTGGGACGTAAATCACATCGAATCGGTTTGAGCGGGTATAATTATGATCGTTTGTATAAGTATGCAGAAATGGTGGCCGAGAAGGTCAAGGCCAATAAACGAGTGAATGACGTGGGAATCGAGTTGGGAAGTTCTGATTATTGGCAATCGCAAGGAGAACCGACTTCGGAGATGTATATCAAATATGATATGGAAAAAATTGCTCTTAATCGTTTGAATTTGGGACAATGTTATTCAACTTTGGCTGAGCTGATGGATGAGGGAACTGTTGGAACGTATCGGGATAAAGATCAACGGATTGCAATTGATTATCATTCTTCGGAACGTGATAAGTTTGATGTGTGGCATTTGATGAACAGTTATTTAACTGTAGGAGATCGGCAGATTTGTTATGCTAATATCGGAGAGATAGGAAAACGAAATGCTGCTGCACGAATTACGAAAAATAACCAGGTGTATTCGTTGCAGGTGGCTTTTAATTTTATGGGATCGTATGATTTGTCGGATAAGTTTATCAAAAAGACAACCGAAGAGATTAATGCTATTTTGCCTGTCGGTTTCCGGACGGTTAACCAGAGTTTCGGGTGGTACGATGATAGAGGTTCCCAATATTGGTTAATTCTGTTGATTGTTGTGATAATCTTTTTTACTTGCTCGATACTGTTTGAGTCTCTGCGGCAGCCTCTTGTGATTATCTCGTTGATTCCTATCTCGTTTATAGGTACTTTCCTGACATTTTATTTCTCAAGGGTAAATTTTGGAACGGGTGGTTTTGCATCACTTGTTTTGTTGAGTGGTTTGGTAGTGAATGCGGCAATTTACGTGATTAATGAATATAATGGTTTCGTAAATAGAAATCTTGGACGGCTAAATCGGATTAACCCGGTTCGACTTTACGTGAAGGCTTATAACCGTAAGATTATTGCCGTGCTATTAACCATTATGTCAACGGTACTTGGCTTGGTCCCATTTTTGATTGATGGGCCGAAAGCAGAAGAGTTTTGGTTTTCATTCGCCATTGGAACGATCGGGGGATTACTATTTTCAATAATAGCTTTAGTATTTTTTATGCCTATATTGATGCCATTTTCTAGTTATTTAAAAAAAGCAACATGAATAGAATTAGAGGAAAATAGCAATTTAAGACTATGGTTTATTCAACGTAAAAATAGGACTGTTTTTTGTTGAGTTCCAAATAAAAAGTTTTGGTGTTTTCGATGGGTTGATAATTTTATCCATGTATTCATTTGGAGATACGTGATCATAAATGGGATGTTTTGAGTTTTTGTATGTACCAATGAAAGAAGAAACTGACGAGTTGGATGTGTGGGGGGAATTCTTGTTGTTATACTCGTTACCCCGATCGAGACTGTTCTGTGGATGAGTAAAAAATGTTCATTCTGAATTAGTGCAAAATATTGTAATCAAAATTTCATCAAATTGTTATCATAATG
>DYVS01000130.1:0-6199 GCA_020743075.1 Butyricimonas virosa | reverse complement strand
CTAAATGAAAACACTAAAAATCAGCCATTTGCAGAAACAAGAAATTTAGTTCCAAATGCAAAAAAAAGACTCTCTATCCCAATTAATCCCTCAAAATAATATCGTACATCATTATTTTGAATAAAAAGATGAGAAAATGCCTCTTAAATAGATCGTAAAAATGCAATAATTACTAGCAACATTTGTATCGTAATCCGCACGCACACTCTATAAAACAAGTGATTTGTGTCGTTTTGCGCACATAATAAACAATATATATACAAAATATGAAATTTTTTTTGATCAATTCTTTCTTGTTTCATAAAAAGTCGTACATTTGCAATCAATATATGAACGATTATTGATATTTTCTTAATAAAAAATATAATAGTTAATTTTAACACTGAAACATTTTGTTTTGTTAATATCCCTCGTTTCCTTTTGATCAATTTCAATATAAAAGCCACCATTAATATAGGTGGCTTTATTATACCAAAACACATTACGGCTTAAATAAAAAAAGTTGATAGCTTTTTTTAATAATGACGAGGAAAATATTTATTGAGTATTACATCAAGGTTTTCATCTAAACGAATTAATGTTTCTTCACCTCAACTTTACGGGCTTTTTCCGTGTAAATATCCTGCTTATCCACAGACATATCCTTACCCTCCCCGAACGTGTTCATCCGGGCTGCCGGGATACCCTTGCTTACGAGGTACACCTTCAAAGCCTCTGCCCGTTTCAAGGATAATGGCAAGTTGACACGATCTGTCCCAGTGTGATCCGTGTAACCACGAATATCAACCTTCACCCCCGGGAACTCTTTCAACGCCTCCACGATACGAGAGAGTTCATTGGCGTAACGAACCGTGTCGATGATCGCCGAGTTACGTTTGAAATGGACCGTTGGTAACACCGGGAATGCTTTCTCCCCAGCCTCCACCTTCACCACGTTCTCTACCGTTTTCTCCTCTTGCTTGACAACTGGCTTTTGCTCTTCCTTCACCACCGGGCGAGTCGTTTCTTTCACGGGAAGTATTACCGGGGCCACGGAACAAGCGGTGGCATACATCAGGTTCTCTTTCTTCTTGTTATTACCAATTTTCCAGACAACTCCAACCGAGAGATTTGCCAGCCAATTGTACTTGCTCGTGCAACAAGTGGCCACACCATCAAAGTTATTGTTCGCTATCCAGACCACTCCGGATTTCAGCTGCAAATCAATATGCTTGCCGGCCAGGTAACGCAAGGCCAAGTCTCCCCCCAATCCTAGATTCACGTCGTTATCCAGCGTGGAAGAGGTGTCGAATCGCTTGCCATCCTCTTTCTTGTGGAGCTTCGGCGAGAACTTTTGGAGGTAAACCGCAGGACTCAACAACACGGTCCAGCGACGAAGTTCTTTCTTCCCGAAGAAGTTATTCACGTTAAGATCACCGTGCAACCCAACCGTGAAATATTTCACCTTGGCGTAAAGGTCATTATAGCGAGCGAAACCGACCTCGGGTGTCGTCCCATAATAAGATTCTCCACTCGGGTAAATCTTGAACTCTTTCTCCCATTCCTTGGCACTCCCTTTCCCCTGTCCCATGTCGGCGGTCAAGGACAGCCCGAACGTCGGGGTGAATTGATAACCGAGTTGTAAACCACCTTGTCCACCGATGTAGGTTTTATCGGCGGAGAAAGATACCATGTCTCCACGAAAAACGGAGATTCCCCCGTTCAGGCCAAGGCTCCAGCGGGAAAAATCATTGTACACTTGCTTCTTTTGCGCCTGTACTGACAAAGCGGGAAGTAACATCAAAAGCCCAAAAGACAATAATAATTTTTTCATACTTAACTTATATAGCATTCAAATTTTAATATTTGAAGAAGGGGTGTCTATCGCAGACACCCCTCTCTTCTTGTTTGAAATCATGTTGATGATTTCCTTCTGGTTGCAAAAATTTATATACTCTCTGTATCTAATCCTATTTCTAGTTTTTATGGAATTTTACCGGAATTTCTAATGTTACAACAGAGTGTCCACGTCCAGTTTCTTTATTTGTATGATCACATACCAGACCCCAAACATGTTTAACACAAACTTCAACCTTGATCACGAATTCGTTAGCAATATCCTCACCATCATTGATCCAAGTCACATATTCACCTTCGTCATCTGACTCGAATTTGATTTTCTTGGAGTTCTCTGTATCAAGTGCACTTCCATCGCTGAAGAATCCACCGATTACCTTGTATTCAAACACATTGTTTACATCGTATACCTGTTTCCAGTAGTTACACCATCCATCGGTTCCACGTTTGAACAAATCAATAGTTCCTTGATCTGTCAGATCTGTATCGTATACAATATGGTTGTATCTGAAGCCTTCCTGCGCTGCATTCTCGTCAGACAAATAATCTGCAAGTCTGAAACAATCTTTCAAATAAGCTTTGTTCTCTGCAAGAGGATATTTGTCATACAACGGCTCGATAGTCTTCTTAACGAATCTGATCGGAGTAATGAACGCAACTTCAAACTCGTCGATTACAACTTGAGAACGTCCATATTGAGGAGCCTTAGCTGTTCCGGTATAATCATGCATATCATGAGCTTGAGAACCTACCTTGTCTGTGGTCTTACATTCTGGTAAATTGTCAGAAGCTTGGTCTTTGTTATACTTCTTCTCGCCATTGTCGCAAGTTCCATATAATCCGTCATAGCATTCGTTGAAACTTACCACAGCACGGATCTTCACTCTCTTACTGTCTTCACCAATAGCATTGATCCATTGACGTCCGGCATCTGATTTTTCCAATTCAATCTTCCAAACACCATTTTCCTGGTACAATTTAAGACCATTGGTTGTTCCTGCCCAATCGGAAGAACTATTATACTTGTCAACCAATTCGAATGACAATGTCGGTTTTGCAATTGTTGCCAAATCATATGCAGTTTCACCCGTTCTCGGTTTCAGCATTTGATCCATCGTGTATTTTTCCAAGTCAAACATGTTATTCAAAACGGCCACCATATCATATCCGTCATCCATTGTTTCAACTTTTCCGTCAGCACCCGGAGCGATCCGTCCGTGAGCATAGATCAAACCACCTTCACCATTAGTTCCCGGATCTTGCCAGTTCAACTTGGTAATTTCAGGAGCAACAGCGTTCGGGTAAGTTACAAATACAGTATATTCAACATTTACATCCGGATAAACTTCTCCACTATTCGGGATATCAACATATTTAGCCTTAACAACATACTCTATATGTTCCGTGCTGAATGCCGTAGGTTTAACAATCAAATCCAATTGATTCAAGATGGTTCCGTCCTCTGCTTTTCTTTCTTTCAAATCAACATCTTTCTTACGAGCATCTGCATCTAAAGCAGTAGTATGTTGTTTTTGCAAATCAATCGTAATAGTCGGATCGAATTGATAATGTTTGTGGAATTCTTCTCTACCTCTAGAACCAGCTTGTTGTACACGGAGGTCGTTGTAGATGCGGTCCATATCAAGTTCTACTGCTTGATTTTTATGTTGTAACATTACTCGAACAGTGTCTTTGATCACGATCTTTTCAGTTACACTCTCTTTACCCTTGATCTCTAACTTGATCAAACGAGAAGCAACAACATTTTCTTCTGCTTCCGCACTTGCACCATCTTCAACCGGAGCTACCAATTTCACACGCACGATCGGAGTTCTTCCAATAGCAGCAGAGTGATCACCTTGCTCAAATCCGGGATAGTCCTTCGGAGATCTCACGTAAGCTTTAGTTACTAATTGTCTTTCATCCGTTCCGTCTTTTTCCATGGTAGAAACCAATTCCAAATATCTTTCTGTTTGGTCAACACCCAAGTTATTGAAAGAAACAGTTTCGAATTTCAATTGATAATCATCAAATCCATTTGTCATAAACGGGTATTCTTCTCCATTATCAATAAAGAACGTACGGAAAAGCTCTGTCAAGTTTAATCCTTTACCACCATTGTCTTGACGGTTATCGTAGGCAATCTCGAAAGTAGTGATTGGATCTAAACTCTTATAGTACTCATCTGCAGCTTTTTGGTTTGCAGGAGTAGCCTTTTTATCTTGATAAGAGTTTACAGACCGGAACTTATCTGCATACAAGTTTTCCTTGTTTGCATCCAGTGCATAATGCTCAACATCCGTATTCACGATACGTACATCTTTTTGTGCAATATGCCAATGTTTAGCCGGTGCTATTTCTGAATAAACGGTATCTTTTCCGTTCAAAACAGCCAATGTCAGAAGATCACGTTTGTTCCCATCATGCTTGTTTCCAACCATCTCGGCAAATCTCCATGATTTTGCACGGAAATGTAACATTCCAATTTCTTTATTCTGGCTATAACTCTTGGCTCCTTCCAGAACACCATTTGCCATATCATAGAATCTCTGACCCTTGTTAAAGATCATATTTGACCCGTCTTTCATGCTACGAGAAATCACAGTAGCTTCACCATGTCTCCACAGACCTAGTACCTTGAAAGCGTCAAAAGAAACAGAACGAGGATTGAATTGATACTTCAACTCAGCCTTACCAGCATAAAGAATAGAACTAGGCTCTGCCGGAATTGTTCCTACCGTGTATTCCGGAGCAGCAGCAGTTCCATTTACATAATTACCCACACCATCAGTCTCGTCCTGAACAATTGTCGGGAAGAAAATCATTGGAGCTTCTCCTGCAGAAAGAGTTAAAGGCATGAATAAAATATCCGTTACAATATTCGTTGTTTTTGGAAGTGTTACTTTCTCGTAGTCTCCAACGGTAATACTTCCGTCTTCATTCACAGTTCCTTTCGGCATATAAAGCTCTACATAGCCTTGTTGTTCTACATAGAAAATTCCACCAATAGCAATTTTCGGCTCGATAATTTTGCCGTTCAAGTAAAGATACCCGTCCTGTACCGTGAGTTTCACGTCAGTTACAGTCCCGGCACCCCCGTCTTCTCCTTTTACGTTTCCTAAATCAATAGGCTCCTCACCCTCGTAAGTCGCATACAAATGCCCGTCTTCTTTGATTTCAAATGAAGGAACCTTACCGTCATTCCCGTCATTTCCATTAAGGCCGTCCTTACCATTCACGATTTCAACAACACTGCCATCACCCAAGGTAACTTTCAAACCATTAGTGATTTTCTCAACATTCTGTACGAATTGCCCCTCTTTAATTTTTCCCAAAAGTTCATCAATGGATGTTTTGTTTGCAGTTATCTGCTCCTGCAAATCCTTAATATCGTCGTCGTAATCTTTACAACCGATGAATGTAGGACTTGCAAGACCACAAAGTAGAGCACTTAAAAGTGCCATTTTTGCAAAATTCCGTTTTTTGTTCATACTTAAAAAGAATTATATTGGTAATTAAAAAATATCAAGTCACCCCAAAGCGCAACTTTTCTTTGTTAAATGTCTGTCTAATTTAATTGTATCTATGTGTAAATATTTGTCTAAAAACACGCCTCCATTTTTAACAATTCAAACAATCAATAATCGTTCGTTTAAAAGCCCATTCAATACACTGATATACAATAATTTAAAACAAAACATATATTACAAATACAATCTTTTTTACTTATACAAATATCTGATTTTCAACAAATACAAAAATTCATTTTAAAGAAAATCAAGTAAATACTCCTTATCATATCAATTATCACGAAAAAAGGTGACCAAACTAATCTGGTCACCTTTCACTTATAACTCGAAAGTCTATATAATTACCATATAATCATCACCCGCATTTAGAAGAACCGCAAACCTTACAGATTAAACACCCCTCTTGATAAATAACGGATTTAGAACCGCAATTCTCACAAACCGAACCGGTTGCTTCCGTCCCATCCGGGATAAATTTCCGTAACGCTCTTTCCACACCATTCTTCCAAGTATTGATATTCTCATTATCGAACTCCATAGCAGCAACCAAATCCACGATTTGATTGATCGGCATCCCATAACGCAAGACCCCGGAAATCAATTTTGCATAGTTCCAATACTCTTTATTGAACTTGTATGATAATCCCTCCACCGTCGTCTTGAAACCTCTCTTGTTCGAGAATTGGAAGTCGTAACGGCTATTTCCATCTTCATCCGTGTTCTTTACAATCTTACCATCGGTCACGGCTTTTGGCAACATGATTCCCTCTTCATCATCAGCGATACCAGTAAAAATCTCGTAAGGACGTCCGTCATACAAACCAATAAAGGCA
>DYVS01000129.1:0-15752 GCA_020743075.1 Butyricimonas virosa | reverse complement strand
ACCCCCACTGGCTCCCCCTTACACAGGGGGAGTTAGAGGGGGTAGTTGAAAATTGAAATTATAAATTAATTCGGTTATGATCGAGTACAAAAACCGCACATATCGGGAGCATTTGCAGAAAGAGCGCTGGTATTCTTTCACGGTCGCTTACAAAGAGACCGACCTGTGGATCGGAATAGATCAAGCATCTTTCCAAGAAAGCATACCCGCATTCACGGAATCCCGGATTCGAACATTACGGGAAAGCATGGATGCTTACCTGCAAAATGATCCGGATTACGCCACGTCACTCGTTTCCCACGAGGCAAAACCAGGAGCTCCAACTATTTTTCAAGAGATGTCCGAGGTAGCCAGAAAATCCGGAATCGGTCCGATGAGTGGGGTTGCCGGAGCTGTTGCTCGCCAAATAGGACAGGAAATCAAAGAAAAATACGGGATACGGGAAATTATCGTGGAGAATGGCGGAGACATCTACGCAGACATACAAAAAGACATTGATATTGCCGTGTTTGCCGGCACGTCTCCCCTATCGGAAAAAGTGGGGTTCACCATCCAGGCTGACCAAGCCCCCTTGGGAATTTGTACTTCATCCGGAACCGTGGGTCCCTCCCTAAGTTTCGGGAAAGCAGATGCCGTCATGATTATTTGTAAAGACTGTGCTTTAGCCGACACGTATGCCACGGCTTTTGCCAACGAAATTAAAACAACAGATGACGTTGCCCCCTGCATCGAAAAGATCGGGAAAACAAAAGACATCCTTGCTGCCATTTGCATCAAGGACGACAAAATCGGGATACACGGCATTTTTGATTTAAAACTCTTTCATTCTAAACTTTAAATTCTAAATTATCAAAATGGACTTACAAAATCGCATATACATACTGGATGGAGCCACGGGGACAGCTTTACAGCAATTCCGATTGACGGAAACCGATTTCCGAGGCGAAGAATTCGCACAACACCCGATTCCTCTAAAGGGAAACAACGATGTGCTGAATATCACCCGCCCGGACGTGATTCGTCAGGTACATCAAAATTATATTGATGCAGGAGCCGATATTATCGAAACCAACACGTTCAACGCAAACGCAATATCGCAAACCGAATACGGATGCACGGAATGGGTCGAACGCTTTAATTTGGAAGGAGCCCGTTTAGCAAAAGAAGTTGCATCAGCTTGCAAAGAACGGCAAATCTACGTGGCAGGAAGTATCGGACCGACCGATAAATCCCTAACCCTTGCCCCTGATCCCGATCAACCGACCTATCGGATCGTAAATTTCGATACACTAGCCAATGCTTATGCCAGTCAAGTGGCGGCCTTAATAGAAGGCGGTGTGGACCTGTTGTTGGTTGAAACCATCTACGACGGACTGAACGCGAAAGCCGCCCTCTATGCTATTGCAAAAGTACAGGAAGAAAAAGATACAAATCTACCCGTGATGCTTTCCGCCACGGTTAACGACAAAAGTGGACGTACCCTAACCGGACAATCACTGGAAGCCCTGTTCACGAGCCTCTCCCACTACCCGATTCTCAGCTTTGGTCTGAACTGTTCATTCGGAGCAAAGGAGTTACACCACTTTCTGCGGGAATTGGCTCCACGCATCCCGTGTTACATCAGTATATACCCCAATGCGGGACTACCGAATGAAATGGGAGAATACGACGAATCACCGGAATTTACCGCTCTTTGTCTCCAAAATATGGCAAAAGAGGGATTGATCAATATTGCCGGGGGATGTTGCGGGACGACACCGGAACACATCCGGGCTATCACAAAAGCCTTGAAAGACATTCCTCCTAGAAAAGTTCCGACATCCACACACCAACTGCAAGTGAGTGGACTCGATACCGTCATGGTGGATAAAGAATTAAACAATTTTATCAATATTGGTGAACGTACAAACGTGGCGGGTTCGGCTAAATTTGCTCGTCTTATCCGGGAAAAGAATTACACGGAAGCTACCACCATTGCCCGAAAACAAATCGAAGCGGGAGCATCCATTATCGATATCAACATGGATGATGCCATGCTGGATGGTACGGTCGAAATGGAACGTTTCGTGCGTATCATCAGCAACGAACCAGATATTGCCCAAGCGGCATTCATGATAGATTCTTCCAAGTGGGAAACCATCCTTGCCGGACTAAAAAACACACAAGGAAAATGTATCGTGAACTCGATCAGCCTAAAAGAAGGTGAAAAAGAATTCCTTTACAAAGCCAAAGAAATTCAACGCTTGGGAGCAGCCGTGGTCGTGATGGCATTCGACGAAGAAGGCCAAGCAACCACTTTCCAACGCAAAATAGACATTTGCCAAAGAGCTTATGATTTGTTGACCACACAAGCCGGATTCACTCCCGAAAACATTATATTTGACGTGAATATCTTAGCCATCGGAACCGGAATCGAGGAACACAACAACTATGCAGTGGATTACATTGAGGCAGTACGTTGGATTAAACAAAATTTGAAAGGATGCCGCACATCCGGCGGCGTCTCCAACTTGTCATTCTCGTTCCGAGGAAATAACACGGTACGGGAAGCCATGCACTCCGTCTTTTTGTACCACGCTATCCGCGCAGGACTAGACATGGCTATCGTGAATCCCGCTATGTTACAGGTTTATGACGAAATCGACCCGGTATTACTGAAAGCCGTGGAAGATGTCGTACTAAACCGTACACCTGAAGCCACGGAAACCCTGATCTCCCTTGCCGAAAAATACAAGGAAACGAAGGGAGAAGTGAAAACAGCACAACAGGAAGAATGGCGAAATCGACCTCTGGAAGAACGTCTCGAACACGCATTGATCAAGGGTATCACGGATTATCTGACAGCCGACCTGAAGGAAGCACTCACACAATATACCAGCCCGGTCGAGATCATCGAAGGACCTTTAATGAAAGGTATGGAACGGGTCGGACAATTCTTCGGGGAAGGAAAAATGTTCTTACCGCAGGTCGTGAAATCAGCCAAAGTCATGAAAGAAGCCGTACAAATCCTACAACCGGAAATCGAACGTCACAACGCATCCAGTAAAAACATAAATCGTAGACCTCGTGTCGTTATTGCCACGGTAAAAGGAGATGTACACGACATCGGCAAAAATATCGTGAACATTGTTCTAACTTGCAATAATCTAGATGTAATAGATCTTGGTGTCATGGTTGACAATCAAAGTATCGTCAAGGCTGCTAAAGAACACAAGGCAGATATTATCGGGGTTAGCGGTTTGATCACTCCTTCTCTAGGTGAAATGGAAAACTTGTGCGAACTACTACAAAAAGAACAATTACAAATTCCACTAATCGTTGGCGGGGCTACTACCTCGACAGTACATACGGCCGTTAAACTGGCACCTAAATATGATTATTGTGTTGTGTCAGGCGGTGACGCTTCCCGAACCGTGGGAATCATCAAGCGTTTACTGAATGACCGGGAGAACTATATTCGTGAAATAAAAGCTGAACAAGAAAACATACGAACTTTGTACAACCAACACCAACAAAAACAAATATCACTTGAAGAAGCTCGCCGGAGAGCCCCCCGATACGATTGGGATCACAGAGAACCCACGACTTTCGGCGAACACAATCTACTTGTGAAACGTCTGAATCTTGAAGATTTAGTGGAAAAAATCGATTGGACACCATTTTTCCATTTCTGGGGATTTAAAGGTAAATACCCGGAAATCATCTACACGAACGACGAAGCAGACCGCACTTATCAGGCAGCACTGGATATGCTAGGTAAAGTAATCGCCGGAAATGAATTTGACGTTTCTATCATTGTTCGCTTCTTTGATGCCTATTCGGAGAATGAAGACATCGTTTTAGATAGTCAATATCACTTCACGATGCCCCGGCAGCAAGCTGACTTGAAAGAATGTCTTTCTCTGGCAGATTTCGTCATCCCGAAAGAAAAAGGAACCGGTAGCGTGGGGCTATTCTGCTTGAAAGTACAAGATGATCACCAATGCAACGATTGCCGAGACTTTGAACACCTGCTACGAGAAAGTCTTTGTGCCCGGTTAGCAGAAGCTTGCGCGGAATGGATGCAAGAACAAGTGAATGAAGGAACTCACATCATCCGCCCTGCTTTTGGTTACCCGACTTGCCCGAACCACGCGATGAAGAAATTAGCTTTTGACATCTTGGATGCTCCTGCACAAATCGGGGTACACCTCACGGAAGGATATTCCATCTACCCTTCCACTAGTTTGTGCGGAATGCTGATTTCCCATCCGAAAGCAAGGTATTTCAGCGTCTAAGACACTGAAATAAGATAAAAGTTAAAAACTAAAAGATAAAAGATTCAGAGATTGCCGATTGAGTGATTTCGTGATTATGAAGAAAAAGCGTAAGAATTGTGCGGCTGAAATCACCTAATCTGAAATCATTAAATCACGGAATTCTTCAATCTAAAATCATTAAATCTAAAATTATGAAAGTTATTGACATACTCAACAATACAGACAAACCAGTCTTCTCTTTCGAACTGGTACCACCATTAAAAGGTGGGGATATCAATAAAATATACGAGGCCATCGAACCCTTGATTCACCTCGCTCCCCCTTTCATCAACATCACTTTCCACCGGGATGAAGTGGTATACCGTGAATACCCGGACGGAACGATTAAAAAAGTTACCGTGACGAAACGTCCCGGTTCCGTGGCATTAGCCGCCGCCATCATGAGACGGTACAACGTGGACATGGTTCCTCATATCGTGTGTGGGGGAGCTACCCGCCACAGGATCGAAAACGAACTCATCGACTTGAATTTCCTTGACATTGAAAACGTGATGGCACTCCGGGGTGATCCCATACTGGGAGAACGTTTCTTTACTCCCGAAGAAGGCGGACACCAATATAGTTGTGAACTGGTAGAACAAATCACTCGCATGAACCACGCCCAATACCTGGATGACACGCTGACAGAGGCCGTTCCAACAAACTTCTGCATCGGGGTTGCCGGATACCCCGAAAAACATTATGAGGCACCCAATCAAGCCTGTGACATCGAGAACCTGAAAAAGAAAGTCGATGCAGGTGCGAATTATATCGTCACCCAAATGTTTTTCGATAACTCCAAATTTTTCCAGTTTGTCGATAAATGCCGGGCGCAAGGAATTAACGTACCTATCGTACCGGGACTAAAACCCATATCAACATTCAAACATCTGGAAATGCTCCCACGTACATTCAGTATAGACATCCCACACGAACTGGTCAAAGAGATTCGCTCATGCAAAAACAATAAAGAAATCAATCAAGTCGGTATTGAATGGTGCGTGGCACAGAGTAAAGAACTCATCGCATACGGGGTCCCCGCTGTTCATTACTACACGATGGGAAAATCGGAAAATATTCAGGAAATTGTAAAACAAGTTTTCTAAGCTATGCAACAAGAAACTAAACCAAACTTTTGGGCACTACTCCCCTTGATCGTATTTTTAAGCATCTACCTGATCGCCTCTATTATCATGGGGGATTTTTACAAAATGCCGATCACGGTAGCATTTCTCGTCTCTTCAGTTGTGGCCGTGGCCATTTCTTCCGGAGGAAAACTCCACAAACGGATAGACCTATTTTGTAAAGGAGCCGCCAACAGCAATATCATGCTCATGGTATGGATTTTTATCCTTGCCGGAGCATTTGCTCAAACGGCAAAAGCCATGGGGGCAGTAGATGCAACCGTTAATCTGGCTTTATCCGTACTTCCAGATAGTCTCTTGCTAGCGGGAATATTCATTGCTGCCTGTTTTATTTCACTTTCCATGGGAACATCTGTCGGTACGATCGTGGCTCTTACCCCCGTTGCCGTCGGTATTGCCGCACAAACAGATATAAACACACCTTTCATGGTGGCCATCGTGGTTGGAGGAGCCATGTTCGGAGACAACCTGTCCTTTATTTCCGACACGACCATTGTTGCCACCCGTACACAAGGCTGTAACATGAAAGATAAATTTAAAGCCAATAGCTTAATTGTCATTCCGATAGCCATACTCGTAACCATCATTTACCTGTTTCAGGGCAGTGAGATTACGACACCCCCCACTGTCACCCCGATAGAGTGGTTTAAAGTCATGCCGTACGTTTTGGTACTTATCACCGCATTAGCCGGAATGAACGTGATGATCGTACTTCTACTCGGTATTCTCTGTTCCGGCATAGTCGGAATAATTACCGGAAATATTCAATTCTGGGAATGGATTTCCGCCATGGGTACGGGTATCTCCGGCATGGGAGAACTGATTATTATCACGTTACTAGCTGGCGGGATGCTCGAAATGATTCGTTACAACTGGGGAATCGCATACATCATTCAAAAGTTGACAACTCATGTCAAATCAAAAAAAGGAGCCGAATTAAGCATTGCCGCCCTCGTCAGTTTTGCCGATCTATGTACGGCAAACAACACGATAGCCCTTATCATGTCCGGCCCCATTGCTAAAGACATTGCCAGTCGTTTTGGAATCGATCCTCGAAAATCAGCCAGCCTGTTAGATACTTTCTCGTGTTTCGTGCAAGGCATCATCCCTTACGGGGCACAATTACTCATGGCTGCCGGCCTAGCCTCCATTACCCCGCTAGCCATCATGCAATACCTCTACTACCCGTACTTGATGGGTATTGCCGCCCTTCTGGCAATCTTCTTGCGCTATCCCCGGAAATACTCACGGTAAACTTTTAGCTTTTGTCTTTTAGTTTTTAACTTTGCCCCATGACAATAACCGAAATAATCGTCACCATACTCCTCGGTATAGCCGCAGGATTCATCAACACGTTCGCCGGAGGCGGCTCCATGTTGGTTGTACCTTTTCTTATCTTCATCGGCTTACCGGCAAACGTGGCGAACGCAACCAACCGGATTGCCATTTTATTGCAAAATGTGGTATCCGTCAGAGGTTTCAAACAAAAGAAAATACTTGATTTCAAAACAGACTCTCAACTACTGCTGCCCGTGGCCCTTGGTAGTATCGTGGGTGCATTCATTGCCGTGGACATCAACGAAGAGATATTCAAGAAAGTCATTGCCGGACTTCTGATCATCATGTTCTTCATGTTACTACGAAACCCGGATGCTTGGGTAAAAGCAAATGCGGACAAGGCAAAAATGAAAAGCCCGTGGTTACGAAACATCATCTTCTTTCTCCTGGGAATTTATGGAGGTTTCATTCAAATCGGCATCGGGTTCTTCCTATTGGCAGGATTAGTACTTGGATGTGGTTACGATCTGTTAAAAGCCAATGCCATAAAACTATTTATCGTACTATTTTACACGATTATAGCTTTGGCAATCTTTATTTGGAATGATCTTGTGGATTTTAAAGTCGGGCTTATCCTAGCCTGTGGCAATATGTTTGGTGCATGGTTAGGCGTACATTTCAGTGTCAAATGGGGTGCCCGATATGTCCGGTATTTTCTACTCGTGGTACTCGTTGTTGTAGCCACACGCCTGCTTTTCAGTTAACTAGGTTTAAACAATCCATAACATCACGTGAAAACTTCTTAAAACGATCTTTCCATACGGGATTATTAGTTAACTTTGTAACTCAAATTTAAAGATCATGGAAATAAAAATAGGACACTCATTCACGCAAGAGATTACCGTGCAACATAAAGACACGGCAGCCGTTTACGGTTCCGGGAAACTGGAAGTATTCGCAACCCCCGCGATGGTCGGCTTAATGGAAAACACGGCTATCAAATGCCTGGAAGGAATGTTGGATGCAGACAGCGACACCGTGGGTATCGAAATCAACACCAAACATGTAAAAGCTACCGCTGTTGGAAAGAAAGTAACTTGCAAAGCCACTATTACAGAAGTTGACGGTCGCCGCATCCGTTTCTCCATCGAGGCATGGGATGAAACCGCTCCCATCGGCTCGGCCATCCACGACCGCTTTATCATCAACCCGGAGAAATTCATGAGCAAACTCAAATAATTTTAGATTCATTGATTTTAGATTTAAGATTCCAACCGCACCAATTCAACATGCTTTCTAATCATAAATCGTAAATCATAAATCAAGAAATTAATACATCTATCATGTTCAAGCTAACTTCCCAATTCGAACCGACCGGAGATCAACCGGAAGCAATCAAGGAACTAACGCAAGGACTTCTGGACGAAGTCCCGGGGCAGGTATTGTTGGGAGTTACCGGATCAGGCAAGACATTCACCATTGCCAACGTGATACAAGAGGTTCAGCGTCCGACACTCATCCTCAGCCACAACAAGACGCTGGCCGCCCAGTTATACGGGGAGTTCAAGGCATTCTTTCCCGAAAATGCGGTGGAATATTTCGTATCTTACTATGACTATTACCAACCGGAAGCCTACTTGCCCACCACCAACACGTATATCGAGAAAGACCTTATGATCAACGATGAGATCGATAAATTACGGTTACGAGCCACGGCTTCCTTACTATCCGGACGCCGGGATGTGATCGTGATCTCATCCGTTTCATGCCTTTACGGTATGGCAGACCCGACGGCCTTCGGCTCGAACATCATTTACTTGAAGCGAGGACTAAAAATCGGTCGGAACCAACTTTTACGCCGATTGGTGGATGCCCTTTACGTGAATAACGAACTGGAATTCAAACGAGGCAGTTTCCGGGCAAAAGGAGAAACCGTGGATATCTTCCCGGCCATTGAAACCTTCGAGGGAATGGCTTATCGGATCGAGTTCTGGGACGACGAGATAGACCGGATCACATCGTTCAGCCCACAGTCCGGGAAAACGATTGATGAAATGGAGAATTTGAACATCTATCCCGCCAATCTGTTTGTTACGGATAAAGCCACACTCGCGAAAGCCATTCATGATATAGAACACGACCTTGTCGTGCAAGTTGATTTCTTAAATTCCATCGGGAAACATTTTGAAGCAAAGCGACTAGATGAACGGGTAAAATATGACGTGGAAATGATTCGAGAACTCGGCTATTGCTCCGGTATCGAGAATTACTCCCGCTACTTCGACGGACGGGCTGCCGGTGTCCGCCCCTTCTGTCTGCTGGACTACTTCCCTCAGGATTTTTTGCTTGTCGTGGATGAGTCGCACGTAACTCTCCCGCAAGTGAGAGCCATGTACGGTGGCGACCATTCCCGCAAACAATCACTCGTGGAATATGGCTTCCGGCTTCCGGCTGCTTTTGACAACCGCCCGCTCACGTTTGAAGAATTCGAGGCCAACACGGGACAAACCATTTACGTCAGTGCCACCCCGGCCGATTATGAATTGGAAAAATGCAACGGCGTGGTCGTGGAACAAATCATCCGCCCCACCGGAATCCTTGACCCGGAAATAGAAGTCGTTCCCAGCAAGAACCAGATAGACCACCTTATCAACGAGATTCAAAAACGGATCGAGATCAACGAGAAAGTTCTTGTAACCACGCTGACCAAACGAATGGCAGAGGAACTAAGCAAATACCTGGACCGTATTCGCATCAAATGCCAATACATCCACTCCGACGTGGATACGCTGGAACGAGTACAGATCATCGAAAATTTACGTAAAGGAGTAATTGACGTGATTGTCGGAGTCAACTTGTTACGTGAAGGATTGGATATGCCCGAAGTTTCTCTCGTTGCCATCCTCGATGCCGACAAAGAAGGATTCCTACGTTCCACTCGTTCACTAATACAAACCTCCGGACGTGCCGCCCGTAACCTAAATGGTAAAGTCATCATGTACGCCGACACGATCACCCGCTCCATGCAGGAAACCATCGACGAAACCCAGTACCGTCGAGAGAAACAGATGGAATATAACCGTCAACACGGTATCACCCCAACCCAAATACACAAATCCACGGAATCCGTGCTGAAAGAGACCTCCCGTGCTTACATCGAAGAAGAACACGTGAACATGGCTGCAGATCCCGTCATTGCCTACATGAGTAAACCGGAATTGGAGAAAATGTTGCAAAAAACAAAAACAGCCATGCAAAAAGCCGCTAAAGAAATGGATTTCCTTGAAGCCGCACGCCTCCGGGATGAAATGTTCAAACTAGAAGAAACCATCAAACGACTTAATCCCTAAAAGAAACGATTTCAAAAGTTCTGAATCGCACTTTATACCCCACCCCAAAACGGGATATTCATTATGAATTATAATGTTTTAATACTTTTCCAACACAAATAAACACGTGATAAGAGCGTGTTCAGCCACACCCCGTATCTCACGACTGTACTGCCAACATATCAAACACAGTTACCAAATGGCTATGAAACGAAGGCAACACGTCAGTCATCTGCTTGTGTTGCCTTATTTCACCCTAAATACCAGCTAATTTCCATTCACACTCCCACACAAATTCCCATTACACAAAAATAGAGATTTGTAAACAAGAATCATGACGGGAAATGTATGACATTCCATGCCAATCACACATCAAATAGTGACTACATGTTCTCAACCTCATTCTCTCCATTTCTCATTAACTGTATCCAAGAAACCTTCCAACTTTCGAACAAATGCAAAACGTCCATAAAAAAAGATAGCAAGTTTATGGAAAAACCGAGCAAAATACGTAAAATTGCCGCAATCCTATAAGTTTTATTCCAATTAAGATTTAGGTAGCACCACATTTGTAATCCGTCCCACGGAAGCCAAATTACCAAACTCATCCGTTACGTTGACAGCTACCACGTGTGTACGATGACCTTTATGAATAAACTCCGCACGCCCGATAACATATTTTCCTTGTGCTTTTCGAACATGATTAGCATTGATCTCAATCCCAAACACGTGATTCTCCTCCAAATTCTCCCCGATATAAGTCAACCCACTTCCCACGGTCTCCACTAATGCCATTATCGCCCCACCATGCAACAAATTCCCGGGACGCATCGTCCGTTCATCAATCGGCATCTTTGCCTCCAACCAATTTTCCCCGATACCGGTAAATTCAATACCTAAACTCGCCATTAACGTTCCCCGGCTCTCCCGGTTCATCTGTTCTATTATAGCTGAACTATCCATGTATTAATTTCTTGATTTATGATTTCCGATTTATGATTCCCCCCCCCCACAAAGCATTCTCATTCTATACTCTACATTTAAAATTTTACATTCTTTTTATCCTGCTTCTTCGGGTTCGCGGGAAACCACCCTTTACGTACCCTCTCCTCCTGTTCAAAAATCTCCTTGATTGTCCAAAAAGAAGAAAAGGCAAACACACCCAGCAGAGAAGACCACAACACGTTCGTCACCCATAAGGCTGCTATCGTTCCCACGATTCCCAAAACAAGAAAAATCCACCAGCACCCCGTCCCCCAATAATATTCCGCTTTAATCACCACGGGATGAAATAACCCGATTATCAAGAACGTGCAAATTCCGATAATCAATCCTGTCAAATTATACGTTTCAATAAATTCCATACGCTATTTTTAGATTTATGCAAATGTACAAATATTCCAAAACTCTATTTCATTTCACCAAAATATTCCTACTTTTGTACATAGACTACGGGAAAAGAAGTAAACAAGTTATATCAAATCATAAATTGTTTATATTCCTTATCGTAAATCACTAATTATAAACGCATATGACACCATTAAAAGAAGGAGATAAAGCCCCTTACTTCGAGGGCATAAATCAAGACGGGAAAAAAATCACACTGGATGATTTTAAAGGCAAAAAATTAATCCTCTATTTTTACCCGAAAGACAACACGTCAGGATGCACGGCTGAAGCATGTAGTTTGAATGACAGTTATTCTTCCCTCACGGAAAAAGGATTTGAAGTTGTTGGTGTCAGCCCCGATTCGGCAAATTCACATTTGAAATTTATCGCCAAATATAACCTGGCATTTAATTTGATTGCCGACACGGAAAAAAAGATACTGGAAGCATACGGTGTCTGGGCTGAAAAAAAATTATACGGGAGAACCTACATGGGAGTCGTTCGAACCACTTTCATCATTAACGCAAACGGGATTATCGAACGAATAATCACCAAAGTGAACACCAAGGATCACGCAAAGCAGATCTTGGAATAATTGAAAATCGTAAATCATAAATCTAAAATCAATAAATTATGGCAAACACAGAAACCAATCAAGACAAGTTAAAAGCACTTCAACTTACCCTTGACAAAATTGAAAAGAATTTCGGTAAGGGAAGCGTCATGAAACTTGGAGATAATGTCGTGGAAGATGTTGCGGTTATCCCTTCCGGCTCTATCGGGCTAGACAGAGCCTTAGGCGTGGGAGGATACCCGAAAGGCCGTGTCATAGAAATATTCGGTCCCGAATCTTCCGGTAAAACCACCTTGGCAATCCATGCCATTGCTGAAGCTCAAAAACAAGGCGGTATTGCCGCTATCATTGACGCAGAGCACGCTTTCGACCGATCATATGCCGAAAAACTAGGAGTTGACGTGAATAATTTATTCATCTCACAACCGGACAATGGTGAACAAGCTCTCGAAATTGCAGAACAATTAATCCGTTCTGCCGCTATAGATATTATCGTGATCGACTCCGTGGCAGCCCTTACACCCAAAGCCGAAATCGAGGGAGATATGGGTGACAGCGTGATGGGATTACAAGCCCGCTTGATGTCACAAGCTCTACGTAAATTGACAGGAACGATCAGTAAAACAAATACCTGTTGTATATTCATCAACCAGTTGCGTGATAAAATCGGTGTCATGTTCGGCAACCCCGAAACGACCACGGGAGGTAACGCACTGAAATTCTACGCATCCGTACGCTTGGATATTCGTCGCGTGGGACAAATCAAAGACGGAGAGGAAATCTACGGTAACCATACTCGTGTAAAAGTGGTGAAAAACAAAGTTGCACCTCCATTCAAAAAAGCCGAATTCGATATCATGTACGGAGAGGGAATTTCCCGTTCCGGAGAAATTGTTGACTTGGGCGTTGAATGCAACGTGATCAAGAAAAGCGGTAGCTGGTTCTCTTACGGCGAAAGTAAATTGGGACAAGGACGGGAAACCGTGAAACAACTGGTTATGGATAACCCGGAATTAGCAGAAGAACTTACCCAAAAAATTGTAGAAGCCATGGAAAACGGCGTACAACCGGCAACGAAATAAGAAAATCGTGTAATAAAACAGCTAACATTACAATGAAAAATTATTTATGTTCTGCATTAATCTTGCTGGCAATGGTGTCGTGTGACAGCAAGAAAGAAGCAGTAAAAACAAGTTATAAAACACCGGATATGAAACTAGCATCCGACGTGATGACTCCCGAGGTGTTATGGTCATTTGGTAGGATCGGTAGCGTAAGCGTATCCCCCGATCAGAAAACACTCCTGTATGACGTGACTTATTTCAACAAGGAAGAAGATCGCTCGTACAGTGACATCTACGTGATGAACTTGACCGACGGGAAATCAAAACAATTAACAGACACGGATTACAAAGAATTCGGAGAGACTTGGACTTCCGATGGTAAAATCGCTTTCATGTCCAGTAAATCCGGTTCCGTACAATTATGGGAAATGAATGCAGATGGTAGCGGCCTTACCCAGTTAACCAATGTCGAAGGTGGCATCGGGGGATTTATTTTCTCCCCGGACAAATCCAAACTTCTTTTCCTGAAGGACGTGAAACTGGAACAAGATGTTCACGATCTTCACCCTGATCTTCCGAAAGCAAATGCCCGTTTGATTGATGGCCAAGTTTACCGTCACTGGAATGACTGGGTGGAAGCTTACACGCATCCTTTCGTGGCCGATTATATCCCCGGACAAATGGTGACCACGGGAAAAGACATCATGGAAGGTGAAAAATGGGAATCACCCGTCCGTCCTTGGGGTTGGACCGAGCAACTCACTTGGACAAAAGACGGTAAGGGGGTGATCTACATGGCCCGTAAAAAAGAAGGTGTTGCCTACATGAGTTCCACGAACACGGATCTTTATTTGTACGATTTGAATTCCGGTAAAACCACGAACCTCACGGAAGGAATGATGGGATACGACCAGAACCAAGTGATCTCCCCCAATGGAGAACTCATGGCATGGGAAAGCATGGAACGTGATGGTTACGAAGCAGACAAAATCCGTCTGTTCGTGATGAACTTGAAAACCGGGGAGAAAAAAGAATACACGAAAGATTTCGATCAAAATGTCGGAGGTCTTTCTTGGGCTGATGACAACACCATCTATTTCATCTCGGATTATCACGCCACAGATGAAATTTACAAGTTAACCTTGAATGACGGCAAGATCGAGAACCTCACGGAAGGAGTACACAACTACACGTCAGTTACCCCTGTAAACGATTATTTGATCGCCACGAAAGTATCCATGAGTAAACCCGCCGAAATCTACAAAGTAGACCCCACCACGGGCAAAGACACGGAATTATCTTTCGTGAATAAAGGAATTTTGGATCAATTAACCATGGGTAAAGTTGAATCCCGTTGGATCAAGACCACGGATAACAAGCAAATGTTAACGTGGGTCATTTATCCTCCTCATTTCGACCCGAACAAAAAATACCCGGCAATCCTATATTGTGAAGGAGGTCCACAAAGTACGGTGAGTCAATTCTGGAGTTACCGCTGGAATTTCCAAATGATGGCAGCCAACGGTTACATCATCGTAGCCCCGAACCGTCGTGGCTTACCCGGATTCGGACAAGAATGGAACGAACAAATCAGTGGAGACTATCCCGGACAAAATATCAAGGATTATCTCTCTGCTATTGATGAACTGAAACAAGAGCCTTATATTGATGAAAACCGTTTGGGTTGCGTGGGTGCTTCTTACGGAGGTTTCTCCGTGTATTTCCTTGCCGGACATCATGATAAACGTTTCAAAGCGTTCATCGCCCATTGCGGAATCTTTAACATGGAGATGCAATACTACAACACCGAAGAGATGTGGTTCGCTAATTGGGATATGGGTGGAGCTCCTTGGGAAAAGAACAATAAGGTTGCTCAACGCACATTTGACAATTCCCCCCACAAATTTGTCGGTGAATGGGATACCCCTATTCTGGTTATCCACGGACAAAAAGACTTCCGTATCGACGCCTCTCAAGGCATGGGAGCTTTCAATGCCGCCCGTATGCGTGGCATCCCGGCACAATACTTGTATTTCCCGGAAGAATGTCACTGGGTACTCGGCTGCCAGAACGGAATCTTATGGCAACGTACCTTTGCTGCATGGTTGGATAAGTGGTTGAAGTAATAAAGACCTACTACCATTTTAAAATAAACTCCCCCGAAAATTCATGACTTTCAGGGGAGTTTACTTTATTCCATCATTCTCCTGTTAAAATCTGCAATCATCCGTTCACACATCTTCTGATCTTTCTCTGGTAACACTGACATTATTTTATCTTTCAAAGTTATAATTCCAAGCATAAGCCCCCTATCATCTCTCCTTTCCACAACACTCAGTATTCTAGGAATCATTTTTTGATTTCCTTGCCCAGAAACAACCATTTGCTCCATAACTTTCAATATTCCTTGTACATCCTCTCGCAAAAAAGCATCAATAAACTGGAATTGTTCTATTAACTGCATTTTATCTTTCACATTGATATTTTCCAATTCACGTAGAACAATCCGAATTAATTTCCGGTTTTCTTTATCAATCAATGCTCCATTTTGAAAACGAATCATATATTTTTGGACCATCCGATTATAATTCCGATAGAGGAACTCATCAACAATTTGATCTCCAACATTTCTTTTTAATGCCTTTATATTGGTAATTACAAAATCGACCTCCTCA
>DYVS01000128.1:0-3617 GCA_020743075.1 Butyricimonas virosa | reverse complement strand
CATTGGAATTAAATCCTAATGACAAGAATACGTTGACTACGTTGAAAGAATTATATTTCCGCTTGAGAACAAAAAATAAAGTTTATCAAGAGAAGTATGACAAGACAATGGAGGCTTTGAATAGCTTGTAAATATCACAAGAAGAAGGAGATACATATTTATCCTTCTTCTTTTTTGTATTCATTTATTATCATAATGTAGATTATAATACAAATATTATAATAGAAGAAAAGAGTACTTTTTCTTTTCATGATCCTTTAAAAGTTACTATATTTGTAAGTTACAAAATAAATATTTCATTCATCTAAGAAAATTATTCATGCAAAATAAAGTTGTAATTATTACAGGAGCTTCTTCTGGTATAGGTAAAGCGCTTGTTTATGAATTTGCAAAACGTGGAGCAAAAATTGCCATGGGAGCTCGGAATTTGGATGAATTACAGAAAATCGAGACAGATTTAAAATCTCGGGGTATTGATGCCCTTTCCGTTCAAACGGATGTTACTCGGGAGTTGGATTGTAAAAATCTAGTTGAGAAAACAGTTGAACGATTTGGTAAAATTGATGTTCTTGTAAACAATGCCGGAATATCCATGCGTGCGCTATTTGAAGATTTGGAACTGGATGTCATCCGGCGTTTAATGGATGTGAATTTTTGGGGAACGGTTTATTGTACCAAATTTGCTCTACCTTATATATTAAAAACAAAAGGTAGTTTAGTCGGAATTATCTCTGTTGCCGGTTTCTTGGGACTACCCGGAAGAACCGGATATTCTGCTAGTAAATTTGCCGTGCGCGGCTTCTTGAATACATTGCGAGTTGAGAATTTAAAGAAAGGATTGCATGTTCTTGTTGCCGCTCCGGGATTCACGGCGTCCAACATACGAAAAACAGCTTTAGTAGCAGACGGACATCAACAAGGCGATAGCCCGCGGGCAGAAAATAAAATGATGAGTGCAGAAAGATGCGCTCAAATAATTGTAAATGGTGTTGTGAAACGCAAACGGGAAATTGTGATGACACTGGTTGAAGGAAAAATATCCGTGTTTTTAAGCAAGTGGTTCCCTAGCCTGTTGGATAAACTTGCTTACAGTCACATGGCTAAAGAACCTGATTCACCGTTTAAATAACGAAAAAAAGCACATGAGGAATCTTGTACTTGTTACTTTTATATTTCTATTATCTATAAATTCACTTTTTGCCCAGAAAAGAGAACATATACGTGTTGTGCCTAAATTGTCACATTCTTACGTGTTACCATTGAAACATAACAAGAGAGATTCTCTTTATCATACACGGCCTCAACTCAAGTATATTTATTTACGCCATAAAAATCAACATATTGATGATCCAATTGTACGTTATGCATTGGATAACTTGAAGAAAGAAAGAGTGAAATATTATGAGTTATACAAGGCCATCAACACGTTAAGTGATTATGCTGAAAACGAACATATTAAATATATGCTCAATTACGTGAGAAACTACTTTGAAACGGTACAGGCAAAAGAAGAGGCGATTCGTCAAATTGAAGATCGTATTAAAAGAGACAGTGTCGATTTTTATAAAGAACACCCGGAAGATTCCGTACAATACGATAAACTGTTGAACCAGAACTTGAAAGCCTTACTCTCTTTTATGGATCAGGACGTGAATTATCAATGGTTGAAGGAGAAAAGTCGTGATTCCGTACAAATCACCTTACTATCAGCCTCTAATCGTCCTAAAAACTTGTGGCTTAATACCGGTAAAACACAATATTATCGTTTTATGGCAGAGAATTTTATTGGTGACACCATAGGAACCTGGGTGAAGGTAATGCCGCGAGGAAATCAACTGAAATTCTTCCTGGATGAAAATGTTTATCAATATCAGAAATATTCAGAGCCTAAAGAAATTGTTGAGGAATGTCTTCTGGAAGCCCCTGATTCTATATATTTTGTACTATCGGAAATGAAAGTTGGGAAAATATCCCAAAGGCGCTGGATGTACTATTCCGATGTAACCTTTTCTTTCGGACAGGGTTTTATCAGTAGTAACTGGGCCAGTGGTGGTGAAAACTCTCTGTCAATTCTCTCCGATTTAAAGTATTTTGCAACGTATAAAAAGAATAACACGACATGGGAAAACTCGATCCGTTATCGTCTGGGAGCCTTAAAAAGCGGTAGCGAAGATTTGAGTAAAAATGAAGATAAGTTGGAGCTCCAATCGAAACTGGGAATAAAGGCTTTTAAACATTGGAATTACGCCACACAGTTCGATATGAATACAGTGTTGTTCAAGACAAAGAATAATCCCGATAAAGAGGTTATTGCAGCCTTTTTGACTCCGGGAAATTTTACCTTATCTCTAGGTTTGGACTATAAACCTAAAAATAACATTTCTTTATACCTGTCCCCTATCGCCGGACAATGGGTATATATGCGTGATACAAACCTCGTTGCTCCCAGCCGTTACGGTTTAGAAATAGGGAAAAAATTTAAAAGTGATGCGGGTGCTAAAATCGAATTGAAAAATCAACATGAACTTTTCAAGTTCTTGAAAATAGACAATCATCTGATTATATTTTCCAGTTATTATGAACAACCGGAAAAATTGACATTAGACTGGCGGTTAACGCTGAACTTTAAAATCAATTATTTCATGCAGACTTCCGTCTATGCTAATGCTGTTTATAACCAGAATGATTCGAAAAAGATACAATTGAAACAAACATTAAACTTAGGAGTATATTTTAGATTTTAAAGCATATGATGAATTTTGAATCCTGTGAGATCAATAATATCGTGATCCATGACATCGGCAATAAATACGAGGATGGAAAATTACGTCTCTCCGAATCTTGCTTTTTACCGGATGATATGGATGTTCACAACCTACTTAAAAGCTATTTTCTTGCACCTTTTAAGAAGGACGCCTATTACCGGTTTGCACCTATTGAAGATAATTTATATCACAATCTGGTGTACAATGCGGTTAATTCTATTTTCGAGGATAACACGAATTTTTACGAGGCTTCGTTGAATATCGCTCAACATTTATTCGACCAGTCAAACCATCCAAACATAAAAGCCGGAGAGTTATACATGGTCCATTTCAAGAATTGCGTGCTGGAAGAAGGCCCTTGTGATGCTATCGGTATTTTTAAATCAGAAACGAAAGATACTTTCTTGAAAATTATCATGAATGATAATAGCTATCAACTGGAAAGCGAATCGGGTATTAATATCAAAAAACTGGATAAAGCTTGTTTGGTCTTCAATGTCGAGAGTGAAAACGGTTACCGGGTAAGTATTTTGGACAAGACAAACTCCACGTAGGCTGTTTACTGGACGACCGATTTTTTGGGATTGGAACAATGCGAAGATAACTATTTCCAGACATCCAATTACTTGAAACTCTGCAAAGATTTTGTTCAAGAGGTTTATAATCAGGAAAATGATATTCCCAAAGCAGACCAAATCGATATGCTTAACCGTTCGATTGATTACTTCAAAAAAGCGGATACTTTCAATGAAAACTTGTTCAAAGAAGAAGTTGTTTCCGATCCGCAGATTATCGATGCTTTTGAGAATTTCAAAAACTATTATGAAGAAAAGAACGAACTTGCGTTAAAAG
>DYVS01000127.1:0-20666 GCA_020743075.1 Butyricimonas virosa | reverse complement strand
GATCATAAACAGCTTTATATTGCTACTTATAATAGCCAACGTGCTGGTTTGAAAGGTTCGCTTTACATCTATAATAGTGATACGGGGAAAGCGATCGGGAAACCTTACGAGGGAGTGGCTGACGAGCCGGTTAAAGTAATGTATAAAGTAAAATAAGAATTATGAGTAAAATACTATTTTTCATGTTCGTGGTCGGATGTTTTATTCCGGCCACCCTCATGGCTAAAGTCGAAAAAGTAACCTTGAAAGGTACAATCAAAGGTCTTGGAAATGAAGAATTGATATTGATGAATATCGATCAAAGTGAAATAGCCCGGACGAAAACAAAAAATGATCGTTTCGAGATCACGGCAGAAGTGGAAACAGGTGATTTGCGTTATTATATGCTTTATGCCCCGTCGGTTGGACCGTTAGGGCCCTCGATGAGTATTCCCACGATCTATTTTTTCATAGATTCTCCTAAAATAACTATCAAGGCAGAACTCAAAAACGAGCAAATAAAAGTCAAGTCATTGAAAGGTTCTCCGGGGAAAAAAGAGTCTGATCGAATTATGGCCTCTCTTCCCTCTGCATCAAGGGTGGAGGAAACATACGA
Organism: Butyricimonas virosa; assembly: GCA_020743075.1. Lineage (GTDB taxonomy): Bacteria > Bacteroidota > Bacteroidia > Bacteroidales > Marinifilaceae > Butyricimonas > Butyricimonas virosa_A. The sequence goes on along the minus strand of DYVS01000127.1, from coordinate 20,071 downwards.
TAATTACAACAAGGCTTTTCACGAATATAATGAAGTTAGTCAGACTCCTGAAAACATGAAGAAATTGGAAGAGGCAAGTCGGGCGTTGGATGCTTTACAGAAACAAAGGCGGGATGAGATATTCGATTTACTTCCTCAGTATACGAACAGTATGCCTTTTGCGGTTATTATTTCTTCGTATTTTGGTGTTGATAATGTTGATGAAGCTGAAAAAGTGTGGGAGCAATTCGATCCTTCCATCCGACATTGTTACGCCTTGAGAAGACTGGAAGATTTGATCCAACGTGGTAAGAGTTGTGCTGTAGGGCATGAGGCTCCGGATTTTGAACTAGCGACTTCTACTGGGGAAAAGATAAAACTTTCTTCTTTACGGGGAAAATATGTACTTGTGGATTTCTGGGCTTCTTGGTGTGGTCCTTGTCGGAAAGAGATTCCGAATATTAAAAAAGTGTATGCCGAATTTAAGGATAAAGGATTAGAGGTTGTGGGTGTTTCTATTGATAATTCGGATAAAGCTTGGAAAAAGGCTTTAGAGGAAGAGAAGTTGGACTATCTGCAACTCGGTGATCCGAAAAATATAACTTCAAAGCTCTATAATTTTAACGGTATACCTTTTATTATCTTGATTTCTCCCGAGGGAATTATTTTAGATAAAGGGTTACGAGGAGAAACAATTCGGGAGAAGATTGCGGAGTATTTAAAGTAATGAATCCAATGAAAAAAAATATTTTATATATCATCTTTTTCATGAGTTTGATTGCCTGTAAGCAAGAAGCTATTTTCAAACTGGAAGGACATAGCGGACAGGCTCTTCGGAACGGTACCGTTGGGTTGAGATATCCTACGGCTCCCGGGCGTCAATATTTTCTTTCTACTCAAGCGGATTCGAGTGATTGTTTTTTTCTGACTGGAGAAATTACTCCCGGTAAAGTTGCTTTTCTCAACTTTGGTTATCAACATCTTCCGCTATATGTCGAGAAGCAACATTATCGAGTGGTTAAAGAGAGTGATAATTACTATATTCTCTCCGATCAGAAAGAATCCTTACAAAATCGATACGTGCAATATATGTGTCAGATTTATACTTTGGATTCAGCTTATAATCGATTATGTCAAGGTTATGACACGATTTCCGATATCAACCGGAAAGCTTTACTTTCCGATCGATTGAAGCTGGATTTTGCCCGGAGGAATGATCGGATTATTCAAGGTATAAAGGAATTTGCAGGAACAGAGATAGCCTTGAATATCGTTAATGAGTTGATGTATTTCTGTGAAGTGGATTATCGTTTTTTTACGAGGGCGATGGAAGCATTGGGTGATTCTGCGCCCGAAGGGGATTTGAAAAATAGAGTCACGGAAGCTTACGAACAGGCTAAAAATCGTCAACTTACCGGTAATGCTCCTACTTTTAGCCTTCCGGATATGAACGGGAAAATGTACTCCTTGGAAGATTTTAAGGGAAAATATTTGCTAATCGACTTCTGGGCTTCTTGGTGTGCTCCTTGTCGGACGAAGAATAAAGAATTGAATAAGCATTATCAGGAATTGAAAGATATGGGGGTGAACGTGGTATCCGTTTCTCTGGATAACGATCGGGACAAATGGCTGAAAGCTTTAAATGAGGATCAAGTTTCTTGGTTGCAGTTGGTGGATTTGGACGGGTTTGAGAAAAGTAAAGTCAGAACAGATTACAAGGTAGAACGGGTCCCGACCGTTTATTTGATTGACCCGCAAGGAAAAGTGCTGATAACGGGTCCTTCTTTGGAGGAGGTTAGAGATGTGATGAAATGAGAGCCTATCTTTTATTAAAATTACAAATATGTTATATGGTAATGTGAAGAGTCGTCCGGGAATTTTCGGGCGACTCTTGTCTGTATAAAATAAAATCATACCTTTGTATTTATAATGTGAAGGTGTAAGATGAATTCGGACAATGGATTATTAGCTAAACGAATTTTTCAAGGAGACGAAGAAGCGTTTAAAATTTTGTATGAAGAGTTTTTTCATGCATTGCTTGCTATTGCCTGTAAATATGTGGAGAGTGAGGTGGCGAAGGATATCGTGCAGGACACTTTTTTCAAATTATGGACCACGCCTCATAAGTTTTCTGCGACCACGGATTTACGTTTTTATTTGTACCGTTCCGTACAGAATCAATGTTTGAATTATATTCGGAATAAGAAAGTGGAAGATCGTTATCGTGATCGAGTAGAGGTCGTTTCAGAAGATTTCTTTTATAACACGGTATTAGAGGAAGAAATTTTTATTCGTTTGCAACAAGCTATTGAAGAGCTCCCGGAGAAGTATAGAAAAGTGATTAATTTGAGTCTGGAAGGATTGAGCGATAAAGAAGTTGCCCTGCGTTTGGGAATATCTATTGATGCTGTTAAACAACAGAAAAAGAGGGGAAAAGAGCAGTTGAAGGAAAAATTGAATCATCCATTCTTGTTTTTACTAATAAATTTCTTGTAGATTTTTGTCACTTTTTATAATGCTCCGTGTCTTGTAATAAAACACAAGAAAACATGACGGTGCAGGATAAACATATTACTCGTATTGCCGATTTGATTGTGGCGGAATTGACTGAGAAAATTTATGATACCGGTCGAAGAGAGCTTGAAAATTGGAAGCATGAGACACCTGAACATTTACGATTGTATAATCTTTATCAATCAACGGATTTTGTCGCTCGTAAATTTGAATTCATTAAAGAATACAGTGCTATAGAAGCTTATCAAGAATTTGCAGGGCGAGTGGTACAGGCGAAACGTCGGAAGAGAACCTGGGCATTATATCGTTATGTAGCAGCGATATTATTATTTGTGTTAGGAGGAAGTTATTATTTTTTTCACGGTGCTGAAAATGAGCCTATTTCTTTCGTTCAGAAGATACAACCAGGATCTTATAAAGCGATATTGACGGAGCCTGACGGGACAAAAATTGATATTTCAGATACGACTTTTCTAGCTTTTATTCAAAAGGAGGCAATATCAAGGAAGAGTGAAGACGAGGTGACAGAAGTTCTTTATCATACGATTACGATTCCCCGGGGAGGAGAATATGATTTGTTATTGAGTGACGGTAGTCGCTTGAGAATGAATTCAGAATCAGAAGTTCGGGTTCCGGTGACATTTGAGAAGGGGCAACGGGAAGTTTTTATGAAAGGGGAGATTTATTTTGATATAGTGCGGGATTCTTTGGCTTCTTTTGTGGTTCATACTCGCCAGGGAGATATTCGTGTGTTAGGTACCTCTTTTAACGTGAGAGATTATCAAGATGAAGATTTTTTAGAGACGACTTTGGTAGATGGGAAAGTTGCTTTTGAAAGGAAGGGAGACTGTAGTTATTTGAAACCGGGAGAACAATTACGATTGAATAAAAAAAATGGAAAGACTACGGTAGAGGCTGTTGATGTACTTTTATATTGCTCTTGGAAGGATGGAAGGTTTGTTTTCGAGAAACAACGTTTGGAGGAGATCATGAATACGATTGCCCGGTGGTATAATATTGAAGTGTTCTACGAGAGTTCTTCCGTGAAAGATATTTTGTTCACGGGAAATATAAAACGATATAGTGATTTGGATCAAGTTGTTAATATGCTGAAACTTATTAATAAAATAGATATAGATATTAAGGATAGAAATGTTTTTGTAAGAAGTAATGAATGAAAAAACAGGTGATACGCCAATATCACCTGCCTAAGCCTGAAACGAATTCAGGGCAGTAACTTATCTAATTTACAAATGTATGAAAAAAAAGTTCAAATGCAAGGGCTGGTGTTCTGGCCTGAGAAAATGTTGTCTTATGATGAAGTTTTTCATGTTATTCATGTTGCTTACGGCACTCCAAGTGAATGCCGTGGTGAAGTCTCAAGAGACATTGTTAAACCTAAATGTGGCTCGTGTTTCTTTAGTGGAAGTCTTAAAAATGATCGAATCAAAGAGTGACTATACTTGCCTTTATAGTCATGAGGATGTAGCTAAAGTAGATAACTTAACGGTTGAACTGAAAAATGCGACCGTTCGGGAAATACTGGATGTTTGTTTAAAAGGAACTAGATTGGGATATAAAATCGTGGATCAGACGATTGTGATCCGTAATTTGAGTGAAATGGAGCAAAAAAATGGAGAGATAAAACAAAGAACGATCACGGGGAAAGTGACAGATAAAAGCGGGGCTCCTCTTCCGGGTGTAACAGTGATGATCAAAGGATTATCGGTAGGGACGGCTACAGACGTGACTGGCAGTTATAAGTTGGCTATTCCCCAAGAAGAGAAAGATTTTATCCTTCAATTTTCTTTTGTCGGAATGAAGACACAAGAGGTGAAATACGTGGGTAAAGATACGATTAATGTGGTGTTGGAAGAAGAGGTGAATACGATGGATGAGGTTGTTATTACCGGGTATCAACGTATTGATAAACGTAAAAATGCCAGTTCCGTGATCAGCGTGAAAGGGTCAGAGTTACAGGAAGGTGCTGCTATTTCGATTGATAATATGTTACAGGGAAAATTGGCTGGAGTGAATATTATCAACCCGACTTCAACACCCGGAGCAGCCCCGAAAGTGCGTATCCGGGGAGCCTCTTCTATTTCTGGAAATCGGGAACCGGTTTGGGTGGTGGATGGAATTATTTTGGAAGATCCGGTGCCAATTTCGGCTGAAGAGTTGAATAGTTTGGATAACGTGAATTTGATAGGCAACGCAATCGCTAGCATTAATCCGGAAGATATTGATCGTATTGATGTTTTGAAAGATGCGTCAGCCACTGCTATATATGGAGTGAAAGCAGCTAATGGTGTGATTGTGATCACGACAAAAAAGGGTAAATATGGGAAACCGTCAGTTCATTATTCTGGTAATGTAGGAATTAGTTTGAGGCCGAGTTATAATAATCTGAACCGGATGAATTCCAAGGAGAGAATTGATGTGTCTAAGGAGATTGAGGAGAGGGGATTGACGTTTGGAATAAAACCTTCTAATATCGGTTATGAAGGAGCTTTATATGATTTGTATGCTAAACGGATTACTCAGGAACAATTTGTGGATCGGGTGTATGATCTTGAAAAAGTAAATACGGATTGGTATGATGAACTTTTCAGAACGGACGTGTCTCATAAGCATTCATTATCAATTTCAGGAGGTTCGGAGTTTGTGAATTATTATTTTTCTGCTGGATATGCAAATACAAATGCCGTGGTGAAGGGGTCTGATGTGGAGAGTTGTAATGCTCTTTTGAAGTTGAATTTAGAATTGAGTAAAAAATTAAATGTCGGATTATCTTTAAGGGCTTACGCAGCAACAAAGAAATATTTGCATGGTTCTATCGATCCATACGGATATGCTTATAATACTTCTCGTGCAATTCCTGCTTATAATGAGGATGGATCTTATTTGTTTTATAATAAAACAGAGGGGTACGAAACCATTTTGAATTATAATATCCTTAATGAACGAGATAATACTGGCCGGAAGATAAAAAACCAGACTATTGATTTCATGGTAGATGTAAATTATAAAATACTATCAGGATTGACATTCTCCGGGGTGTTTTCTTTATCAAAAGCTAATACAAAGGATTCTGAATGGGCAAATGAGAAATCGTATTATATCACAGATTTGCGGGGTGTAAATTATGGTGATGAATTGCCGACAGATCGTAATTTCGTTGAGACGGGGTGCCGTTTACCTTATGGTGGGGAATTAAAAAATGATAATACATTGTCGTCTACATATACGGTGAGGGCTGGATTTAATTATTTCAAAAGATTGCATGAAACGCATGAAATAGACGTGAATGTGGGATCAGAAGCTCGTTCTGTAAAATATGATGGAATATCTACTGTGCAACGTGGATATTTGCCGGATAGAGGTAAGAAATTTGTTGCTATTAATGCAGCTGAATGGCCTTTGTATAACGAATGGCTGATGGCTAATCCGGATGTGGTGATGGATCGTCTGACTAATGTGGTTTCTTTCTATGGAACTTTCACGTATACTTACGATGATCGTTACACGGCTAATTTTAATATTCGTACTGATGGATCGAATAAATTCGGACAGGATAAGAGTACAAAATTCTTGCCAGTATGGTCTGCTGCTGTTCGTTGGAATATTCATAACGAGATGTTCTTTAGTAATATCCAATGGATGAATTTATTGGCGTTGAAAGGATCATACGGGGTACAAGGTAATGTTCATTCAGATCAGACTCCGAATCTGATTGTGTCAATGAGCGGAATGGATGATGTTTCCAAAGAGTATATATCATCTTTGAATAAACTTCAGAATCCATATCTGAAATGGGAAAAGACAAAATCTTATAATTTAGCTTTGGAGTTTGCATTTTTGAATAATAGAATTAGCGGTTGTGCTGAGTATTATTTGAAAAAGGGTGAAGATCAAATTATAACTAAGCGAGTTTCAACAGTTTCCGGTAAGAGAGATGTTTCAATTAATGGAGGTGATGTGGAAAATAAGGGTTGGGAATTTACGTTAAATGGAACTCCTATAAAAACAAAGAATTTTACATGGGGACTCTCTTTGAATATGTATCAGAATTATAATAAAGTGACCAGTAAGAATCAGACGCAAACTTATGATTATAAGGATTATTTGCAAGGGAATCTGATCATGGAGTCTAAACCTTTGGATGGTTTTTATTCCTATAAGTTTGATGGTTTGGATGAAGAGGGGTTGCCGAAATTTAAAGATATAGACGAGCCGGATGGTATCTCAAAAGAGGAAATGTTTGCTAAAGCATTTGCGTATTCCGGGAAACGGGTGGCTGATTTTAACGGAGGATTTTCGACTTATTTCAGTTTTAAAGGTTTTACGCTGAATGCGTTGTTTGCTTTCTCTGTGGGTAAAAAAGTTCGGTTGAATAATTTATATGAATCTACGGGGCAGATGTTGCCTTTGCCTCAGCAAAATATGTCAGATGAATTTGTAAATCGTTGGAGAAAAGGGGTAAATGAGAATACGAATATTCCAGCGTTGTCAGATTTGAGTTTAGCTTATTCTGATATGGACCGTAAATATACAATATCCAGTAATAAGTGGGAGATGTATAATAATGCAGATTTACGGGTTGTGTCGGGTGATTTTTTACGAATGAGGAATATTTCGCTGAGTTATAATTTACCGGAACATCTTTATAAACGCATCGGAGTGTCCGGAGTTAGTTTACGTTTAGAGGCTGGAAATCTTTGGTTGTGGGCCAATAAGAAATTAAGAGGACAGGATCCGGAGCAGATGACCTTGGGATCAGGTACCGTGCCCCCGACGAAGAGTTTTACTTTTGGATTAAATATTTCACTTTAAAACGAAATAGCCATGAAGAAATTGATATATATAATAATTGTGGTATTTTTCTCTTCGTGTGAAAATTTTCTAGAAGAGAGTTCTCAGGATTTGATTATTCCTAAAACGGTAAAGGATTATAGTGAATTCTTGTTTGGGGAAGGGTATATTAGAGATAATACTTCGATTCATACGTATTTGGATATTATGACGGATGATGTTGAAGAAAAAGCGAATACCTGGCCTATTATGCAGTCAGATATTCGGGGAGATGGGTATGGTTATTTTTGTTGGCAACCGAATCCGGAGTATCGTTTTACCGGAGCATTGAATGCGGATAATGCTTGGGAAACGTATTATAGTAAGATTTTTATTGCTAATAATGTTATTGATTTGTTGGATGATGCGGAAGGAACTCAGAGCGATAAAGATGATTTACTAGGGGAAGCTTATTTTTTGCGTGCATATTGTTATTTTATACTAGTAAACTTGTACGGTGAACCTTACGAGAAAGAAACGGCTGATAAAGCTTTAGGTATTCCCTTTAATTATGAGCATAGTGTGAGGGAACGGACATATCAACGGGAAACATTGGCACGTTCTTACGAATTGATAGAGAAAGACCTGAAAAAGTCTATTCAACTTCTTGAATCCACGGATTATACGAAAACGGTTTTTCGGATATCCAAAGGTGCTGCTTATTTGTTAGCCTCCAGATTTTATCTATACAAAAAAGACTATGAACAAGTTATTTTTTATGCGGATAAGGTTTTAGCTGTAAATTCAGCTTTATATGATATTCGGACGTTAACGGAAGAAGATTATGTATTTACAAAAGAAAATCCTGAGATCATTTGGACATACGGTGATTATGAAGTGAATTATCTTAGTGCTGCGTATCGTGGGTGTTTCCCTGTTGCCATGGCGTTTTATAATTCGTTTCATGCAAATGACGTCCGAAAACGGACTTACGTGAAAGATGATTGGGGGGATTTGATTGTTGGGAAAGGTGCTGCAAATACAGGAGTATATGGCTTCGCTTTTCGTACGGCAGAGGCTTATCTGAATCGAGCTGAGGCTAATGCGGAGTTGGGACATACGGATTTAGCTTTAGATGATATTGAACATCTTCGAAAATATCGTTTTGAAGTAGAGGTTCCAATAACAGTTTCTACGAAAACAGATGTTATTCAATTGGTTCGGCAGGAACGTCGTTTCGAGTTGTGTTTCGAGCAACATCGTTGGTTTGACCTTCGGCGTTGGGATCGTCCAAGAATAGAGCACATTTACACGACAGACATGAATAGTTCTCAAAAAGTGAAATTTGTACTTGAAGAGAATGATAAAGCGTACACTTTGCCTTTGCCTGTGGAGGTAAAAGAGTTTGACTATAATCTGGAGAATATCAATCGTCCGGAGAGAAAAGGTGTTATTGTACAATAATTAAAAGATGAATAGGATGAGAACATATAAATTACTATCGTTAATCCTTGTTTTGGGTATAGGATTTTCAGCCTGTTATGATGAGGATGCCATTCATACGACGAAGGGAGATATTCCTTATGAACTGAAGGAAGGAGGAGATGAGGTTGATCAATATATTTATAAATTTTATCAAGAAAACGGATCCATCATTATGGTTGATTACGATACGATTGATTACCAATGGAACATGAGTGGACTGGCAAAAAATGTTTACCTGACAAAACAGGAAGACCGTGTCGTTTTGATGAAAGGGTTTTCTATGTTGGAAAAAACATTTTTGAATATTTATGATACTGACTTTAAAAAGAAATATTTCCCATTGAAATTGTTGATCGGAGAGCAAGTAGGGCGGATGAATTGGGGCGTATTGGAGGATAATGCAGCTTTGGCGGGGCTTAGTTATTTGGCTTTAGGAAAAATACGAGAAGGGGTAGAGAATTTGTCAGAAGAAGAGTTGAGAAGTATTCGAGAGTCAACTAACGGGGTGTTTTGGCAAGAGTATCTATTACAAAATGGTATTATTCAGGTGCCGGAGAGTTTTTATGAAGTGAGTAAGGGGTATTATCAAGCGTTTTTAGAATATTTGCCGGAAAATGAGGGAGTGACTGATGTGGATGTAAGAGATTATGGTTTTTGGTATAGGGATCTTTCAAATCCTTATTCATTGGTAACACCTAATAAAGAAGGTGATTTTAGAGATTTCATGGGAGTAATTCTAACAGTTCCTTATGAAGAGTTAAAACTCGTGTTAGATACTCATAGTAAATTGAAAGATAAATATGACATTTTGGTAAATTATTTTAAAATGAAATATCAGATTGATCTTGTTGCTATAGGGAATAAACAGTTTAAATAATTAAGAATGAATGTAAGGACAGGAATACTAATCTTTGCCGGTTTATTATTGGCAAAGACTAGTGAAGCTCAGTTGTTTGGCAAAAAGTTAGGAGAGTTAGGTCCCGTGACAACCAAACAAGATTCGGCGGTAGGAGCCAGTAGTTATGCCGATATTTTAAAAGATGCGGAGGTGCATGAAGGGATGTTTAAAATATTCAAGAAAAAACAGAAGGTGTATTTTGAAATACCTCAAAGTTTGTTGAATAAGGATATGTTGCTTTCTTCACGGGTAACCGCTACAAGTAATAATACCGATGTGTCGGGAGGAGAGATGCCTCTTCATCCGTTATTGGTAAAATTTACACGGGATGAGGAACAAGTGTATCTACATCGATTGAGCCCGTTGAATCAATGTGACCCGATGTCTCCGATCTATCAATCATTGCAAAGAAATAATGTAGATCCGATAATGGAGGCTTTTAAAATAGTGTGTGGGAATGCTGATTCTACCGGGGTTGTGATTGATGTTTCTTTTTTCTTTTGTTCGGATCAGAAGGAATTAAGTCCTTTTAAGCCGCGAACTCCATTGAGCTTTATTCTTGGGGAGAATCCTTTGGAGGGTAGTTTCTCTAGTGATAAATCGACGATATTAGAGGTGAAATCATTTCCTTTAAATCTGAATATTAAAAGTCGGTTAGTGTATACCGTTGATGATTATCCTTTTACGGCTATTATGACTCGTTCGATCATTCTGTTACCGGATAAGCCTATGAGACCACGTATATCTGATGTCCGAATCGGGTATTTTCCGTTACGAAAACATATTTATACGGAAAAGGTGGACGAGTTGAAAAAAGTAGATTATATCCAACGATGGCGAATCGAGCCTAAAGATGAGGATGTGGAGCGCTATCGTAATGGAGAACTGGTGGAACCGAAGAAGCCGATCGTATGGTACGTAGATCCTGCTATTCCTGAGCGATGGAGAAAATACATTAAATTGGGGGTTGAAGATTGGCAAGCGGCCTTTGAAGAAATCGGTTTTAAGAATGCGATAGTGGCTAAAGATTATCCAGCGGATGATCCAAATTTTGATCCGGATGACATTCGCTACTCGTGTTATCGTTATATCACGACAGAAACGGCAAATTCAATGGGGCCGGCTTGGATTGATCCTCGTTCGGGAGAAATCATACAGGCAGATGTATTGTTCTATCATAACGTGATAAAGTTGTTGCATAACTGGCAATTTGTTCAATTAGCCCAGGTTGATCCTAAGGTGAGGGAAAAGGTGTTTGACGAGGAAACGATGGGACGAGCATTGCGGTATGTGGCTGCTCATGAGATTGGTCATACGCTTGGGTTAATGCATAATATGGGGGCATCTTACGCCTATCCGGTAGATTCTTTACGTTCCGTGACGTTTACTCGGAAATATGGAACAACTCCTTCTATCATGGATTACGCTCGTTTTAATTATGTGGCGCAACCGGGAGACGAGGGGGTAAATTTACTTCCCCCACTTTTGGGAGTTTATGATAAATATGCCATAAAATGGGGGTATGCTCCTATTGCTGTCGAGAATCCAGAGGCAGAACGTCCAATTCTAAATAAATGGATACAAGAAAAACAGCATGATCCGATGTATCATTATGGACCTCAGCAGTTTTCTTTGTTTTCGATTGTTGATCCGTCTGCTTTATCCGAATCTTTAGGAGATGATTGTATGAAAGCTAATCGTTACGGGATTGAGAACTTGAAATATATTACGAGACATTTGTTAGAATGGACATATGATGAAGGAGAGACTTTTGATAAACCAGAAGAACTTTATCGGGAAATATTCAGCCAATACAGGAGGTATATTGAACATATCCTTGTTTATTTAGGAGGTGTTTATCTGGATGCTCCGGTTATGGGCGATCAAAAAAAAGCTTATAAATTCGTGAGCGAGGAAAAGCAAAGGGAAGCGTTGGCTTTTATATTAGAACAATTACGGGCATTTCCAGATTGGTATTGTCAACTTGAGATTGAACGAAATTTCTCATTTGGAAATACGAAAGTGGCCGAGTATATGGGATTGGTTGTTGGTTCTTTAACGTCAAGTGGTATATTATCAAATCTTTCTGTATGGGAAAAGCAGGATGGTAAAGATGCTTATACGCCAGTCGAGTATATGGACGACGTTTATAATTTAGTGATGGAACCGACGTTAAAACGTCGAGATCTTAATCATTATGAACGAGTGATGCAGTATAATTACATTTTGTCATTAATGATGGCCGAGGGAAAAGGAATTACGGGAGAGAAGGGGCGACGCTCGTTGATTGAAGGTGATCATGCTGATATATGTTCTTGTTCAACAATCCATTTACATGAACGTATGGCTATGAGTCCTGCTGACGGTTCTGATACGAGAATAGTGGCGAATGCTGTTTATCATTATGAGTTGGAAAAAGTTTATAAATTATTAAAACGAGTGATGAATTCGGGAGATCGGGATACACGGGCTCATTATCGTAATTTGTATTTCGAGGTATCGAAGTTTTTCGAGAATTAGAAATGAGGGCGAGATTGGTTGGAAAGTTAGATTTCCGGTCAATTTCGCTAATACAATCTTTCGTTGTCTATATAAAATAAAAGTCATACCTTTGAATATTATCTTAAAATCAAGTGTATGGGACGGTTATATGTATTAATTCTTTTCATTTGTTTGGTTTCGTCTGAGATTACAGCTCAATCGTATAATAAATTTTTGGACAAACTTTGTGATTACCAAGATAATGTTCGTTTAGAGGAAAAATTGGTTGGAGATAGGGAGTTTCGAGACATTGATACAAATACGTTTAATTTGAAAGATTATATGTCTATTTTCTCAAAGTTACTTCCTGAACCTAGGTATATTTTAGAGTATATCTACAATTATAGTTGGGATGGAGGGGTTCCGTTGTTATATGCACGGCGGGATGATTTTGAAGAGGAAGAATATATTTCTACAGAAAGGGAAAGGATTCGGGTGCAGTGGGATTCGATAATGAACGTACGAGTTGAAAAAATTGAAAATGAAGATTGGGAAGAGGAGGAGAAAAATAAACGAATAGAGAGAATAAAACGAATGTGCATGTATATGAGTGAAGTAAGCGACGAACGCATTCTTCTTGAATTTGCATGGGACTCTGTGAATCATGCTGTTCGACATTTAATTCCGGAAGATAGTAAGATGGGATATTTTCAGCTATTGATTTTTAAACTGTATAATAATAATTTTGCTTTATGGTGGCATGCAAACTATAGCTATCGTTTTCCTGTTTACAAGAAAGAACAAATTGAATTTTTGATCGAGAGGAACAGAAGGGAGGCTTTTAGTATTTGGTTTGATGAAAAGAAAATATTGCCTCTTTTAGAAGAAAATTTAGGTCCACGGATAAAAATGGAGCAACGCAGGTGTGTGATTACACTGTATGAATTTTATGCTGGTAGTGGTCTTTATCAAAATGTTTACTCGATTTCTCGTGTAGCACCCTATACGATTAAAGAGGAACAATCAGAAAAATTAGTTCCCAATGATTTTCGAGGGTTTTATTGATATTACGTGTTAACGAATTTGTCGGGGAAAAGGGGTAGGTTAATATTGGCATCCTATTTATAGATAAATTTGAACAAAACATTCATTTCTGTATCAGTGTGGAGTGTTTAAAAATTAAGATTGTTAAAATTTAAGTGATTCTCATGTAAAAAGAGGGATTTGGGTGAAACATACAATATGTTTAGTCCGTATATAACACCATAAATATTAAATATTTCACAGAGTAGAGAGAAAAAGAATGAAAAGGTTATAGATTTTTATTTAAAGGGGAGATTTGATTCATTTTTGTAAGTAAAATAATTAATTCATGTTAAATATTAAGTTAAAATCGACTTTCGAGTCACCCTTTTTGCTCTTAAAGGTGTTATATGGGTGTAAGTTCAAATTTAAGTATCAAGTATTATGTTGAAAATTGTATTAATCGTAGGTGTTTTATTATTCAATCTTGTTGGAGTGCAAGCTCACGAGAAGGAGATGGATTCATTGGATAATTTGGTGAAGAAGTTCGAGGCGAATCCTGCGGACCCTAAAACGACAATTCAACTTCTGAGAGAGTTGAAAAACCAAGGGAAGCCGAATCGTGATGTTGTGAACAGGTATTTTCAGACTCAGAAAGAGGTGGACTACTTGAAAGATTATAACTGGTCGATTATCCGAGATTACGTGGATGATGTGAATGCTCCCCAGATTAAATATTTGTTTAACAATCAGTCCAAATTCATGCAGAACTTCTCGAAAGATGATGTGTTCCAGAAGTTGGATAACGTGTTTGTTGGTCATTTGGAACAGTACTATAACAGTAACAAGATCGAGTATAACAAGTATTTGGATTTCTTGAAAAGTTCTGGTTACGAACATTATGACGTGGTGGCTGATTATTTTTACATCAAGCAATTACGGGCAGAGCGTAAGTCTGAGGATTATTTTTACAAAGCTAGAAAGTTGTTCCGTTATTTCCCTGAGAACAGGAAAATGATCAAGGAAATTACCGATGGCGCATTGGAGATCATGAATGATGTTTCCCGTTTGAAGGTAATTCAATTGTGGGCAGGTAAGACTGTCGAGTCAAAGAAGGATTTCGACGCCCTTTACAATTATGCTTTGATTTCTAACAAATGTGGTTTCGAGGACGTTGCTAAAAGATATGCTAAGATAGCTACCTCTTTGGCAGAAGAGTCTTCTAACCAAACCATGATGGAGAAAGCAAAGAAATTGTTACAGTTGGTAAACTAAGATTTGTAACAAAAATATAGCAGGGGGTGATCGCAAAGATTACCCCTTTTTTGTATCTTCGCAATCTGAACAGATAAGATTGAAAATGGAAAAGAAAGGTTTGATTGTTGCCGTTGACGGACATTCTTCTACGGGAAAAAGTACCGTATCGAAGATATTAGCCGCACGCTTGGGCTATACGTATATTGATACGGGAGCGATGTATCGGATCGTGACATTGAGGGCTATGCGAGAAGGGGTGATACGAAATGGGATCGTGGAGGATGAAAAATTGAAAGAAATTCTACCAACAATTGTTTTCGGTTTTAAATATAACGAGGAGAAAAAACGTTATGAGTCTTACATGAATGGTGAGTATGTAGAGGCAGCTATTCGGGGACTAGAGGTTTCTGATAACGTGAGCTTGATTGCTTCGTTGCCTTATGTGCGGGAATTGCTTGTTGAAAAACAGCGGGAAATGGCAAAAGAAGGAGGGGTGATTATGGATGGACGAGATATCGGGAGTGTTGTATTTCCTCATGCGGAAGTGAAGTTTTTTATGACAGCAAGTCCTGAAGTACGAGCCCAGAGACGTTACAAGGAACTCCTTGAGAAAGGAGAGCAAGTGACATATGAAGAGGTGGAAGCGAATGTCCGGAAACGGGATTATATAGATGAACACCGGGAAACAAGTCCTTTGGTGAGAACGTCGGATGCCGTGTTGATTGATAATGGCGATATGACCGTGGAGGAAGAAGTGGAAGAGATGTTAAAGATCATTCGTTCAAGATATGAAAGTAGAAATTGACGCAAATTCCGGTTTCTGTTTTGGGGTTGTGAATGCAATTGCTAAGGTAGAGGAAGAGTTGCAACATGGAAGATTATATTGCATAGGAGATATTGTGCATAATAGTTTAGAGATAGAGCGATTAAAACGACTGGGATTGAGTACGATAGATCATGATGAGTTCGCCCGATTGAAGGCATGTCGGGTGTTGTTCCGGGCTCATGGTGAACCACCGAGTTCTTATGAGCTGGCAAAGAAGAATGGAATTGAGGTGATTGATGCCTCGTGTCCTGTGGTATTGAATTTGCAGAAGAAAATACGAAAGGCGTACGAGGAAGTGAGAGGGAACGGGGGGCAGATCGTGATTTATGGAAAAAGAGGACATGCCGAGGTGAACGGGTTGGTAGCACAGACGAATGATGAGGCTCTGATTATCGAGCAAGAGGAAGATTTGAAATATATTGATTTTTCTCGTCCGGTAATACTGTTTTCTCAAACAACCAAAAGTTTGGATGGTTTCAAGCGTGTCGTGGAGTTGGTGAAAGAGAATGCCAAGAGTTCCGTGGTGGTAAATGATACCATTTGTCGTAAGGTGGCAAATAGAATCCCGCAGTTGAAAGATTTTGCAGCAAGACATGATGTGATCTTGTTTGTTAGTGGGGAAAAGAGTTCCAACGGGAAGCAACTTTTCGAGGTGTGTCGGGAGGTGAATCCCCGAACTTATTTTGTGCAGGGGGTGAAAGACCTGCGTGATGAGATGTTTGATAAAGCCGGAAGTGTCGGGATTAGTGGAGCAACTTCAACACCGAGGTGGGTGATGGAAGAGATAAAGGAGGAGTTGGAAGCTAAAAGTTAAAAACTAAAAGCTAAAAATTAAATTATAGAATTGGGGGTATTGAGATTAACATTTTCAATTAAACATTGTTTTTATGGGAAAGATTAAAAAAATAGGAGTTTTAACCTCAGGAGGTGATGCTCCGGGAATGAATGCCGCAATTCGGGCAGTTGTGAGGGCCGCTATTTTTAATGGCTGTGAGGCTTATGGCATTTACGATGGATACGAGGGATTGATAGAGGGAAATATTGTGCGCATGCATTCCCATGACGTGAGTAATATTATTCAACGCGGAGGAACTATCTTAAAGACGGCCCGTAGTGAGGAGTTCCGTACGCCGGAGGGACGTACGAAAGCTTACGAAAAGATGCAGGAATTGGGAATTGATGCGTTGGTTGTGATTGGTGGGGATGGTACTTTTTCCGGAGCCCGGTTGTTCTGTCAAGAGCATAACGTGCATATTGTAGGGATTCCCGGTACGATAGATAATGATCTTTACGGGACGGATTACACGATTGGATATGACACGGCGGTAAACACCGTGGTGGATGCCGTGGATAAGATACGGGATACGGCAAGTGCCCATAATCGTTTATTTTTTATCGAAGTTATGGGACGGGATGCCGGATTTATCGCTTTGCGTTCAGCTGTAGCCACGGGAGCCGAGGCTGTTCTGGTTCCGGAGATCGAGACGGATCTGAATGATTTGGATCGTTACTTGGAGCATGATTATAAACCTCATAAGTCGAGCGGTATAGTAATCGTGGCAGAAGGAGATAAATCAGGTGGTGCGTACACGATTGCCGATCGGATTGCTAAAAAACATCCTGAATATGATGTGCGGGTTACTGTTTTAGGGCATATCCAGAGGGGGGGATCACCTTCCGCTTTTGACCGTGTGACGGCTAGCACGTTGGGAGTGGCGGCAGTGGATGCTTTGTTGGATGATCAGACTAGTATCATGGTCGGGATTATGAATAAGGATATTGTTCATGTTCCTTTTAATAAGGCTATCAAGAATTCAAAACCGTTGAATCATAATCTGTTGGATATTACGGAAGTTTTGGCTATTTAAAATCTAAAATTAATTCGTTTGTTGTACGCGGATGTCATTATCCCTCTGGGAGTGGAAAGTTTTTTTACTTATTTGGTACCGGAAGAATATGAACATTCGGTAACGGTAGGTGCGCTCGTGGTCGTTTCATTTGTTAAGAATAAACGTTACACGGGTGTTGTCTATGCGTTGCATACGAATCCGCCTGTCGGATTTGAAACAAAACCGATAGAACGGGTTATCGAGGAAGGATTCGCTCTTTCTGGTTCTCATTTAAAATTTCTATTGTGGCTCAGCGAGTATTACATGACTCCTCCGGGAGAGGTTATGCGTGCAGCATTACCTGTTTCGATGCGCTTGGAGAGTTACACGAGTTTGAGTTTGGTGAACGGCTGGGAAGAACGGTTGGTAGATGAAAGTGAATTAAGTCGGGATGAGAAGGAGATCGTGGGAGTATTTCGAGAAAGAGGTGAGATATGTATGGCCGAAGTTGAAAAACTCTTGAGGAGAAAAGATCTCTATGTTGCTGTTCGAGCCTTATTGGAAAAAGAAATTATTGGAATCAAGGAATCGGTAGATGATCTATTCAAGCCGAAAATTGAACGTTTGGTGAGATGGAAGCGAAAGTTTGCGAGTGAAGAATTGGATGGGATTCTTGATAGCTTAAAACGGGCGAGGACTCAATACAAGATGCTGTGTGATTGGGTGTATTATAGCGACGAGCATCGGGTAGAGGGGTTGCCTAGAACAGAGTTTATTCAGAAAATCGGTAGTTCAGCCTCGGCCTTGAAAGGATTGTGTGAACGGGGTGTGTTGGAAATTGTTGTGCAGGAAGTCAGCCGTTTAGAGGTATCTAAAGAGGAGGTGGAGGATGTACACGCTTTGTCGGGGGCGCAAGAAAAAGTTTTGGGCGACATTCAAGGGTATTACAAGGAGAAGGAGTGTGTCTTGTTGCAGGGCGTAACTTCTTCGGGTAAGACTGAAATATATATTCATCTGATACAAGAGACGCTAAGGCAAGGAAAACAGGTGTTGTATTTGTTGCCGGAAATTGCGTTAACGGTACAGATCGTGAAACGATTGCGGCGGGTCTTCGGAGATCAAGTCGGTGTTTATCATTCGGGAATGGCGGATAGTGCCCGGGCAGAGATGTGGCGTAAACAAAACGGTACGAATCCTTATCCCGTGGTGTTAGGCGTGCGGTCATCCGTGTTTTTGCCTTATAAGCGATTGGGGTTGGTTATTGTTGACGAGGAGCATGAAAGTTCTTACAAGCAAAAAGAACCGGCACCCCGCTATAACGGTCGTGATGCCGCTATAATGCTTGGAAAGATGAGTGGGGCAAAAATATTGTTGGGTTCTGCAACACCTTCTTTTGAAAGTTATCAGAATGCCCTAAGCGGGAAATATGGTTTCGTGCAACTGACAACCCGTTACGGGGAAGTGATGATGCCGGAACTGTTGTTCGTGGATATGAAAGAATATCGTCGTAAAAAGATGATGAAAGGGAGTTTTACTCCGGTTTTGTACGAGGAAATGAAACGGGTGTTGGAGAATGGGATGCAGGTGATTTTATTCCAGAATAGACGAGGATATTCAACTTATTTACAATGTGATCGTTGTGGATCCATCCTGAAATGTAAACATTGCGATGTGAGTATGACTTATTATCGCTACCGGAACACGCTAAATTGTCATTATTGCGGGAGCCTGCGGGCCGTTCCGGCCATGTGTCAGGAGTGTGGACAGGGACATTACGTGAATCGTACTCCGGGAACGGAACGGATCGAAGAGGACGTGAAACAGTATTTTCCAGAAGCTCGGGTTGCCCGAATGGACTTGGATGTGATGAGTAATAAGGCAAAGTTCAGGGCTTTAATCGATGATTTTGAAAGTGGAAATTTGGATGTGCTGATCGGCACACAAATGGTTTCGAAAGGGTTGGATTTTGAACGGGTGAAACTTGTCGGGGTGATGGATGCCGATAGTCTGATGGGTTTTCCCGATTTTCGGGCAGAGGAGCGGGCTTATGATATGTTGATGCAAGTGAGTGGACGCAGTGGACGAAAAGGTGAGCGTGGAAAGGTGGTAATTCAGGTGACAGATATGCAAAGTCGAGTGTATCAGTTGGTGAGGAAGGAAAACTATAGAGAGTTTTACACTCAGTTATCCCAAGAACGGGAAATGTTTAACTATCCCCCCTTTTCCCGGTTGATTCAGGTAGAGTTGAGGCATATGGATGGGGTGGTTTTGAGAAATGCTGCGAACGAGTTGGCTAGGTTGCTACGGGAACGATTGGAACGTAGGGTATGCGGCCCGGCAGAACCGGATGTGTCTCGGGTTAGAAAAATGTATCGGATACAAATTCTGATAAAGGCGGAACAAGGTCTTTCCCTGTCAAAATTGAAGGCTTTCTTAAAGCAGAAAAGTGATGAATTGGTGAAAACTCCTATTGGTAGGGGAGTGCGTATTTATTTCGATGTTGACCCGTTATAATTGGTTGTATTTTGTCGCTAGTATCGAACGTTGAGCATTATTTATTTCTTATTTTTGTTTGGAACGAAGGCCGTTTCGACTGTTTCCTCGAAAAATAGTATAAGTTATTGTTAAGTCATAAAACCTTGATTTTTGCTTACTTTTTGAGATAGGTTTGTTAACAAGTGTGTCATAAGAAAAGGTGAAATGTTAAAAAATAGACCATGTCTTAGTAATGTTCAGCATTTTAAGAGGAGATTAGAAATTATTTGGGAAAACCTTAAAATTTGTTTTAACATTATTTAGTGTCTTTGATTTTAACATTTGGCGGAATAATCTCTATTTTTGGAAAAACAGAAAACGGTGGAGATATAAGTTCTCTTTTTGAGGAAATTGAAACCGAAGTAGAATATTTACGTTAGACAAAGTAGTAATATAAATCAATATAAAAATCAATGATATGAATACGGTTGATATCAAAGCATTGAATGAGCG
>DYVS01000126.1:0-30337 GCA_020743075.1 Butyricimonas virosa | reverse complement strand
GTCAATCACTTTTCCCTGTTTGTTAGCGTTGGCATGTGTAAATGAACCGCCTCGGCATTATCATCGACATTTCACATACCAGCGCAAAAACGGTGCAAGATGTTCTGGAACTCAGCACGGCACCCATCATCGCATCCCACTCTTCCGCACGGGCTTTATGCGATCACCCGCGGAACCTCACGGATGACCAGATTAGAGCGATAGCGGCCAAAGGTGGAGTAGTACAGGTATGCCTCTACAACTGGTTCCTAAGCAAACAACCGAACCCAACGATTCTAGATGCCGTGACCCATATCAATCATATCGTGCAACTTGTCGGCATAGACCACGTGGGTATCGGTACGGACTTCGACGGTGATGACACGGAAAAGCTAACCGGTTGCCGAGCTGCCAATGAAGTGATCAACCTCACGGTTGAACTTCTCCGACAAGGGTACACCGCCGAGGAACTGCATAAATTATGGGGAGATAATTTATTGAGAGTATTGAATACCGTTCAGAATTAAAATACAGGCTTGCAATTTCTGCTCATGCTAGATTTTACATTTTAAACCATGACGATCGAAACATTACACCAGAAATTTATACACAAAGTACCCGGCGAAACAGCACAAGAACGAATGTCTCCCCAGCCGAAATTCGTGGAAGGGAAAGAGGGGATTCACCAAGGTCATCCCATCAACAGTGCCGTTATGATGCTCCTTGTTCCCTACCAAGGTGACTTGGCGATACCTTTTATCAAAAGAACAAATGCAGGGAAATATCATGGGGGACAAATGGCCTTACCCGGTGGTAAAAGTGAACCGGGAGACAGGAACAGCCTGAACACGGCATTACGGGAATGTGAAGAAGAGATTGGGGTACCCTCCAAGGAAGTCACGGTTATCGGAAAATTAAGTGACGTGTATATCCCATTAAGTAACTTTAATATAACGCCCTTTGTTGGAACTATCCCGGAAATGCCTAATTTTGTACTCTCAAAAAATGAGGTAGAAAAAGTGATCATCATTCCGTTAAAAGACTTACTGGACGACAAAAATAAAACAAATCAGGTATTGTACCGACAGGGACAAAAAATCATAGCCCCGGGTTACAAGATCGGAGAAAATTTCATCTGGGGAGCCACGGCCATGATGATCGCAGAACTGGAAGCCATGGTAAAAAACGAACAATAACGACTGAACGCAAGATGAAGAACAAATTTTGTATATACATTCTCTTCCTGTTACTCGGCTGCATGGCTTGTAACTTTTCCACCACACAGGAAAAATACAAAACACTTGACAGCGAAACATGGGAACGAGACAGTAATTACAAATTCGAATTCGACATCTCGCAACCCGGCAATTATCATATCAGCACCTGCATTCGTCACTCTACCGACTACAAACAAAGAAATATCAGTTGCTACTTAATCATCCGACATCAAGGAGCAGAAGTTGATAAAGAGAATTCAGACATTATCATTGTCGACAATAACAGCAGATGGGTCGGTCAAGGACTCACAGGACTAAAAACAGTCGTACAACCGATCGACCGGATTTTCCATTTCGACTCCACCGGTATTTATACCGTAGCAATCAAACACCGGATGAAAGATAAACAACTGAAAGGGATTAAAAATATAGGAATTAAAATAAAATCCACAACTGATTATGGCGAAGAATAAACTGGCGAAATTTGCCGAAATGGAAACCTTGGAAAACGTGTTCCAACCTACCCATGAAGAAGTATTCCGCACGGATTACAAATTAAAAGGGAAATGGGGAGAACAGGTTTTCGGCAATGATCACCCGATCGTTTTAGAAGTGGGATGCGGCAAAGGGGAGTACTCCGTGGGATTAGGCGAACTTTATCCTGAAAAGAATTTTATCGGATTGGACATTAAAGGAGCCCGTATGTGGACTGGTGCGAAAGCGGCAAAAGAAAAAGGAATGAAAAATGTTGTTTTCCTGCGTACTCACGCAGAAGAACTGGAATCCATTTTCGCTACTGGAGAAATTTCCGAAATATGGATCACCTTTCCCGACCCGCAAATGGCAAAAGCCCGCAAGCGTCTCACGGGAACCCGTTTTCTCACCCTGTACCGAAAGTTTTTGAAGGAAGACGGCCTTATCCATTTGAAAACAGACAGCCCTTTCCTCTACCGATACACGGCAGAATTGGTCAAGGTGAACCACCTCCCCGAGAACGTCAATACGGATGATCTTTACGGGGTTGGACTAGATGATAAGATTTTAGGTATCAAAACTTTTTATGAACGGCAGTGGCTGTCACGAGGTAAAACCATTAAATATATCCAATTTTCATTAGCAGGACCGATCCAACTCGTGGAACCCGAAATCGACATTGAAAAGGATGATTATCACAGTGAAACACAATTCATGATGAGATAATTGAAAGTTGAAAATTGAAAATGAAGAAATGAAAGGACCTGTAACCTGTAACCTGCCGATTAGTAACTCGCCAAAAGCAAAACCCAGAGTACTCATGGCAATGAGCGGTGGAATTGATAGCACGGTGGCAGCCATGCTGCTACAAGACCAAGGGTACGAGCTGGTAGGGGTTACTTATCGGGTATACGATCAAATCTCCCAGGCCTGCATGGAAAAAGAAAAAGGGTGTTGCAGTGTAAACGCTATTTTCGAGGCTAAACACATGGCCCTGCAAATGGGATTTGAACATCATATTCTCGATATTCGGAAAGATTTTAATGATCTGGTGATTCGGAATTTCATCGATGAATACTTGCAAGGGCACACGCCCAATCCTTGTGTACTCTGCAATTCCACGATCAAGTGGGGAAAATTGATTGCTATGGCCGACAAGTTAGGCTGTGATTATATTGCCACAGGACACTATGCACGTATCGGTCAACAGGACGGACGTTATTTTCTGCGCAAAGGAGTGGACGAGACCAAAGACCAGACTTATTTCCTCTGGACGTTAACTCAAGAGAATCTTGCCCGCACGATCTTTCCACTGGGGGAATTAACAAAACCTGAAGTACGACAAATTGCCTTGGAGAAAGGATATGAGAAACTCTCTAAGAAAAGCGAGAGTCAGGAAATCTGTTTCATCCCGGATAACGATTACCGCACCTTCCTCGCAGAGAATGTGGAAAACTTTGCAGAAAAATACGGTCCAGGATTGTTTGTTGACATTTCCGGCAAACGCTTGGGAGAACACCGGGGATTTCCGAACTACACGATCGGACAACGCAAAGGACTTGGCATTGCCCTAGGGCATCCCATGTTCGTGGTCGAAATCCGACCGGAAAGCAATGAAGTCGTACTAGGAACTCGGGAAGAATTACAAGGAACAACGTTCCGGGCAAAGAATATTAACCTAATGAAATACGCCTCCCTACCCGATGGTTTTGAAGTAAATGCCAAAATTCGTTATCGCAATCGGGGGGCACAGGCCTCCGTCTACCATGAAAACGACTTGCTCCGGGTAGAATTTCACGAAGGTATGGACTCGATCACCCCGGGACAAAGCGCTGTCCTGTATGAAGGTCCCGACGTCGTGGGGGGAGGAATCATTATCTGAATACAAAAATTTAGGCTGAAGAGAGAAAACACAATCTACATTTCCTCTTTTCAGCCTAACCTCCATGAATCACAAGTCTATTTTTCGGCTCCCTTTCTCACACTCGCAAAACGAAAGGAAGATTATTTTATTCCAACGCCTAAAAACTTCATGGAAAAAGAATCGAACAGGTCAACAATTTCCGGCTGACGAGCCATAGCCTCCGTCACCCCTTCCAATGCATATAAACGAGAATATTTCAATATTTTCTCGGACATTGATTTTATTTCGGTTGTCCCAAGAAACTTCTCGGCAGCCCAAACAATATCATCATACGCTTCCGGTTGGCGGGCTATCGAGGAAAAACAAGCCGCCAGACATTTTCCCCGGGCCGTTCCGCGTTCCACCTCTGCCTCTTTATCCAATGGAGCGATAGCAGTAATCGTGTCATACTGAGCCAATTTCGCCGTAGCCCGTATCAACTCTTTTACCATTTCCGGTTGACGGGCAACATTTTCATATAACGAAAGGGTAGAAAACATTTGACTCGCCTTATAATCGGACATGAATGTATCACCATTATATATAGTAACATCATCCCCCTCATCCGAACAAGCAACAAAAAATAGCAGGCAGACAGCCATTAACGTGGTAACAATTCGTCTCATTTGTAATTTAAATTTATCAGTTTAACTTGTTATCTATAATTTTCGTCAATACCTCCCGCAGCGTTCCCCCCATGGCACGCACCATCTTCGGCACGAAACTATTGGAAGTCATCCCCGGAGTAGTGTTCACCTCCAACATAAAAATCTCGTCTTCCCGCACGATATAATCCACCCGAATAATCCCTTCACATCTCAATATATCATAGATCATCGAAGACAAGGTCTTGATCCGGTTAGTCAGTTCGGGAGAGATACGAGCCGGGATAATTTCATCCGACTTTGTCGGGTCATATTTTGCCTCGAAATCAAAGAACTCATTCTTCGGAACAACCTCGGCAATCGGCATGGTAATATCCATATCCCCGGCCTTCACGACCCCACAAGTCAGTTCCGTCCCATCGATAAATGTCTCGATCAACACTTCCCGACAGAGAGCAAAAGCCTTCTTCAAAGCATCTTCCAACTGGGCAGCCTCCTTTACTTTTGTCACCCCGAAACTGGAACCCTCCGCATTCGGTTTCACGAAACAAGGCAACCCCACCTCGTTGATAATCTCGTTCACGTCGTATGTCATTCCCCGAATCAACATCACGGAATCAGCCACGTTTACCCCGTAACTCTTCAAATAAGTATTACACGTGTGTTTATCGAAAGTCAAGGCAGAGGCCAACACGTTACAGCACCCGTAAGGCACACCCATCATATCCAGATACCCCTGCAACAACCCATTCTCCCCCGGAACACCGTGTATCGTGATATAGGCAAAATCAAACAAGATATTCTCCCCGTTCCGGGTAAACGAAAAATCATTCTTATCCACGGGGAACTTTTCCTCCCCGATCTCCACGTGCCAGTCTCGTTCTTTCAGCACAACGAGATATTTATTGTACCTGGTTTCATCAACCTCATTGTATATATTTTTCCCAGATTTCATGGAAACCTCATATTCTGAGGAATTTCCACCGGCGATAATTGCAATATTTTTCATTTTGAATTCATCTTTTATAACACAACAAAAATACAAAAAAGAGAATAGGAGATGATAAAAAGTTTATATTTTTGCAAGCCTCAATAACACAAGGATATGACAAAGATAAACGACCTGACACAAGGGAGCATCAGCAAGGGAATCTGGAGTATGGCGATTCCTCTTATCACGGCCTCTTTCGTTCAAATGGCATACAGCATGACCGACATGATCTGGCTGGGACATTTGGGCAGCGAGAGCGTGGCTGCCGTCGGCGTGGCCGGCTTCTTCACGTGGTTAGGTAACGCTTTATCGTTTATCAGTAAAGTCGGAGCAGAAGTCACGATCTCGCAATCCTTGGGGGCTCGGGCAAGCAAAAGAGCTCGGGCATACGCCAATCAATCGGCCATGCTGTCATCCATCATTGCCTTGGGATACGCCTGCTTTATTTATATCGCTGCTCCCATGCTGGTCGGGTTGTTCCATCTGGAAGAAAATATCTCGGAATTGGCAATCATGTACATGCGCCTGATCACGCCCGGCCTGTTCTTCACGTTCAATAACAACACGTACAGCGGATTGTACAACGGGCAGGGGAACAGTAAAACCCCGTTGAAAATCGTTGCCACCGGATTAATATTCAACATCATCCTCGACCCGCTATTAATATACGGGTACGGTTTCGTACCAGCACTGGGAACGGCAGGTGCAGCTATCGCCACCACGTTCTCCCAACTAGTTGTATTTTCCATTTTCATTTGGAACCTTTATTTCCGTAATTCATCCATCGGAAAACTATATTTTATCACCCGGTTAAGAGCCCGATTCGTGAAACGTATCGTCTCGCTCGGCCTACCCGTGAGTATGCAAAGTGCTTTATTCGCCATGTTCTCCCTGACACTGGCCACGGTAGCCGCACAATGGGGACATATCGGGGTCGCCGTGCAGAGCGTGGGCGCCCAGATCGAGGCCATCACTTGGATGACAGCCGCCGGCTTTTCCACGGCCCTGGCTGCCTTCACGGGACAAAACTTCGGGGCCCGCAACTTGGACCGCATACGCTTGGGATACCATTATACGTTGAAACTCGCCGGGGGGATCGCCTTGATTGCCTGCCTAGCCTTCTTGTTCTTCAGTAAAGAAATATTCAGCGTGTTTATCAACGAACCGCAGACACTTGTTGCAGGGAGTGCATACCTGAAAATTCTCGCTATTTCCCAGATATTTTCGGCCATAGAACAGGTCACCGCCGGGGCTTTCAACGGATGCGGACGTACCACCCCACCTGCTATCGTAGGCATCATTCTTACAGGAGCCCGAATTCCCTTGGCCTACTACCTGGTTACGTTCCCCTCGCTCGGGCTAAATGGTATCTGGTGGAGCATTTCACTCTCCAGCGTGACGAAGGGTATCGTACTGGCTATCTGGTATCAATCTTTTCAAAAACGTCTGGAAAACGGACAATACAAACCTGTCGGTATTCTAGGGAAAATGCATGCCGTGGCAAGTCGTCTTTGGCAACAATTTAATTGAAAATTGAAAGTATAAATCGGGATTCAATAAGAATCTTGTTCTCTTCGTGTCAAAACGACATGAAATTATTACAGAAAAAATTCTGTAATTTTTCGGCATAAAGATTGTTGATGTAAAAAATAAGGCTTACATTTGACGGCGTTAAAAAGCAACAAAGAGCCATTTAAGAAACGTATAACAATAAAAAAATTACAGAAATGAAAGTAACAGTTGTAGGAGCAGGAAACGTTGGTGCAACTTGCGCAAACTGCATCGCTGAAAAGGACATCGTGAATGAAGTTGTTCTTCTAGACATTAAAGAAGGCGTTGCTGAGGGTAAATCATTGGATATGTGGCAAACCGCCCCGATCAATCTTTATGACACCCGTATCAAAGGTGTAACTAACGATTACGAGGCCACCAATAATTCAGAAGTTGTGGTAATCACTTCGGGTCTTCCCCGTAAACCGGGAATGAGCCGTGATGACTTAATCGCAACAAACGCTGGTATTGTAAAATCAGTTACTGAAAATATTATCAAACATTCTCCGAATGCCAAGATCATTATCGTGTCTAACCCGCTTGACGTAATGTGCTACTGCGCTTACTTGACTGCCAAAATTGATTCAAGCCGTGTATTCGGTATGGCAGGTATTCTGGATACCGCTCGTTACAGAGCATTTCTAGCTGAAGCATTGAATGTTTCCCCGAAAGATATTCAAGCCCTATTATTAGGGGGACACGGGGACACGATGGTTCCGCTCCCAAGATACACCACAGTTTCAGGTATTCCTGTAACTGACTTGATTGACCATGACACGTTGAATACCATCATCGAAAGAACGAAAGTTGGCGGTGGCGAGCTGGTTAAATTGATGGGTACTTCAGCATGGTACGCTCCCGGTGCAGCAGCAGCTCAAATGGTTGAGGCTATCGTGTGCAACCACCGAAGAGTGTTTCCCGTTTGCGCCTTGTTAAACGGCGAGTACGGAATGAATAACATCTATCTAGGAGTTCCGGTAATCTTGGGTAAGAATGGTATCGAGAAAATTATCGAGGTAAAACTTGACAAGGACGAACAAGAATTATTGGCTCAATCAGCTAAAGCTGTTAGATCAGTAATGGATGTACTTGACAACATGAAATTATTTTAACTAACAATAGTACTTCACGATCATTCTTTAAAAAACCGTTCCGGGGCGCCGGGACGGTTTTTATTTTCAATATACCCACCCTATCCTTTTGAAGGATAGCGAACTTTAAAGCTAAGAAATTCATTCCCGTGATATTACCCAAATCTAACCTAAATAAAGTAGTAAATTAACCCAAATAATCTCACTTACACAGAAATTATTCGAAGTTTACTCGAAGCTCATTCGTTACGGGACGACTAAGCTTCGAGTAAACTTCGAATGAGCTACGAATAAGGGGGATTATTTCCATTGCTTTTCAGTAGGATTTCAGTAGCATTACAGTGGATTCAAGGATGTATTATCCTAAAAAAGCTACTGTAAACCAGGGTAAACCTATGTCAAAAGTTAGTTTTCTAGTTCCAACCCGGATTCTGTTCCAACTTGGCATCAATATTCGCATCAATCGCTTTCTGCGGGATCGGGAATAATTTCCACTCGATTGTTCCCGTGTAAGTCGGGTAATCAGCAATGTAATAAGCATGAGCCCGAAGTTGATCCTCCATGACAGAGCCTTGCATACGCAATAACGTACACCATCTTCTTTCCTCCATGAACAGCTCTCTTGCTCTCTCGTCCAAAATAAAAGCTAAAGAAATATCTCCCGATGTTGCCATGCGGCTGCATTGCGCCCGACCGCGCAACTGGTTTATGTCATTCGCAGCACTACCGGCATCCCCCATACGGAAATAAGCCTCCGCCCGTAACAAATAAGTTTCGGCTAAACGACAGGCATATTCGTCCCGGAAAGTATTCGTACGATTTCCCCCGTATACCAAATCCTCGTATCCCCAATCATCCACGGGAGCGAATTTAGTCCATACCGGGTAATAGTGATCCATGTTTGATTCATCCAGCATATTGGCCGTCACAATCTGACCGTACTTACTGTGTTTGGTATCGATACACACGAATTCCCGACGGATATTCGCTTTTGAATTCCGAATATCCGTGGCAAAATCACCCGCCCAAATATCATTGATCATGTAGTTTGTCGGGGCATTAAAAGACACACCCCGGCCACCGACGTAGGCACAGAGGTTTCCCCCGGGATAGATTGATTCATCAATATTCGTGTTCCACGGGCCATATCCGGCATCCGATTCCGAATATTCGCTTTTCCAACGCATCTCCCTCAACACGGGAGAAAAACTTCCAGCGTAAGGCAAAAAATGATTCCCCCCGAGGTTATGCCAGACCGTCACATCATTTTGCAACGTCCACAAAGCCTCGGTATTTCCCTCGGCATAATCCAAATTTCCCCGTTGAAAAAGATCAAAAAAGACATCCCCGTCCGGGTAATAAGCCTCGACTCCATTCATGGCCTCACCGGACCCCGGCTTTGCCCGGGAACCGAACCGCTCGGTCATCAAAGAGTGTAACTCGGTAACCTTGGTCGCATAAAGAATGGATTGCTGCAACAATTCCCGATCATCCCCCAACTCGGTAGCCAAGGCCAGATAAGCCTCTGCCAAATAATGATAAGCCGCACCTTTCGCCACGTATCCCGCCTCTCCTGGATAATCAGGCAAAGTATCTGCCGCATTCTTCAAATCTTGAATTGCAAACCGATACGTTTCCTCCCGGGTCATCCGGGTGAAATCATACCGGGGTTCCTGATAGAATTTCGTCACCTCGGGAACTCCCCCGAACAACTCTCCCAAAGTGAGGTAAGCAAATCCCCGAAAGAAATTAGCCTGTGCCCGTACCTGCGCCCGGTCATTCTCGCTATCCCAGTTCAAGGTCTTTACTTCTGCCCCCTCCAAAGTCTGGTTGGCATAGCTCACTAACTGATAATAAGCCTCATAAATATTCTTTACCTCGTTTTTATCCGTGGACCAAGAAGAGAAATTAGACATTCCGTTACCACTTGACCGCCACATCGGGGTATCAAACATATCGGTTCCTGCCCCTTTTAAAAACACGTCATTCTGTAACCAATAGCGAGCATGGGCATACATATTCGTCACGCAAGCTTTTACCTGATCCACGGTCTTAAAAGCATCTTCAGCCGTGTAAAATGTGTCGGGATGTTCTTCCAGAAAAAGATCATCGTTACATCCGGAAATTCCCATTACCATAGCGGCAAAAATAACCGCAATATATTTTCTAGTTTTCATCATCACGCTCCAAATTTAAAATGTCAAATTAACTCCAAATGAATACATGGCTGCTAACGGATAACCGTAACTTCCTCCTAACGTTTGTTTGATTTCCGGATCACCACCAACCCAATTGGTTATCGTGAACACGTTCTTTGCAGCAAAAAAGACTTTCAACCCGGTGATCTGCAAACGACTCAACCAATCCTGATGGAAAGTGTAGGAAAGGCTTAAATCCTGCAAACGTACGAATCCATAACTTTGCAGTGGGGTAAAACGACTGTCTGCATAATCCACACGGGGATATTCGTCACTTCTGTTTTCCGGGGTCCACCAACCATGATTCAAGTTATTATCCCACACGGTTCCTGTTGCCGTTTGGTAAGCATACGTGTTCTGGCTCAGCCCGTAACCATTTCCCCCGAACACGCCTGCGAACAAGAAATACAATTCTAGATTTTTGTATTTAAGCGTGCTACTCAAACTCATCCGAAAGTTTTCCTTGTTATATCCCAGGATTGTACGATCGTCTGCCGTAATCTTACCATCCTCACTCCCGTCCAAATTAGCAAATTTCACGTCACCGGGTGCCGCATTATTTGCCTCAATGTATTCAATATCTTCTTCTTGTACAATTCCAATTGACTTATAACCGTAAATGGCTCCCAAAGATTTCCCGATAAACAGACTATTGGAAATATCATCTTTCCCGTCACCGTACAAATCTTTCAATTTATTCCGGTTTAGATAGAACGTGACAGCCGTACTCCAATTCCAGTCTTTCGTCCGGACATTCTGCGTGGTCAACGTGGCCTCTATCCCCCAGTTATCAATCTGCCCCATCGTAGCTTTCATACTTGTCAACCCGTTATTCATCACGGGTAACAATCGATCAAAAATCTGATCGGTCGTCTTCGAAAAATAACCGTCAAATTCCAAATAAATCCGGCTACCCAATAAACCGAGGTCAAACCCATAGTTAAATGCCTCCGTTGTCTCCCAACCCAGATCGGCATTTCCTAGTTTATCATAGCGTTGGCCCCAGCTAATCGTTGATTCATTCCCGAAAGGATAACTGATACCGCCTTGTTGTCCTAGTTTTATCCGAGACAATGTCATGTACGGATCCAGAGATTGATTACCATTCTTACCCCACGATCCCTTCAACTTTAAATAATCGATGAACGACACCCGTTTCATAAAACGTTCATTCGAAACCGTCCATGCCACCCCGACTGCCGGGAAAACACCCCATTTCGAGTTCTTCCCGAACACTGACGATCCGTCCCGACGCACGGAAACACTTAAATGATACGTATCGTTATAATTATAGCTGATTCGCCCCAGATACCCGATATTATTATGCTTTGTCTTATCGATATTCGTGATTTTCTGTGTTTTGGCATATACCAGTCCATCGGCTCCCAACACGGTATTCCCTTGATCCGAAAAATCACTTCCGGTCATCTTCCGGTAGTCATACCGTTTGGAGTCCCTCGTGTAAACGTAGGTTGCATCAATAAAATGTTTCCCGAATTGACGATTAAAATTCACGATATGGTCCATTACCCAGTACGTGTTCTTCGTGCGGGCGCTATACCCGTTCGCCTTACTCAAGAAACCGGATAATGCTGAGGCAGAATACCGATCTTCAGAAGTTCCTTCTGCCACAAAATACCCCTCATGTTCGAAATAATCCCGTTCCACGTTCTCCCAAGAATAAGCGGCATTTACCCGATAAGTCAGTCCTTCCAACCAAGGACATTTTACAAGCACATGCCCCTTAATTAAAGTCGTGGCATAAGTATCATGATCATCCACCGTACCACTATTCACCAGCCACAAGGGATTTGTCAATCCGGCCCCCAATTCTCTCGGGTACTTCTCCAATTCACCGTTCGGACGAGTCACACGACCGTAAGGAGTCAAACGCAAGGCCTGTACCAGATTGTAAGTCGTGGGACCGGAGTAATCATTAAAGGTATATCCCATTTGTGTCCCGACTTGCAACCAAGAAGCCACGTCACTCTGCAAACGGAGCGACAAAGCCTCCCGTTTATAATCATCTCCAATAATCACTCCCTCCTGATCAACGTGAGAAGCGGATAGGAAATAATTCAATTTTTCCGTCGCACCGGATACGGATGCCGAATAACTCTGCATCAGTCCCACCCGGCTCACGTAATCCAACCAATCTGTTGTCTTGCCGTTTTTGTAATTCTCTAGCTCGAATCCACTCATCCAAGCTGAAGGATCGGCATCCTCCGCTAGATGCTGGGTTGCATTAATTTTTTTAATGTAATTCTCCGGACTCAACACCTCCGGACGATTCGCCATCTCCGACAATGTCCACGATGCATTAAAATTCAGCACGGGTTTTCCTAATTTCCCCTGTTTCGTTGTGATCATCACCACCCCGTTGGCAGCCTGTGATCCATAAGCAGCCAAAGACGTCGCATCTTTCAACACGCTCATGCTTTCGATAATATTGGGGTCTATATCCCGCAAACTCCCCATAAAAATCACCCCATCCATCACGATCAACGGGTTAGATGTCGATCCCCCGATCGATTTTTGCCCCCGTACTTGTAAAGAAGGCGCCTGTCCTGCTCCTTGTTGTTGCGACACGGTAATACCCGTTACCGTTCCCCGCAACGCATCCATCGAGTTCGTATTCGGCAACAAAGCCAAAGGTGATTCCGCAGTGTTAATCACGCTCACGGATCCCGTAAAATTCTTCCGGGCCACGGAACCATATCCCACGACAACCACCTCGTCCAACTCTTCATTATCCACCCGCAGCCGAACATTTCGCATCCCTTCCTTTTTTAACACTATTTCCCGGGTAACATACCCGACAAAAGAAACCCGAAGTACGGCTCCAGCCTTTACCGTTAACTTGTAATTGCCCAATGTATCGGTCACGCATCCATTTGTTGTTCCTTGTTCCAAGATAGCGGCCCCAATAATTGGTTCTCCTTGTTCATCAATTACTCGACCAAATATTTTCCACTTTGCCACTTGCGTCGAATCAACTTCGCCCGCAACACTTCGAGAAATTGTTCCCATCATACACAGGCCACCAAGCAATAAAATCATTCCGAACTTGATAACGCCTTTCTGAAAAAAATCTAGATCCTTCATTTTATATCACGTATATGCATTAATTTTCCTTCAAAAATTCACGTAATTTTTCCTACACAACAAACACGCCAAAACACAAGGAAAAAAATATCGAATTGATTTTCTGCCAAAAAGGTCTCTAGGTTTCATCATGGGGCTATAGGGAAGTGTGGAATTTTTACACATACCAAACACCAATATTCCACACCGTTTAAATTTATATAAATTTCAACAACAATATCCTCTACAAAATAATTCACCTTTTTATTGATTTAATAAAAAATCCATCTTAACTTTGCAACGCAAAGAACTTTTAAAATATGAAAAATAAAGAAGCACTCGATACATTACACGACATCAAAGAACTCATGGAAAAATCCACGAAATTCATGTCGATAAGCGGAATTTCCGCTATTCTCGTTGGCATTTACGCCTGCATCGGAACCGGCTTGGCCCACTTTATTCTAAACAAACAAAACTCTTTTGACACCTTGTTTAATATTCCATTATTAAATATCAACACCACTTACCAGCTCGCATCAATTTGCTTGATCGCACTGGGAGTACTCGCTATTTCCCTTCTTACCACCTTCACTATGAGCTATCAAAAAGCAAAAAAAGGATGTAGAAACATCTTTAAAGATAAATCCGTTCATCGTTTGCTTTGGAATTTTTTTCTTCCCTTGCTAACCGGAGGGATTCTTTGTTTCTCTTTAATATGGCAGCAATATTACGGATTGACTTCTTCCATAATGCTCATTTTTTACGGGTTATCTCTCGTGAATTGTTCCAAGTACACCTATTCGGACATACGTTACTTGGGTTACGCAGAGATTCTGTTAGGCCTCGTTGACAGTTTTGTGATCACCCATGCCCTTTTATTCTGGGTTACCGGTTTCGGATTACTTCACATTGCAGCAGGAATATACTTTTATTGTAAAGTTGAACACAAACAGCATCCGGCAAGACCGTAACCAAGTGTAAATCGCAATCCATGAAAGAATATCTGGAAAATATAAACAAGGCTTTTGAAAGTAAGGCACGCCTAGGGATCATGTCCATCTTGATTGTCAACGAATCGGTAGATTTCGTAACCCTCAAGAATTTACTCGATCTCACGGACGGGAATCTAGCCAGTCACACCAGGAGCCTTGAGGAATTGGGATACATCCAATGCCAGAAACAATTCATCGGACGACGCCCCAACACAACGTTCTCTGTCACGCAGAAAGGCCGGGAGGCTTTTGTAAAGCACTTAAACGCTTTGGAAGAGTTTTTAAAGAATCAGAATATATAATTTTTTTTACTTATCACACTTTGAATTTCAAAGTTCTTTTCAAATAACATTAAATACAATACACCATGGACGAACAAACAGCAAAGAATCAAAAAGAGAACAGCACACGAAAAAGTCTCAACAAACAAGACTCTTTAGTTCTAAAGATTGTACTCATTGCTTTCCTAATCCTCCTGTCTTTAATTCCCATGAGCATGATTCGAGGACTAATCAATGAAAGAGAAATGACAGCAAATGCCGCCGCGCAAGAGGTTCAACAAAAATGGAGTAAGTCTCAAACCCTCATTGGCCCGATATTAACCATCCCTTATTTTTACCAGAACGAAAAAGGAGAGAACCAAAAGGGATATATCAATTATCTCCCCGAACAACTGAACATCACCGGAGACGTCAACACGCAGGAACTCAAACGAGGATTATATGAAATTATCGTTTACAATTCCACGCTAGAGATTACCGGGACATTCTCAGCCAAAGACCTGAAAGAAAGCAACCTATTCCCCAACGACAAGTGGATTGAAGGTGCCACAATCAACCTTGGGATCAGTGATTTGCGAGGGATCAATGAACAAATCTCGCTTGAATGGGACAACCGGAAACTGAATTTCACACCTGGGGTTGATCCCCACAGCCTTGTCGTTTCCGGTATATCATCTAAAATCACGCCACAACAACTGTTTGCAAACGACTCGATCGTTCATTTCATGATAAAATTCAAACTGAAAGGCTCCGAATCCATTCGATTTACCCCTCTTGGCAGAACAACAAAAATCGCCATTCGTTCAAATTGTCAAACTCCAAGCTTTAATGGAGCCTTTTTACCCACGGAACGAGAGGTCTCGTCAGAAGGTTTCACGAGTAAATGGGAAGTAATGGAATTCAACCGGAACTACTCACAGATTCTCAAAGAGAGCCCCTATCATGCCACCCCGAACGAGTACAGGGACATGACGGATGACAATTTGGGATTCCAATACACGAACTACGCCATCTCAGAATCCACATTCGGGGTAAATCTTCTGTTCCCGGTAGACCAATACCAGAAATCCACACGCTCCGCAAAATACGCCTTTCTAATCATCATATTGACTTTCGTTGTCAGTTTCTTCGTGGAAATATTCCAGAAAAAGAACATTCACCCGGTTCAATACCTACTTGTCGGGCTGGCCCTATGCTTGTTCTACACGTTATTAGTCTCCACGTCCGAACATATCGGCTTCACCCCCGCTTATATCATCTCCGCCCTCATGACCACTTTACTTATCACGTTCTACATGATTGGCATTTTAAAAATAAAGAAAACAGCTTTCACGATCGGGGGACTTCTGGCTTGCCTTTACGCCTACATTTTCTTCCTGATCCAACTGGAAACCTACGCCCTGCTAGTGGGGAGCATCGGATTATTCGTTATTTTGGCGATAATCATGTATTTCTCTCAAAAAATAAACTGGTACAATAACCAATAACCACTTTTTCCTCTTTCCGGGATCACCGGAAAGAGGAAAAATAAAAATCAACAACATCATGAAAAAATTCTGGATGCACAATTTATCCATTACGCTATCCCTACTCGTTGTTTTCCTGGTCACCTTGTACTCGATAGGAATACATGACAACCATTTCGGCCACTATCTTGCCCTAGCGATCTCCGGGATTTCCGGATTGCAATCCATTGCCAGTTTGATCATAGGCCTTTACAATATCAAGCTCCAAACTGCCAATATGGTTTTACTGGGAATTTTATCCGTGGCATTTTCCTCTCTAATAACCATTTACACGTTCAACGGCTTATTCATATCATGCTAAAAACAGCATACACGAGGATTAACGGATTGTAATTATTAGCTTTATTCCTCGATTTCTTTCTGAAATTAACATTCCTCCTTTTTGGATTTCACCGAAAATGCGTATGTTTGTGCAAACTTTTAAATATGGAGATAAAGATTCCGATAGAGATCGTTGAACTGGAAGATAACAGCTTTCACATCATCGTCTCTCTGCAAATCGGTAGCATTGAGGGAGATTTCATTATAGACACGGGAGCATCCGTGACGGTCATAGACAAACTTACACCGTTTAGTTATGAACCGCTGGATGATGTTTCCGAAATTAACTCCGGGGGGGTGTGCGGAGAAATTAATGAGGTACAGCTTGTGAATATCACAGCTCTACAAATCGGCAACCACACGATCGAGAATATACATGCGGCAGTCATCGACTTGCAATACGTGAATTCTCTATACGACAAACACCTGCAGCGCAGGGTTGCCGGATTGTTGGGGAGCGATTTTCTCGTCAGGCATGAGGCGGTCATTGATTATGGAAATAAGGAGTTAACATTAAAAGTATCTGCCTAATTGTATAGCAATTTTGAAAAAATTGTTATACTTTTGCGCACTAAATATGTGTTAAAAGAAGAATTGAAGCTTAAGTAATTATAAATTCATTAAACAGATGCAGAATAAAGGAGCGATTACACTACTCGCTGTTGCTTTGGCATTGGTGAGTCTTTATCAGTTGTTTTTTACTTATAAAACCAACCAGGTAGAGAACGCGGCGAAGGAGTTCGCCAACGGTAACCCTATTAAAGAGAAAGAGTATTTAGATTCGGTTGCGAACCAACCCGTCTACAATTTCCTCGGTTTAGCCAAATTCACTTACAAGGAATGTAAGGAATTGGAACTGAACCTCGGTTTGGACTTGAAGGGTGGTATGAACGTGACCATGGAAGTTGACGTGGTAGACGTAGTAAAGAGCTTGGCAAACCACAGCACGGACCCCGCTTTCAATCAAGCAATCGAGGAAGCCGTGAAGATGAGAGTTTCCAGCCCGAAAGACTTCGTGACTCTTTTCGGTGAAGCTTTCGAAAAGATTGCCCCGGGAGCACAACTGGCATCCCCAGCTATTTTCGGTACTCACGAAATGAAAGAAAAGATCAAAGTCGGAGCTACTAACAAAGAAGTTCTCGACGTGATCCGCAAAGAGGCTGACGGAGCAATCGACAACACATTCAACATTCTTCGTACTCGTATCGACCGTTTTGGTGTCGCTCAACCCAATATTCGTAAAGCTGACATCTCCGGAAGAATCGTTATCGAATTACCGGGTATCAAAGAACCGCAACGTGTGAGAGAGTTGTTACAAGGAACTGCCGCATTGGAATTCTATGAAACATTCGACAACGCAAAAGGACAAGATGCTGGAGAAGATGCATTCATCAACTACTTGGCTGCCGCAGATCAAAAACTAAAAGAGGTTCTTGACGCACAAGCTTCCAATGTAGCGAATGAAGAAACATCTACACAAGTAACTGACACGACAAAAGAGCAAGATAAAGAATCAGCCATCCTAGATGCAATCAAAGGTGAATCCGATTCATTGAAAACGGTAACCAGCATGGCTGAATACGAGAAAGAACATCCACTTCTTGCCATATTATCACCCAACATGACTCAACAAGGTCAACCCGTGGGTGGTTCTACAATTGGATATGCCAACATTAAAGATACGGCTAAAATCAACGCCTATTTAAGATTACCGCAAGTAAAAGCAGCTTTCCCCAGAAATGCACGTTTGTTGTGGGAAATGAAAGCTGTAAACGGCATGGTTCCTTTACACGCAATCAAGATTACCACTCGTAACGGTAAAGCTCCGCTTGAAGGAGATGCTGTAATCGACGCAAGACAAGACTACGATCAACAAGGTCGTCCGGTTGTTTCCATGCAAATGAACGGAGAGGGAACCAAAACATGGGCTCGTTTGACAAAAGATAATATCGGACGTTGCATCGCTATCGTACTTGACGGTATGGTTGCATCCTCTCCTAACGTAAACGACGAGATCAAGGGCGGTAGCTCGCAGATTTCCGGACGTTTTGACGTGAAAGAGGCAGGTGACCTTGCAAACATTTTGAAATCCGGTAAATTACCCGCACCCGCACGTATCATCGCTGACGAGGTGGTTGGAGCATCACTGGGACAAGAGGCTATTCAATCCGGTATGTGGTCATTCATCATTGCGTTCGTGTTGGTATTGGCCTATATGTTATTCTTTTATAGTAAGAGTGCCGGTTTGGCTGCCGACATCGCATTGCTAGCCAACTTGTTCTTCTTGTTTGGTATTCTGGCTTCCATTGGAGCCGTGTTGACCTTACCCGGTATCGCCGGTATCGTGTTGACCATGGGTATGGCTGTCGATGCCAACGTGCTGATTTACGAACGTATCCAAGAGGAAATCAGAGCTGGCAAAGGCTTGAAACTTGCTATCAAAGAAGGTTATAGTAATGCATACTCGGCTATTATCGACGGTCAGTTGACCACGTTATTAACCGGATTTATCCTGTACTACTTCGGAGAAGGCCCGATCAAAGGTTTCGCAACCACGTTGATCATCGGTATCCTTTCTTCATTATTCACGGCTATCTTCATCACTCGTTTGATCCTTGAAAGAGCTGCATCCAAGAGTGACAATGTTACTTTCACAACCCCGTTAACTGCAAACTGGTTGAGAAATACGAAGTTCCCGTTCTTGCAAAAACGTAAAATCAGTTACACGATTTCCGGTATTGTGATTGTACTTTGTTTCGTATCCTTGTTCACCAGAGGTTTGGATAAAGGTATCGACTTCGTGGGAGGTAGAACTTATACCGTGACTTTCGCACAAGACGTACAAGTGGGTGATGTTGCAGAAAAACTGGCAGAAGTTTATGGAAGCGCTCCAGAAGTGAAGACCGTGGGAACTGCAAATAACGTGAAGATCACCACGAAATACCGGATTGCCGAAACTGGAGCTGATGTTGATGCAAACGTAGACTCGTTATTATATATCGGATTACAGGAAATTCTTCCCGCCGGAACAGATTACGAAACATTCCGTAACGTGCACTTGCAACAGACTCAAAAAATCGGACCTGCTGTGGCTGAAGACATGACAAGAGCTGCTGTTTGGTCGGTATTGTTTGCCTTGATCGGTATCTTTATCTACATCATGGTACGATTCTCAAGATGGCAATATGGTGCCGGAGCTGTTGTCGGTTTGGCTCACAACACGATCATCGTAATCGGAGCATTCTCCTTGTTTGCAGGTCTGTTACCGTTCTCTTTGGAGGTTGACCAATCCTTTATCGCTGCCGTATTGACGGTTGTGGGTTACACCATCAACGATACCGTGGTTGTATTCGACCGTATCCGTGAGTACCGTAAACTATACCCGAAACGGGACGATGAACAAGTAGTAAATGACGCATTGAACTCTACGCTACGTCGTACGTTCAGTACTTCATTATCAACCATCGTCGTGTTGTTAGCGATATTCATTTTCGGTGGTGCGTCTATCAAGGGATTCATTTTCGCCTTGTTAGTGGGTATCATTGTCGGTACATACTCATCACTATTCATCGCAACTCCTATCTCTTTCGACTTGACCAGAAGATTCAAAAAGAAAGCAGAAGAGAAAAAATAAAAAACATTTCAAGTTTATACAAAATAGCTCCTATAAAAAGGAGCTATTTTTTTGCACACGAGATAAAGATACACGCTCCGGTATTGCAGTATACATACGCCGGAGTCTCACAATCCCCTTTCAATAATATCAAAAAAGTTACAAATTGAAAGTAAAAATGATTCAACTATATTAAAGTTGCAATATAATTGGGTTTATAACAATAAATATCCTACTTTTGTAGCGTAGAAAGCAGCAACAGGATAATCGAACAATTACAAGTATGTCAAAGCGTCAGATTAAAATCTGTTTAGGAAGTTCTTGTTTTTCCCGAGGAAACAACACCAACCTCGGAGCGATCAAGAAATATCTGAGTGAAAATAACTTGGAAGCAGAGATCGATTTCTGCGGGCATTTGTGCGAGGAATTGTGTAGTAAGGGTCCTATTATCCGGATCGATGACAAAGTGTATGAAGAAGTAAATCTATCGCGTTTGTACAAAATCTTACAAGAAGAATTCCCATGCAACTAAGACCCATCTATACAGAACCGGACAATTGTCAGGATTGCTATAAATGTATCCGGGAATGCCCCGTGAAGGCAATCCGGATGGAAAACAATCAGGCATCCATCATTGAAGACCGTTGTATCTACTGTGGGCATTGCACGCAAGTATGCCCGACAGGGGCTAAAAAAATTCGTGACGGGTTAACCCGTGCGAAATTAACCTTGACACAAAACCCGAAAGTCATTCTATCGCTGGCACCCTCGTACGTAAGTGAATTCGAAGGAGTTCATTCCAGCGTGCTGATTGCTGCTATCAAGCGTTTAGGTTTTACAAGTGTATCGGAAACTGCTCTAGGAGCTGAAATCGTCACGGATAGGACCGAAAAATTCTTGGAAGAAGCCGAGAGTGGCGTGTACATCTCTTCGGCTTGTCCGGTGGTCGTTGAATATATCCGAAAATATTCCCCGGATCATGTGCGTTTTATCACTCCGATTATTTCCCCCATGCTGGCTCACGCCAAGATTCTGAAACAACTGTACGGGGAGGACGTGAAAATTGTTTTTGCAGGTCCTTGTATCTGCAAAAAACTGGAAGCAGATTACTTTAATAACCTCGTTGACGTGGTGATCACGTTCAAAGACCTGAAAAAATGGTTTGAACAATCCGACATCAACTTGAAAAATATCGCACCGAATCAGCCCGAAGCCCGTTTTGTTCCTTACCGTTCCGGGATGGGCGCTTACTATCCCATTGAAGGTGGGATGCTAAAAGGTATGCAAGAGGGCAAAAAACAAATACATCACATGGCTTTCTCGGAACTTTCCACCGTGAAAGACGTGTTGAAAGAACTGGATTCACACCGGGAGAATGATTCCATCTTCTTGGAATTACTGGCTTGCAAGGGCGGATGCATTAATGGTCCTGCCAAATTAAGCCATATATCCCCGGCCTTAAAAAGATACGAGATTATCCACCAATCGGAATTGGGAAATCCCAAAGATGATTTCAAAAATATTGATTTGCAGATCCTGTTCTGCAAAGACCCCCACGTGCAAGATCACACCTACACGGAAGAGGAGATCAAACAGGCCATGGCCGTCGTGGGTAAAACCGGACCAGAGGATGAATTAAATTGTAGTGGCTGCGGTTATGACTCGTGCCGTGATTTCGCTATTGCCATGCTGGAAGGACGGGCCGAAGAAAATATGTGTGTATCTTACATGAGAAAAATCGCACATGACAAGGCCACCGTACTCCTCCAAAAGATTCCGGCCGGAGTATTACTCGTCAACTCGGAATTGAAAGTCGTGGACATGAATCAATCCTGCGCCACACTCATGGGAGAGGACATTGCTTCCATTTACGAAGTTGATCCCGGATTAAACGGAGTGGCATTGAAAAATATCTGTTCTTACGAAGACTTGTTCCGTGCCGTGTTGACAACCGGAAAGGAAATTATCGAACGACAGGTACGGGAAGAAGACCGGACATGGATTATATCCATCTATAACATACAACCTCACCGGTTAGTTTTCGGGCTATTGCAAGATTTACGCGAACCTTACGTCCGTAAAGAATGGATGCTTGAAAAGACTCAGGAGGTAATCAAGAAACACATGGAAACCGTCCAGCAAGTAGCTTGTTTGCTCGGGGAAAATGCTGCGTTCACGGATGCCACGTTGCGCACCGTGATGGAGGCTTACAAGAAAAATGACCAAAAGAAACCACTCTAATTTCATTTGTCTTGAGAAACAACGGTAATTTCATCGAGGTTGACTTCTTCCAGAAGAATAAAGCGGGCAATGTTGTCTGCGGGGATTGTTTCATGTCTCAAAAACTAAAAGGCGA
This sequence comes from Butyricimonas virosa, assembly GCA_020743075.1. Lineage (GTDB taxonomy): Bacteria > Bacteroidota > Bacteroidia > Bacteroidales > Marinifilaceae > Butyricimonas > Butyricimonas virosa_A. The sequence continues at coordinate 8,152 of DYVS01000126.1, read as the reverse complement.
AGGACGTGTCATCAGCGTGCTATCGGATGGTTTGGGAAGCGGGATCAAAGCCTGTGTCCTATCCACGATGACGGCAACCATGGCCATGAACTTTACCGCCATGAATGAAAGCATCCTACGTACTTCTACCTCGATCATGAATACCTTGCCGAAAGACATGGTACGAAAGATCAGTTACTCGACCTTTTGTATTTGTGACATTGATTGTTTCGGTAACGTGAAAATTATCGAATATGAAACACCCTCCTACTATTTGTACCGGAACGGGCGTTTCGCCAACATATCCAAGGAAAAAATCCCAGTGGAACGGGAAGACCTTGAGAATACATTTCTGTGGATTTCCGAGTTCTCGCTGGAAAAAGAAGACCGGATTATCTTCTTCAGTGACGGGGTAAGCCAATCCGGTATGGGAACGGCTAAAATGCCCTTTGGTTGGGAAGACGAGGCAAAGGAATATATTGCCAATCTGGTAAATCAATATAATGATATATCTGCCAAGGAATTGGCACATAAAATAGTAAATCAAGCAGAAAAGAACGATGGTTACTCGTTGAAAGACGACACGAGTTGTTGTGTCATCTACATGCGGAAACCCCGTAACTTGCTTGTGTGCACAGGTCCTCCCTATGACGAGAAGAACGATAAATACCTGGCCAACCGGGTTCGGGAATTTCAAGGGAAAAAAATCCTGTGTGGGGGAACCACGGCAACCATTATCTCCCGTGAACTGGGTGCGAAAATGGTGGTCGACATGAATATCGTGGACAAGGAGCTCCCTCCCATCTCCAAGATGGAAGGCGTTGATCTTGTCACCGAGGGAATCTTGACGCTAGGTAAGGTGGAACGCATACTGACGGAAGGAGATATTGACCGCCGTCGGGAAGCCGGACCGGCAGAAATGATGGTGAGAATGTTGTTGAATAGTGATAAAATCACGTTACTCGTGGGAACCCGTATCAACACGGCGCACCAAGATCCCAATCTCCCCGTGGAGTTGGAGATCCGGAGAAATGTGGTCAAAAAAATAAAATTTTTATTGGAGACAAAGTATTTGAAAGATGTAGAGATTATGTATATTTAGGGGATAAAATCAAAAACGAAACCAACTCACAACACTATGGAAAAAGTAAATGTAAAAATATGCGTGGGTACCATGTGCTATGTCATGGGGGGCGCAGAGTTGAGAGATGTGATTGAATCTCTTCCCCAAAATATCCTCGAACATCTTGATGTAAGCTATTCTCCATGTTTAGGGTGTGGCAAAGGTGAACAAGCCCCACCGTTTATTGAAGTAAATGGAAAACGTATTGCTGGCGTTAGTAAAAATAGTTTAATACAAATCGTTAAAGAGGAAGTAAGAAATGTTATATGACAATTTTGCGATGCTCACGAAACGTGAGTTACTGATTAGAATTGTAAAACTTTTAAAGGAAGAAAATCTAGTAAATGGGGTGAAGTACATTCCAGTGGAAATGCGCCCAAAAAATAAAAAACCGATCAAGTGTTGCGTGCATAAGGATCGCTACATCTTGAAGCATAAGATTATTTCAATCTTAGGCTTCGAGATCACGGACGAGGAAATTGACCTGATCCCCTTGTCTGAATTCGCACAGAAAGCACTTGACAACAAGAACACGAAAGAGAACATTCTTTCCGTGGTTCATGAGGCTTGTAGTGCTTGTATGCAATCCCAGTACTTCGTAACCAACATGTGTCGCGGTTGCGAGGGACGTCCTTGTTTGATGAACTGCCCGAAAGCGGCAATTTCTTTCAAGGGGGGTAAAGCTTGCATCACGCAGGAAGACTGCGTGGGGTGCGGACTATGCTCTAAAGTTTGTCCTTACCACGCAATCGTGTACACGCCCGTACCTTGCGAGGACGTTTGCCCGGTAAAAGCAATTACCAAAGGGGAAGACGGAACCGAGCATATCGATAAAGATAAATGTATCTATTGCGGGAAATGTATGCAAACTTGTCCTTACGGGGCTATCATGGAACGTTCCAAAGTGATCGACGTGTACAAGAGCATTACCGCTCCGGACAAGAAAATCATAGCTATCCCGGCTCCGGCAATCTATGGCCAGTTCAACGCAACTCCGGGACAGATCCTTTCCGCCATCAAGGCTATTGGTTTCGACGACGTGGTAGAAGTTGCCCTAGGAGCAGAAGACACCTCTCGCAATGAGGCTGCCGAGTTCCAGGAACGCATGGAAGAAGGGAAACCTTTCATGACCACTTCTTGCTGCCCGGCATACGTGGGTTGGGTGGACAAACACGCCCCCATGATAAAACCGTTTGTATCCGACACCCGTAGCCCGATGGTTTACGCCGCTCGCCGGGTAAAAGAACAATATCCGGATGCCGAAGTCGTATTTATCGGCCCGTGCCTGGCTAAACGTTACGAGGCTGAAATGTACGTTCCGGAAGTGGACTACGTAATGAGCTTTGAAGAGTTGGGAGCATTCATGGTGGCTTATGACATAAACCCGGAAACTTGTGAAGAATTACCATTGGATCCGGAAGTAACGAAATTCTCCCGTGGATACGCTCAAGCCGGAGGTGTTCGCAACGCTATTGTAGAAGCTGTTGGAAACGGTTACACGACTCTTTCCATCGAAGGACTTGACAAGAAAAACCAGACTTTACTGAAAACTATGGTAAAAAAACCGGAAGCTCAGTTTGTCGAGGTAATGGCTTGTGATGGTGGTTGCGTGAACGGACCTTGTTCACTAGCTCCTCTTACATTAGCCAAACGGCAGATCAAGAAAGCGTTAGAAAAATAAAATAAGGCAGCTAAAAATAACGGCTCTCTTTTTTCAGAGGGCCGTTATTTTTATATCTCAAATCGTGATTTACTTCACCATCGCGTGACGATATCCTTTCGTCTTGTTCCAACCTCCGCGGGTGAAATCAGGAATTGCCACGGGAGCACTGTTATTCTCCAAAGAAAGAGCCGTCAACTCACCCAAACAACACCATTCTGCCAAATCATACACATCCATATCTAACGGTAATCCATTCCGCAAGCAATATACCAAACGGTAATCCATGATAAAATCCATTCCACCATGTCCCCCCACTTTTTTGGCTTGCTCTTCCAACTCGATCTGAATCGGGTGTTTATATTTTTCCATCAAAGCCTTCTTCACATCCTCCGGCACAAAACCGTGAGAATTCAAATCCTCGTGATCGGGAGCCACATCTGATGAAATTTGTGTCGGTTTCAAAGCATATCCCGCAACCGGATATTTATTAGCAAATCCTTTGGTTCCCGTCAATTGGTACATCCGGCTATACGGACGAGGCGACACCACGTCATGCTGAATCTGGATGGTCTTCCCGTTTTCCGTGCGAATCAACGTGATCGTGTGATCCCCGTTCTTGAAATCTTTCACCTCTTCCCCGGTCTTGTTTTTCAAATATTCGGGAGCAGAAACAGCCTTCGTGTCCATACATACCAAGTAATTCATCTTGTCCCCTCGGTGAATATCCAGCAACTGGCAAGCCGGTCCCATTCCGTGAGTAGCATAAACATCACCCCTGTGTTTCCGGTTATAATCCATACGCCAGTTATTCCAATAATAAGGCCAGAATTCCTCCAAATTATGAATATAAGCCCCTTCCACGTGCAAAACTTCACCAAACACACCTTGTTGAGCCATATTTAACGTCGTCAATTCAAAGAAATCATACACGCAATTCTCCAACATCATGCAATGTAACTGTTTCTTCTCTGCCATATTAATCAACGCCCAAATTTCCTCCATGTTCATAGCAGCAGGAACCTCGATCGCCACGTGTTTCCCATGTTCCATGGCATACAACGCCATCGGAGCATGATGTAACCAATCCGTAGCAATATACACTAAATTAATATCCTCCCGTTCGCAAAGCTGTTTCCATGCATCCTCGCTCCCGGAGTAACCGACAGCCTCCGGAACCCCTGCTTTCTTCAGAATTCCCTGACATTTCTCCACTTGTTCCGGGCGAATATCACACAAGGCAACCACCTTCGTTCCGGGTATATGCAGGAATCGCTCCACCGCACCGGGTCCCCTCATTCCCAAACCGATAAACCCTACCCGCACGGTATCCAGCTTAGGGGTTACCAAATTTACTACATCCTTCTGCCCAGCGGGACGCTCGGGAACAGGCACCTCGATCATTAAACTTTTCTTCGTCTCTTTTTCTGATACACCATTGGTACAAGAACAAATCATCCCGCACAAAATGGCTGCCACGACACATACAAACGTTATTTTCCTCATAAATTGTCAAATTAAAAACACAACAAACATATTATGTGTAAAGATACAAATTTTTAAATAAAATTAGTGTCAATCCCAGTTATTAATAAGTATACTATAAGAAATAAACGTTTTACTGAAAATATAACTTACAAACAGCAGTTATTTCCTTCTGAATCGTCCACGCCGTTCCAAGAAAAACCGACTCATCTCCACGTTGCAAACCTATTTCCAAAGGAAACGAGCTAAAACAAGATAGACCCTTTTCTTTTAACAAATATCATCTATTTCAAATCCTCATAATCTATCCCGATAATATATTTTATATGCTTTATATTTTTATCACATTCCGCAATCTTTATCTTCAAAAACACTTTCAACTTTGTTTCCTACATGTACAACCTGTCCGGGGACATTCGTGCAAACACGAGATCTGTACACCAAATCAAAAATTCCAACTCTATTGCATCGCCCGCTTTATCCGAAACTATCGTGATTTGCATACTATGACTCGCACTATCTCTTACCACTTTACGTTCATCTTCTGCGAGTTCATTTTTAATAAAATTTGCCACATTCAAGCAAGTATATAAACTTTCACAGCCTAATTCCCAATCGAAATCCACCTCTAAACCGTCATCGTAATATATCAATCTTGTTGTATCCCTATTGTTCACGTTCCTAATAATCATCAACAAATCATCTATTTCAGGATGATCTGCTATATAACGATAACTTGCCCGCATCTCCCGGTTTAACCGTGCATCAGGGTTATCCGTACCACATGCACCAGTTCATGGCAGCAACGCCCGTTCCAAACGGATCGTGTCTTCAAAACTTTTAACACTCGTTGCATACGTTCGAAATGGCCATTCCCTCGTATTTCCGCACCATACGTTAGTGTTTTGCCCCTCGCAACGTGTCCAGGAAACGACCTCCCATGCAATCATTATTTATTTTTTACAAAGCAGTTTCTATTTTCATCCATTGTTCCAATGTCAATTTAGAAGTGGATGAAAAAATTACCTTGAAAAAATCTCCCGGAGGTGAAATCCTGCCCCCGCGTGCTCCAGGAGGAAATCTCTCGACCAGTTCATTAGTAACTAGTCTCATACGCCAAACAGGCCTTTCGAAATTGATCACTTAGACCAATAAAACTAGAGCCTTTCAATAAACGGGCGTAAACCTCCCCATCTATATTCCAGCAAAACCGTTCTTCGCTCTCGACAATATTTTCTATAAGATACTTATCCCGGTCACACGACACGCAAAAAAAAATAATTAATATCAATAATATTTCCCAATTCTTCATATACCTTTATCTAAAGGGAGAATATCATCATTTGAAAATAATCAATATCCTGACTACATAGCTTCTCCCACCATTTATCATTCTTAACTTACCTTCATTAAATACATTTTAGCTAATAAGCCATAAAATAAATTTCAGTATCGAGTAAAAAATTATAATCAAGATATTCTTGTATAACCGTTCCTGTTGCAGGATTAGCCCAAACTAACACAACACCCAAAATTTGACTTGATTGAACTAAAAATTGAAGTCCAACGCATAACCCTGTATGTCCTGGATTTCGATCTGCAATAAACATCAAATATGGAAAAAAACGAAACTCATGTCGTGCTACCCCTTCGAAAAAACTTTCTAGTGGACATATACCGGAAGTATGAACGCCCACTGCATGCGCCAATTCACAAGCATCACTTATACCGATTGACATATCCCTAACACATTTAGTATAATTCCTGATTTGAGATATATCACAACAATCCGCAATTACACCATAACGTGTAACATACATTGTTGCAAGCTGACATTCTAACATTTTTACATCTGGATGTGATGCAATCGCAGCAAACGTACACCAATTATCTTGAGATTGCTTTACAACGTAATTTGTATACATTGCACTTTCATAATATCCATAAAGTTGTCTCGTTATTTCACCTTTAGAAATAATCATTGAAGACCACAATAAAATAAAGATCAATAATATCGCTTTTTTCATATATGCCAAAATAACTGAAATATTATATTAAAACTATTCTTTTAATTGTATTATCTTTATGATTTCCTCTAATTGTTTCTTCCTCATCTCGACATCCAAATCCGAACGTGAATGTATAGGCACTTTTCTTTGATTATTTATATAATTTACAGCTATCTCACAAAATTCATCATCTGAAATTTCACGTGTTCCGGTAATTGGATAAAAAATAGACCTTCCATTTCGCCTAAAAGTAACATATTCGTTATATCCCAATTTTAATAACCGATAATCTTTTGTTTTTGCCTCCTCCAACTTTAACGAAAGCCACCCGATTACTTTTTCCCAATCATGCATCAACGTCCGCATCATCCAAACGTTATTCACTTTTACAGCAGTCAAGCGTATGGTATCAACTTTATATCCCCAAAACCATTTCTCATTTTTCGGCTTGTAAAAACTCTTTAGTAAGTTTTCGGGGGAAGGGGCTTCATAAAAACGATCCTGATCAAATTCATAATAAGGAAGCTCGAAAAGAGTATACGAATCCAAGTCCTTAATCGTAGCATAAGGATCTATTGTTTTTAAACCATCATCTGCACAAGCATATAATGTATCAATATACTGCTTTAGTGATTGCACAACCTTTTTTCCCTCACCGGTCAATTCGATATCTCCAGTATTTGTTAAATTATCACTAACCTGACGATTACATGCAACCAATCCAATAAAAAATAGAAGTTTAAAATATTTCATAGATATAGCATTAAAATTATCTATCTAGTTTCGAGGGGATCAGGGCTATCACATCAAAATGATTTGCCCTGAATAATTAATGTCCCGATGATATCATCTCTTTTACATCTCCTCCATCTTTTGCTGTTCAGTCTCTCTTCGTTTCTTGATATCTTCCCGAAGCTTTTCCCATGCTTTCTTCTGGCCTGCCGTTCCTTTCTCCTCTATCAAATTTTTGAACATAGAATAATACGAACCACAGAGATGAAGATCCATTTTCGGGAAATTCTTCTTGCAAGTATTCACGATGCGACCGATTTCCTTGCTACGACAGGCCTGAACCACTTCCCAGAAAGGATAAAGTTCCGGAATGTTTACCTTATCCAAATTTTTCTGTATTTCACCTCGTCGTTCATCTGTCATATCTGTCTCCCCGAAAGAAGCCCAATTCAAGTGCTCCATATTACACCTTCGCAAAAAATTATCAACACACTCTTTACCAATTACCATATTAAAACGTTCCCGATTAGCTAATAGGAAATTATACATATCGGCACCCACGGTATTTAATTTCATATTCTCGTACAGGAACCAGTAATCCTGAGAAAATTTCTCCTCTTCATTCAACCCGGCAAAGATCTCTTGAGCCACCTTCTCTACAGAACGATCCCCTATTGTAAGCAATACGTCCAAATAGTTTAACATGAATTGCCGATTTCGTTCCCCCCCGTTATACCGAGCACGTAAGGTTTCCGTTGCTTTTGACGGATCGAAACTTTCACCTACCGATTTAATAAATTTATCGGGTTCACAATACCCCACGACTTGATGAATCAATGTCCCATCCGGTTGGATAACCAAGAACGTGGGATAGGCTTTAACACCATATCTTTTCTTTACGTCCGGTCCTTCACCTTTCTCCATGTCAATCTTCACAGAAACAAATTTATCATTCATATAATCACCAACTTTCTTTTGTGCCAACACTTGCGAAGCCATCATCTTACAAGGGCCACACCAAGTAGTGTAACAATCCACGAGAACTAATTTCTTTTCTCTTTTTGCTTTCTCAAGAGTTTTCTCCAAAGAAAGTTCTTGAAAATCGATTCCCTGAGCAAAAACAAATATCCCGATAAACGAAAATATAATTAATAACAAAACTTT